>JBKHCI010000148.1:0-3810 GCA_046541915.1 Desulfonatronovibrio sp. | reverse complement strand
TGTCTCTGTGGTGAGTATTTCTTTTTCTTGTCACTGGGTTGCGGGCAAAGCCAGCATTAGTTACTTATTATAAAGTCTCTCTTTCTCTGTCATAAAAAACAAGAAATATTAGGCGAGAACTTTGGGTGATCCGATAGGCTTCCCCCATTGGTTGGACAAAAAATGGGTCAAATTAAGGTGTAGACATCTGTGTTGCGGGCGAAGCCCGCCTTGGTGTTGTGATTTTTTTGTTATTGCTTGAAACCAGGGTATTATAGAGTGTAATACTGCAGCCAGCCCGGCTTATTTCCAGACAACCGCCTCTTTGGAATAATCATAATAAAAGGTGGGGCTCTGAAGGGTTTCAACGAGTTTGAGTGATTTGCCGGCAATATGGATCGTAGTTCCAGGATAAACTATATCTTTGACTTTAACCAAATATTTTTTGGCGTTCTCTTCTGAGATGCCTTTATCCTGGATGATCTTGTCCATTTTCTTGATCTTGTTCTGGATGGAATTGTAAGTATCCATGAGCTCTTTGGTGCGCTTCTTCTGTTCGTCATCAAGTCCTCCGGATTTGCTTTCCATGGCGTGCTGAACCAGGGTTTCCTTGATTTCTTTATGTTCCTGGATAAGTTTGTGCTTTTCATCAATGAGTTTTTGAACATTTTCGGGGTTCGGCCCCACAAAGATATCTGTCCTTATCTCGTAATCCGAGCCTATCTGGCCTACTTCCATGCTGATTCCAGCCCTGAGAACGCCGCCCATGACAATGCCGCTTCCATTGGAAATGATTGACTGGCTGGTGGTTACCCGGCAGTTGTTGAGATTGCTGGAAAAAACTATGTTGCCTTCTGCTTCAATAACCGCGTTTTCAGCAAATTTGCAGCGAAACGTGCCTCCGGCTTTGATGCTGCCCGATCTCTTCATTATTACCCCAAGGCCTACTTCCACATTGCCGAGGGCGTTGATACCGGCTTCTTCTACATTTTCTCTGATGAGGATATGGCCGGGGCTGCTCACCTTGAATCCTTCCTTGACAGTACCGGTGATTTCCACTGATCCGGTTTCAAGCCTGATGTTGCCGGTGGAATAATCAACATCTCCGTTTATGCGCATGAAATCGCGTATGGAAATACGGTTTTTTTCAAGGACAACCATGCCTGATTCCAGGGCAATCAGTTCACCCGCAATGGGTGTTTCTTTATCATTTTCAGATTCCGCTTTAGTCTGTTCACCTTCATCAGCGTTATCGGGTGAGGTGATTTCCACCTTGTCACCAGCATATATTTCAGCATTTTTTCCAAATCTTGCGGAAATGACGCGTCCAAAAACATCCTGTCCGTCCTGGCCTGGTTTGGGTGGATAAATTTTGCCCAGATAAGAACCCTGTTTGACGGTCCTGAATATGCTTTGTTCCCGGAAGTCTATTCTGGCGGAAAGATCCTTGTCATCAGCGCTTGGCGGCTTTACTGCTTCTGAGGGCTCAAAATAACCGTCACGGCCATTCACAGGAGGTTTGCCGCTGGCAACAACAGTAATCTGTGGTGTCTTGGTTTTGCCCGCCTTGGTCAGGGCCGACTCAATTGCCTGATGATTTACCGCGTTTTCATCAACTTTCATTTCAATCAGGCTGTTTGTAAAGTCTGCTGTGGTTATGGGCTTGCCTGAAAAATCTGAATGAAAGATTACGCTGGTGATTTTTATTTTGTCCGGGCTTATGCGAAAGAGGGGTTTGAGTTTTATCTCATTAAAAGACAGAAGAACCTGGGCATAGCCCTGGGCCAGGATATTGCCAGTGCTTTTATCAAATACACAGCCTTTTCCAATCTTGAACTCCTGGGGCTTATGGTCGGAGGAAGGCAGGATGGGCTGGTTGAAAACGTCTTTTCCGGGAATATCCTTGTCAAGTATTTCCAGAGTCCCTATTGACATAGCCTTGAATACAGGGAAATCCGGATTGCCACTGAGTCTTAGTTGTTTTTCTCCTTTTTTCCGGGGCGGGATTCCTTTTAAAACAGTCATGTCGGTTATGTCATGACCTGTGGCCGCTCTGGTCACTACTTCATTGATCAGGTCATGGTCCACATCAATACGGATTCCGATTTTTTTAAGTTGAGACAAAACCTGTTTCGCGGTTAAAGGCGTGCTTTTGGTGGGTGTGTAACTCCTGATTTTTACCTCAAGCCCGTCATCAGTAACATAAAGTTCCAGGTTGACCTTATTAAAAAACATCAATCCACCTACCTTCTCCAGCCCCAGTCAATGTTCATGTCTTCAGGGGCCTGCATGTTGATGTTAAGTCTAAAATCCTTGGTTTGTCCGGGTTCAAGCGTTGGGACCCAGATGAACAGTTTACTGGTTTGTTCATCCGGCTCAGGAGAAAAATCAAAGGAAGCATCAATTCTGTCATCACGCAGCATGGGCTTTGGTTCTTCCATTCTGATCTTAACCGGATATGAATGATGGTTTTCCAGGCGAATGGTAAAATCCCACAGGTAAGTCTGTTTGCTGCTGATGATTCCTCTGGCTCCGGATTTTTTTTCACTGGCAATAAGTTCTGTGGTGACAAAGGGATCGTGACCGAAAAACAGAGTCTGCTCACTGCCGGCAAGTCTTAAGGTGTGTTTGCCCATCAGAGCCTTATCCAGCATAAACAGGGCTTCTCCCGGAGGCAGGTCTTTTGCTTCTTCAAACTCAACTTTTGCCCTGATAAAGGATTTATTGTTTACGCTCGGCCTGACCAGGTGCGTAAACTGGGCCTTCCAGGTTTCTTCCTGAATTTTGAACCTGGGTCTTTCTCCGGCGGCCAGACTTTTTTGGCCCAGTATCCATTCAGAATATGAACCGGTTCTTTCCTGAACAGGTGCGGACTCAAGATTCATGGTCCCGGCATCAGCCATATGGCTTTTGTCGACCTCCCTGCTCATTGCGGTTAGCGGAGCTGGTTCCCTGCGGGGTTCAATAATCCAGTCCGGAACAGGGCGCGGAAGGAGCTCCCTTTGCGGTTCCAGAGTGGCAAGGGTCATGTCTACGTCGTTCCAGTCCTTTCCGCTGCTTTGCCAGACCTTCGCGTGCCAGGTGAAGAGTATCCTGTCCTGCTTGGGGACTGCTTCCAGCCGGTAGGAAGATTTCCAGCCGCAATTGTTTAATATGTAATCATAAGAAATAGTTAATTCATCCTTGTTTTCAGGTGATTCTAAGAATACTTTGACTTTCCAGTCCTTGTTCTGCGGACCGGTAATCTGTTCGAGCTCTTTTTTCAGGGATTGAATATTGTCATTAAGGTCTTCAATTTTTTGGCGCGCTGCTTCTATCTCAGTATAGATTGCCTGCAGGTTGGAAGCAATCAGCCCGGATAATTCTTTTAAAGCATCAAGGTCATCTGCCTGGGATCCTGACTGTATTTCCCAGAAAGCAGCGCCTTTCTGGGCGGATTCCATGGATATCTTCAGGGAGGTCTTTTCCTGGATCAGGTTTTCAATTTTTTCCCTTAATTCCTTGACCCGCTGATTTTCCATGGGGTCAGTTCTTTCCCATGCAATATCCATGACATTTGCTGATTGTTCAGATAGCGCGGAGATGTTTATGCCGGCCGGATCTGCCTGGGCAGGCAGAATAAGTTCAACAAATTTTCTGTTTTCCCGGGAAATGATTTGGGCGGTTGTTTCTTCCATTACTCTGGCAGAAGCGGGAAAAAGAGTTACCTTTTGCACGGCAGCCCGGGAAGGAGGTGCCGTGACCACGAGCACAAAGCAGAGAACGAATATGAGTTTTATTGAAGATAATTTAAGATACATACTTAATCCTTGTGTTAGCGGCTTGGTATCT
>JBKHCI010000147.1:0-3896 GCA_046541915.1 Desulfonatronovibrio sp. | reverse complement strand
AAAAATAAGGGATGCACAGTCAAAGGCATGTGCGGCAAGCCTGAGGAAACCGCTGATCTGCAGGATCTGCTTATTTATGTATGCAAAGGCATCTCAGTATTCGGTGAAAAACTGCAGGAAAAAGGCAAGGTGGACAGGGAGGCCGGCAATTTTATATGCAAGGCTCTTTTCACCACGGTCACCAATGTAGCCTGGGATGATGAGGTAATAATTGACCGGATCAGGGAGGCCCTGGTTGTCAGGGAAAAGTCCAGGGCAAAGCTTGGCAGTGATCTTCCCCGGGACCTTCCGGACTGCGCTACCTGGTCGGCTGAAGACAGAGATGAAATCATGTCCAAGGCCTTGTCTGATGAACTGCGCATTACTGCTCAGCAGGATGAAGACGTGCGTTCTTTAAGAGAGATGCTGATTATCGGCTGCAAGGGAATTGCCGCTTACGCGGACCACGCGGCCATCCTGGGCAAAGAAAAAGATGAGATCTACGGTTTCATCATGCAGGCCCTGGCTTCCACCACCAGAGACCTGTCAGTGGATGAAATGGTGACCCTGGTCCTGGAAGCAGGCGACGCGGCGGTAAATACCATGGCCCTGCTGGATCAGGCCAATACCGAAGCCTATGGACACCCTGAAATAACCGAAGTAAATATCGGAGTCAGAAACAACCCTGGTATTCTTATCAGCGGACATGACCTTAAAGACATGGAAGAGCTGCTCAAGCAGACCGAGGGAACCGGGATTGATGTCTACACCCACGGGGAAATGCTTCCGGCCAACTATTATCCGGCCTTCAAAAAATATGACCATTTTGCGGGCAATTATGGCGGATCCTGGTGGAACCAGAACAAGGAATTTGAATCCTTTAACGGTCCCCTGATACTTACCACCAACTGCCTGATCCCCATTAAAAAGGACAACACATATCTGGACAGGCTCTACACCACCGGAGTGGTCAATTACGTTGGAGCAGGACATATTGAAGACAGACCTGAAGGCGGGACAAAGGATTTCACTCCGGTAATAGAACGGGCCAAAAAATGTCCGCCGCCTGAGGAAATCGAGTCCGGAAAAATCGTTGGAGGTTTCGCTCATAATCAGGTTCTGGCCCTGGCTGACAAGGTAGTGGAGGCTGTCAAATCAGGGGCTATCAAACGCTTTATTGTCATGGCCGGCTGTGACGGGCGACACAAAACCCGTGATTACTTTACCGAAGTAGCTAGGAATCTGCCCCAAGACACTGTTATTCTCACTGCGGGATGCGCCAAGTACCGCTATAACAAGCTTGATCTGGGAGATATCGGAGGAATCCCAAGGGTGCTGGACGCGGGCCAGTGCAATGATTCATATTCCCTGGCCGTCATTGCCTTAAAACTCAAAGAGGCTTTCGGACTGGACGACATTAATGACCTGCCCATTTCCTATGATATTGCCTGGTATGAACAAAAAGCAGTGGCAGTGCTTCTGGCCCTTTTGAGCCTGAACATTCAGGGCATTCGCCTGGGTCCCACCCTGCCGGGATTTTTGTCTCCCAATGTGGCCAAGGTGCTTGTTGACAAGTTTAATATCAGGCCCATTGGAACAGTGCAGGAAGATATTCAGGCCATGATGGCCGGAAATTAAACCAGGTCATTTTAAAAGCCCCGTACAAGCGGGGCTTTTTTTTTGCAAAAAAATTCTTGATATCCAGATCTTCTTGCTTATGATAAATGTAACAGTACAAAATTTTTAACAAAGGCACATAATCTTGCCTGTGAACGCCGGATCACGGCAATATAAACCTTGAGCTGTCAACAAGGAGGTAAATGTATGAAAAAACAAAAGGGAATATCCCTCACAGCGGTACTCATCATACTGCTTGTGGGAATAGCCCTGTCAGCCGGTTTTGGCTTTTCCATGAAAAAGACCAATGAGGCTGAATTTTGCGGCAGTTGTCACGTTATGTATGAGGCGGTGCGCACCCATAAAAAATCAGTTCACGCCGAGCTTGCCTGCAATGATTGTCATATTCCTGATACTCCTGTTTCCAAATACACCTTCAAGGCTTACGCCGGCATGAAAGATATGTATAAAAACACATTTGCAGAAATTCACGATGTCATCCATGCTACTGACAGCACTCAAAGCGTGGTTAACGACAACTGCCTCAGATGTCATACCATGACCACCTTGAATGTTGAAGTCATGACCGTAAAAGAGAACTGCACAGACTGTCACAGGCAGGTGCCTCATTTAAGTAAACTACCCATAGCTGAAAGGAGAGTGGCTGATGAGTAAGAATATTTTTTTATGGCTGACTGCCTTTTCGTTTGCTCTGTGCCTTGGGGGGTGCACTGAAATCCCTGAGCCGGAAACACCAGAATATGAAACAGATCTCACAGAAAAGGAAGCCGAGAAAAACAGCGCTTTTGAAGAATTTTTTCCCCTGCATTATCAAACTTACCTGGATAACAACGATGACAGTGAAATGACTGAGTACGCCGGATCAGTTCCCCACGCCAAACACCTGTGCGGCGACCTCCCTGAGGGCTACAAATACTGTCAGCCCTATCTCAAAAACCTGTGGACAGGTTATTCCTTCAGTTTTGAATACAACAGGGCCAGAGGACACACTTACGCGCTGCATGACCTTTTGGAGATTGACCGGCTGAACAGATACAGTGAAAATGCAGGTCTTCCAGCTACCTGCTGGAATTGTAAAACAACAAAACTTCCCGGTTACCATGAAGAATACGGAGATGATTTCTGGGCCATGGAATTCAATGATTTCCGCGAAGATCACGATGTTGAAGAAAACACCGTAGGATGCAAACAATGTCATGATCCTGAAACCATGGACCTTCGCATAACCAGCATCCCTTTACAGGAAGCATTTGAAAAACTGGGAATTGACCTGGAAAAAGCCACCCGCAATGAAATGCGCTCGTATGTATGCGCCCAGTGCCATGTGGAATATTATTTTCAAGAACCAGAGCATGGTGTCGCGGCCAAGCCTGTATTTCCGTGGGGCAATGGGTTCAATCCGCCTGAAACCTATGAATACTACAAAAGCGTTGGCAATACCTCCAGAGAGGGGTTTCAGGGCTGGTTCATAGACTGGACTCATCCGGTATCTGATACGCCGATGCTCAAAGCCCAGCATCCTGAATTTGAAATGTGGCAGGACGGAATTCATGGAGCAGCCGGAGTGTCCTGCGCCGACTGCCACATGCCCTATGTCCGTCTGGATGATAAGAAAAAAATATCAACACATCATGTGACATCGCCTTTAAAAGATATTGAAAAATCCTGTCTGCAGTGCCACTCGGACAAAAGTCCTGAATATCTGGAAGAACGGGTCATATATAGTCAGGAAAGAACCTGGGAACAGCTTATGACTGCCCAGGAACTGTCAGTCAAGGCTCACGAAGCAGTCAGGCTGGCCTCGGAATACGATGGAGAAAAGAATGAGGATTATGATCAGCTCATGATTCAGGCCAGGGAAAGAATCAGAAAAGGGCAATGGTTCTGGGACTGGGTTTCAGCCGAGAACAGTGCTGGATTCCACAATCCGGCCAAGGCAATTGATGTTCTGGCCAAGTCCCAGCAATACAGTCAGCAGGCTGTTAATCTGGCCATGCAGGCTGCAAACTACGGCATTGGACCTGATCTTGCGGGAGACATATATGAAATTGTTCCTCCCATAAAGGAACACAGTCGCAAACTGCAGATGAGTCAGGAACACCTTGACTCCCATAAATGGCTTGAGTACCTGCCCAAGTTCGAGGAAGCAGAGCTTATGTGGGATCTGAACAAAAAAATCAGATAGCCTCAAATCCCTGACAACCCGGCCTGACGCGTCAGGCCGGGTTGTTTTATCTGCTTTCAATGCGTGCTTAACAGCCTGCTGAAAAAGTCCTTAT
>JBKHCI010000037.1:0-16317 GCA_046541915.1 Desulfonatronovibrio sp. | reverse complement strand
ACAGCGACTATCAAACGTAAGATATGATCATGATCTACATCAAAAACCTGGAGCCAGTCCGGGTTTCGCAATGTTGCAATGTTTGACCGGCGACGGTTCCGTTAGGCAAAACCAGTACCAAACTTGTTAAACCAAAAATAAAATGGTTTTGTCTTACGGAGCCGCGACAGGGAGTTTTGCAACATAAGAAAACCGGATTGGCTCCAGGATTAAAAAAAATGATGAATAAATACACACAGAGAACAGTTACCATTCAACATAATACTGCAGCCCTCACAAAATTTTAGGCGGACCTCGAAATCATGGCTGGTATTCCGCGTGTTTATCAGCATGACTTTTAATATACTCATCCATCCATTCTCCTCCCAGAGCCCGGGTAAGCTGAATATAGGCGGACACCAGCTCCCTGCGTTGAGTCAGAAGTGAACTCCGGCTGTCATGCAGGGACCTCTGGGCCTCAAACACCCTGATCAGATCACTGACTCCCTGGGCATAATTATCCATGGCCAGCTCAAGGGCCCTGGACGCGGCTTTTTCTCCGGCTTTAATATGTTCAATCGCCCTGGATTTTTCCTGAATAAGGGTCAAAGCGTCCTCCACTTCTTTGCAGGCCTGCAGAACAGCCTGATGGTACGCCCACAGATTCTGTTCAAAAACCGACCTGCGGGCATCCACTCTGGCGGCTCTCTGTCCTCCGTCCAGCACAGGCATGGCAATCTGAACAAGTAAATTCCAGAATATATTTGGAGAATCCAGGATATTACGCAACTCCTCAGATGCCCCTCCATAGTCACCCGCCAGCCTGAATGAAGGGAAACGGTCAGCCAGGGCCTGGCCCACTTCCAGGTCAGCGGATTTAAGCCGCAAAAGCGCGGCCTGCAGGTCTGGTCTGTTTTTAAGAAGATCTGAAGGAAGCCCGGCATATACTTTTTCCGGAATTTCCGGCAGGGCTTTACTGCCGGGCATTGCGTCACTGTCAGGGAATTCTCCGGTTATTATGGATATCTGGTTCAGGGCCTGCGCCGCGCCTGCCTGATATAACGGGAGGCTGGACCGGGCTGATGCCAGGTTCTGGCTGGTCTGATAAATATCCTCGGAAGACACCAGGCCCCGGGCATATCTCAATTCCACCAGTTCCAGGATGTGCTTGAAAGTCTGGATATTTTTCCTGGCCAGTTCAGCCTGGCTTTTCTGCTCCACAGCCAGATAATAGTTTTCAGCCAGCCCGGCGCCAAGGGTCAGGTAAAGCGCGCGCAGATCTTCTCTTGAAGCCAGAAGTTCCAGTCCGGCCGCGTCATGAGCCATCTTAAGCTTTCTCCAGACGTCAATCTCAAACACGGCTGAAGCAGACAGGTTAAAGCGGTCCTCTTCAACCGGGCCCATGACGCCCTGGGAACGCTGCCTGCCCGCGGAACCTTCCAGCTCCAGATGAGGATATCTGCCTGCCCCGGCAATTGCTGCCGCAGCTCTCATCTGCTGGACTCTGGCAAAGGCCTGTTTGATATCCGGATTCCGCTCAAAGGTTTTATCCATGAGCCTGTCCAGTACAGGATCATCAAACTGCTGCCACCACTTTCCCCAGTCAGGAGCATGGAGACCATGCTCTGCCGCGAAAAACTCAGGCATATTTTCAGGAACTTTTGGTTCATAAGGCTCATGCACTGAACATCCCGGCAGCATAAAAAACACTGTCAACAAAAAAAAGGCTGTTTTAAAATTCATTTTCTGCTCCACTTCCGGAGTTATAAGAACCAGTGGCAGACCAGGCAACAAAAAAAAGGAAGCCCTGCAAAGGACTTCCTTTTAGAATTTTCAACCTTGAAAATCAGGGTATCAACAGGGAGCACCAGGGCCTTTGCGAACCGCGGTCTCCGCGGCTATTCTTCATTTTTGTACCAGTACTTGCAGGCCTTCTCAGGACAGGCCACGTGATCTCCCCTGGTCTTGGTGGATTTGCGCACCAGTATCTTTGATCCGCATTCCGGACATTTTTCATTAACCGGGTAGTTCCAGACCGCGTAGTCGCACTTGGGATACTGGTCGCATCCATAAAACACCTTGCCCCTTCTGCTGCCCTTTTCCACGATCTCGCCGGGGCAGTCTTCCCTGGGACATGGAATACCCGTAGTAAAAGGCTTGGTATACTTACATTTGGGGTAGTTGTCGCAGGCAATGAATCTGCTGCCGGTACGGGCCTTTTTAAGGACCAGATCGCCCTGGCAGTCAGGACATACCCCCACCTTTTCCCTGATGACCGGTTCAGCCTCCAGAAGCTTGATCCCGCCCTGCTCGTCACGGGTGAAGTTGGAAGTGCTTTTGCATTCCGGATACCCGGAACAGGCCAGGAAAGCTCCGTTGCGTCCAAACCGGATCAGCATGTTCTGACCGCATTTTTCACACTTGATATCTGTTTCCTTGCCCGCCTTGACCGTAGCCATTTCTTTTTTGGCCTTTTCCAGGGTGGGATAGAATTCAGCGGTGAATTGTTTTAAAAGCTCAACCCAGTCTTTTTTGCCTTCAGCCACTGTATCCAGGGACTCTTCCATCTGGGCGGTGAATTTGAGATCCAGAAGGGTGGGAAAGTGCTCCACCAGGAGATCGCACACCTCTGAGCCCAGTTCTGTGGGCAGGAAATTCTTTTCCTCCAGGCTTACATACTCCCGGTCCAGAAGAGTGGAAATAATGGCCGCGTATGTGGAAGGCCTTCCTATGCCCAGCTCTTCCAGTTTTCTGACCAGGGAAGACTCGGAATATCTGGCTGGGGGCTGGGTAAACTTCTGCTCGGTCATCAGCTTTTCAAGGTTGAGGCCTTCACCCTTATCCAGTTTGGGCAATGAAATATCGTCCTTGGTTCCTGAAGCTGAATATACCTTGAGATATCCGTCAAAAATCAGCCTTTCGCCCTTGCTGCGCCACAATGTATTGGCAGCGGCAACAGTAACCGTGGTGTCCCAGAATCTGGCCGCAGCCATCTGGGAAGCCATGAATCTTTCCCAGACAAGTTTGTACAGCATGAACTGATCCCGGGGCAGGTATGATCTGATCTCTTCAGGAGTTATTGCCGGATCAACAGGCCGCACCGCTTCATGAGCGTCCTGGGCTGATCCCTTTGACTTGAAAAACCTGGTCTTGGGAGGATAATAATCCTTTCCCAGGTTGGAGATTATCCACTTTTTGGCTGAAGCCTGGGAATCTTTTGATACCCGTACTGAATCAGTACGCATATAAGTAATCAGGGCTGTGGTGCCTTTATCCCCGAGTTCCACCCCTTCGTACAGACGCTGAGCCACCGACATGGTCCTTTTCGCGGTAAACCCCATGCGGCTGCTGGCTTCCTGCTGCAGGGTGGAAGTGATAAAAGGTGGCTTGGGATCTCTTTTGCGCTCCTTTTCTTCAACTTCTTTAACTGTGAAAGATGATTTCTTTAAGGTTGCTTCCAGGGCCCTGGCTTCTTTTTCCGAGCCGACATGGGCCTTTTTATTGTCAATCTTCCAGAGCTGACTCTCAAAATCCTGTTTGGCCGCGTTGGAAAGAAGAGCCTTGAAAACCCAGTATTCTTCAGGATTAAAAGCCTGGCGCTCGCGTTCGCGCTCAACTATCATCCTCAGGGCCACGGACTGAACTCTCCCGGCTGAAATACCTCGCTTGACCTTGCTCCATAAAAGAGGGGAAATCTTGTAGCCCACCAGCCGGTCCAGGACCCGCCTGGCCTGCTGGGCATTAAAAAGATCTTTGTTAAGCTCCCTGGGATGCTTAAGGGCTTCCTTTACCGCCCGGGAGGTGATTTCATTAAACTGAATCCGGGTGATATTGCTGTTTTGTTTCTTTATCAGTTCGGCTATATGCCAGGCAATAGCTTCGCCTTCCCGGTCCGGGTCCGGAGCCAGGAATATGCGCTCTGATTTTTTAGCGCTTTGCTGGAGTTTGGTGACAACCTTTTTCTTGCCGTAAATAATCTCGTATTCCGGCTCAAAACCCGCGTCTTCATTTACCCCCAGAGTCTTTTTGGGGAGATCGCGGATATGGCCTACCGAGGCTTCCACCAGGTAGTCCTTGCCCAGAAATTTTTTAATGGTCTTTACCTTAGCCGGTGACTCTACAATAATTAAATCTTTGCTCATAATGTGGCTGCGTATAAGCATACCCATTTTGTTTGGCAAGCATAAATTTTACCGCGACTCTCATCCCAAGCTTTTTCTTGCCAATAATACTATTATTATATATGCCCCGAAAACAATTTCCTTGGAGCAATAATTATGAAAACAGCGATAATCGGTTTTGCCGGAAGCGGAAAATCCGAACTGTTCAGGGCTCTGGCCGGACCAGGAGCAGCCCCTGGAGGCCGGGCCATGGTCAAAGTTCCTGAACCCAGACTGGATCCCCTGGCCGAGACCTTTAAACCCAAAAAGATCACCAGAACAGAGATTGAATACCAGGACATGCCCGGCAGCGGCGGTTCCAAATCTCTGGGTGGAAAGGTGCTCAATGAAATACGAAGCTATGACTGCTTCCTGGCGGTTGTGGATGCCTATTCAGGCGGGGTTGACCCGGCAGAGCAGATGTCCGCCATAGAAGCGGAATTCATTGTCTCGGACATGGCGGTTATTGAAAAGAAACTTGAAAGGCTGGCCCAGGATAAAAAAAAGGCCAAACACCTGTATGATCCCAATGTGGAAGAATTGCTGACCCGGGCCATGGATCTTCTGGAACAGGAAAAACCCCTGCGCCTGGAAAAGGAGCTTGCGGCCGAACCTGACCTCAGGGGATTCGCGTTTCTTTCAGCCAAACCTGTTCTGTATGCCTGGAATATCTCTGAATCCAGAATGGAGAGCTTTGAGCCTCCTGCTGAACAGACCGGCATGGGACATATATCCGTATCAGCAATGCTGGAAAGGGAAATGGCCGAGCTTGACGACCCTGAAGAACTTGAGATGTTCATGCAGGACCTGGGAGTAAACGAGTCAGCCCTGGACCGGGTAATCGCCAGGACCTACAACCTTTTGAATCTCATCACCTTTCTTACAGCCGGAGAAGCAGAAGTCCGCTCCTGGCCCCTTAAAAAAGGATCCACTGCCCATGAAGCAGCCGCAGCCATCCATACCGACATCCAGAAAGGATTCATCCGGGCCGAGACCCTTGGCTGGGATGACTTCATGAAATACCGGGACATGAAAAAAGCAAAAGAAAAAGGCGTGCTGCGTCTGGAAGGCAAGGATTACATTGTCAAAGACGGGGACATCATTACATTCAGATTTAATGTATAATCCTGAATCCGCAGACCAGCTCAGTTTGTAATATATGCTTGAAAACATTTCCGTTATCCTGTCCAGGCCCAAATATCCGGAAAATATCGGCTCAGTGGCCCGGGCCTGCGTCAATATGGGCTGTTCCAGCCTTATCCTGGTTAATCCCCTAAATTTCAACATGGAAAAGGCAGCGCCTCTGGCCACCACAAAAGGAAAAAGCCTTCTGGAACATGCTTTGGTCCGGAATGATCTCAAAGAGGCTTTGGCCGGATTCAACAGGGCTTACGCCACTACAGCCAGGCTGGGCAAATGGCGCAAAGGGATTTTAACCCCCTGGGAGGCCGGCGCGGGCATCATGGACAGGCGAAACAGGCAGGCAAAAACCGCCCTGGTCTTCGGACCGGAAGACACCGGCCTGCTAAATGAGGAAGTTGAACTGTGCACCCACATCGTTTCAATTCCCACCTCAGAGGACGCATGGTCCCTCAATCTTTCCCAGGCAGTACTTATCATCCTTTACGAGTGTTTCAAACAGGTCCCGGCCAGGGAAAATCCCGGAATAACTTCCGGAGACTCACGTCTCATCACCCTGGAAGAAGCCGGCATACTTCATCAGAACATACAGGACGCCCTGCTGCGCATCAGCTTTCTGCAGCCGGACAACCCTGACTATTTCATGATGCCCCTGAAAAGATTTCTGGCCAGAACCGATCTGCGGATAAACGAATACAACCTGCTCATGGGCATTTGCAGACAGATCAGATGGGCGGCCGGCAAATCCGGAAAATAAAAACTTACGTATCTACTCACCATATCTTCTGATCAACCACAAAAATTTAAGGCCGGCCTTTGATTCATGTTTCGCCATTGATACGATGTTTGACCGTCGTCGGTTCCGTTGTGGCAAACCATGTACACCAACAAATCGCCGATTTTATACTAAAATATTTGAGATTACCAAATTCAGTATAACAGCCTCAGCTAATGGTTTGTCTTACGGAACCGCGACAGGGAGTTCGTATCAACAGAAACATGAATCAAAGGCCGGCCCTTGGCTGTGGTAAATAAAAAAACGCAAATTTATAACTTACCCCCTTCCCTGCCCCAGATACTTATCCGAAACTTCGCCCAGGGTTTCCCTGGAAAAAGGCTTGAAAATAATATCAGTGACCCCGGCCTTTCTGGCATCATCATTGTCCTGGGTCTCATTCTGGGTGGTGACCATGATCACGGGCAATTCATCTCCTGGATATATTTCCCTGATGCCGGCTATAAGATCAATCCCGGTCATGTCAGGCATGTTCAGGTCGGTGAATATGATGTGAGGCTTATTATTCCTGAACCATTCCATGGCTTTGCGGGGAAATTCAAAAAGCACAGGTTCAAAACCCATTTCATAAAGAGTATTTTTGTAAATACTTAAGATCATCTTGGAGTCATCAACCGCCGCAGCCAGGGGTCTTTTCTGTTCCGCGCCGGTCTCTTCAATCATTTCTGCGGCCAGGTTCAGGTATCCATATTTCTGAAGAAGAGACTGAAAATAATCGCGCAGGTCCGGCGCGGTATTTTTGGACAGGTAACTCATGGCTATTTCCTGAAACACCGGGATATCAATAAGGGCCATAAAAAGATTTTTGGACTGGGAACTGATCACGGCCCGGACAATCTTTACTGCTTCATGACTGCGCTGCCTGACCATGTTTTTGACTCCGGCCACCAGGACTTCATTTAGATTGCGGTCAATGGCTGATGCCGCGGCAACGCAGATATGTTCCTCCCTGTCGGTAAGCCCTCTGGCCAGAATGTATGAACCTTTATCCAGGGGAAGCTGGCCCAGGGTCTCGTACGCGGCAAAACGCACATTGGAGTCGGAAGGTTCCTGGTTCAGAAGTTTTCTGATGGGCACCAGGGCTGAAGCGTCACCAATGGACCCAAGCACGTTAAGGGTATGAATCTGGAGATCCGGATCATCTGAAAACAGGTTGTCGCCCAGCATGGGCACTGCCTTTGGCCCGATACGGATAAGCTTGGCCTTGGCATAGTTTCTTAAGTGGGCAAAATGCGATCCAAGGGTCAGGTTGAGCTTGTTCAAAGAAGTCTGGTCCTGTATCTGGGAAAAGACATCCAGGATAAGTATATCTATCTGATGGTCACTCCCCATTTTTTCCGCGAGCCTCTGCACCGCGCTGGGAGTGCCTATCCTGCCCAGGGTTTTGACTGCTTCCAGGGTAAGGGATTTGCTGTTGGAATACAGGAATTCACTGACCGCGTTGGTTGCCCCCGGATAAGCCAGAATACCGAGGCCTAAGATGGCTTCTTTAAGCACTTTTTCATCCAGTTCACTGGCCAGTATCTCCAGCAGAACCTGCGGGGCTCCGTCCACCCTGGCCTCTGCTGCAATATTTATGAACAGATCCCTCGGCTCCACATGGTCCCTGATGGTCTTTAAAAGTATTTCAGGCTGTTCAAGGGACTTGGAAATAAGAACACTACGGACTTCAGGGATATTCGCGGTAACGGATTCATTTTTCTGAATCAGTTCGGTGAGAAGCTCAACGGCAAAAGCGGGTTCTGCCTGCTCCAGGAGATTGACCAGCTTTTTCTGGACGTCCTTATCAGCCTGTCCCAGATATGAAAGGACTATCCTGGCCTTGATAATATCGTTTTTGGAGATATTATCCTTTAACTCCTCAAGAAGGTGTCTGGACTCAAAATCCATGCTTTGGCTCCTGCGTTAAATTGTCAGTTTACTGGTAAAGATCCGGCTTACCAGGTTAACCCGCAGCTCCTGAAATTACTCTGGTTCGTAATTGGCAAAAAATTCCAGAAGGAGATCTCCCAGGGTTTTATTTATTGTGGCGGCCACTTCCAGGATCTCTTCATGAGAAGTCTCGGCCATACAGTCAGGCAGGTTCTGATTGGTCAGGCAGGACAGGCCCAGGATCTTCATCCCCATGTGTGTGGCGGCAATGGCTTCCAGGGTTGTTGACATGCCAATGGCGTCCGCGCCAAGCATCCTGAAGGCCTTTGTTTCAGCCGGAGTTTCCAGGGAAGGTCCTTTTATGCCCACGTATACTCCTGTTTTCAAAGGAATTCCAAGCTTTAAAGCGGAAGTTTGAACAATTTCCCTGAGGCGCTGGCAATAAACCCTGCTCATATCCGGAAACATGGGCCCCCACTCCGCTACATTGCGACCTGGCAGGGGGTTTTCCCCGGTAAAGTTGATGTGATCGGAAATACACATTATATTGCCGCTTTCAAAAAGAGGATTCAATGACCCGGCAGCATTGGTCAGAATAAGGGTGCCTGCTCCCAGAAGCCGCATGACCCGGATTGAACGGACAACCTCACCCGGAGTGTATCCTTCGTACAAGTGAGTTCTGCCGCTAAGAACAGCCAGCCTGAGATCTTTGACTTGACAAAAATACAATCTTCCAGAATGACCATGTACAGTAGATAAGGGAAAACCGGGAATCTGCCGGTAATCAACACTCATCACCGGAGACAGGGAATCAATGAAATCACCCAGTCCGCTGCCCAGGACAAGCGCCGCATCGGGCCTGAAATCAGGATAACCTTCTTTGAAAAATTTTACCGTCTCCAATACTTTTGTTTTTTCGGACATAATGTTATCCATACTGAAATTTTATTGGATTAACAGGATCAGGATGTAAGCATCTGTTTGCCGCCAGCTTATATTTAAACCAAAGGACGTGATCAGCCACGCTCTTTTAAGGACATTTAATGGATATTGCAACATTTTTAGGGATCATTGTCGGGTTTTCCCTGGTTATCGGAGCCATATTTATCGGCGGAGCAGTAGAAACCTTTGTCAATATTCCAGGCATGATGATTGTTATCGGGGGCACTTTCGCGGCCGCCAGCATCAATTTCCCTGTAAGCCAGATCATCAAGGCCTTCAGGGCCGCCATTTATATATTTTCCGGCAAAAGCGTTACCTCCAACGACGTGGTCAACACCATGGTCCGCATAGCTGAAATTAGCCGCAGGGACGGCCTTCTGGCTCTGGAAAAAATCCAGACCGAAAACGCGGTATTGAAAAAGGCCTGCCAGCTCATTGCAGACAACACTGACCCCATGATGATCTCCCAGACCCTGCGCATTGAGATTTCCTCTCTGCGAAGCAGGCATGCCATTATCCAGGATGTATTCAAAAAGATGGGCACTTTTGCTCCCAGTTTCGGGATGATCGGGACCCTGATAGGCCTGGTCCAGATGCTCACCAGGCTGGATGATCCAACCACCATAGGCCCGGCCATGGCCGTGGCCATACTGACTACATTTTACGGCGCGCTTATTTCCACCCTGATCTTTCTGCCCATTGCCGGCAAACTCAAGAGCAGGACTCAGCAGGAAACCCTGCATCTGGAAATTATTTTTCAGGGCGCCCAGTCCATCCTGGAAAACAACAATCCCAGGATAGTTTACGAAAAATTGTCATCATTTGTACCACCCGCGGAGAGACGACATGAAAGAGACTGATCCCATTCATGATGACACCATGGAAGACGATTCTGATACCGGGGCCTGGGTTACGACTTTCGCGGATATATCTCTTCTTCTGCTGGTATTTTTTATTCTTCTTTTTTCCTTTTCCACCCTGAGCGATCAGAAATTTCAGGAAACCATTCTGTCGGTCAGACGCTCCCTGGGAGAAAAAGACACTGAAGAATGGGGGCTCAAGGTTGAGACGGACACAGCCGGAGTCCTCATGGACCAGGCAGAGCATTACAGACAGGTGGTGGAAGCCCAGAAAAAGGTTTTTTCCGATATCCAGTATCATTACACACAAGAAGGAATCGAAGGTATTGTGGGGGCCCATCTGGATGCCGGCACAATCACCCTGCGCCTTCCAGCCCAGGCCATGTTTGATCTGGGTCAGGTTGAATTAACTTCCCAGGGCAAAAAACTCTTGCGCGAAATGAAAGATATATTTATTCGCCATTCCGACCAGGAAATTAACATTCAGGGGCACACTGACAATACACCCCCCAAGCCGGGAGGAAGATTTGAAGACAACTGGGAAATATCAGCGCTCAGGGCGTTGAATACCCTGCGTTACCTTATAGAGATAGGCATTGATCCCAACAGAATGACCGCCACCGGGTTTGCCGATCTTCAACCCCTGTATCCCAACACGGATGAAGAAAACAAGGCCCGGAACAGAAGGGTTGAATTTGTTCTGGAAAAGATCATCGGAGGTTAAATGAAAGATTTCTATGATCAGCTGGATGTTGAATATGCCAGTGACACCCCGCGTAAGACTTACCGGGTTTCCATCCCCAACCTGAAGATAACCATCAACGGCAGGGATGAAGAGTACCAGGCTCTGGACGTCAGCGCCGGAGGAGTTGCCTTTTCCTTTTCTGAAAAGGACAACCCAGGCCTTGAGCAAGGCCAGGACATCAAAATCTCCCTGGTAATCAAATCCAAGGTATTCCTGGAAGACCTCAGGGCGGTCGTGGTTAAGATCAGCGACAGCTTTGCCGCCTGCGAATTCAAAGACATTCCTCTTCGCCAGGAAGCCAGGCTGGACAAGCTGGTACTGGAAGTACAAAAAAAAATGATCGAACTAAAGCGAAAAAAAAGTCAGGAAGAAGATGAAGAGAAATAAAGTCCTTATCGCCAACAGAGGAGAAATCGCCCTGCGCATTATGAAGGCCTGCGTGGACCTTGGCCTGGAATTTGTCTGCGTCTACACCAAAGAAGACGCCAATTCAGAACATTGTACCCAGGCCCTGAAAAAAGGCGGAGAAACCGCTCTTTACCGCATCAGTTCCTATCAGGATCCCAATGAATTATTCGCAGTGGCCGATGCTGCCCGGTGTACAGCGGTTCATCCTGGATACGGTTTTTTTGCCGAAGATTTCCGTTTTGCCAGACGGGTGGAACAAAGATCAAAAAAACTGACCTATCTGGGCCCTTCCTGGAAAATCATCCAGGAACTGGGAGACAAGATCAACACCAAGAGACTGGCCCGAAGACTCGAAGTACCAACCGTGCCTGGTTCTGACCGGCCCATCTTTGATGATCTGGAAGCAGAGGAACTGGCCTCATCTCTTTTTGCCTTTCAAAAGGAAATGGGAGTGGAACAGCCTGTTATCCTGGTCAAGGCGTCAGCCGGAGGAGGAGGCATGGGCATAGAAGAGGTGGACGATCTCGACCGCTTCCGCGCAGTGCTTCGCCGGGTTAAAAACTATGCCAAGCGTCAGTTCCGGGATGAAGGGGTCCTCATTGAACAGAGAATCTTTGATTTTAATCATCTGGAAGTCCAGATCCTGGGCGACCGCCACGGCAATGTTGTCCATTTCGGAACCAGGAACTGCACAGTGCAGAGTATCGGCAGGCAGAAAAGAATAGAAGTGGCCCCTGGTTTTGACCCTGAAAACATAAGCTATGCCTTTGACGCGTCCAGGGTCCTTAGAGACGTGACCGAGTTTTCCCTGCGAATGGCCAGGGAAGTCGGATACGACAGCGTGGGCACATGGGAATGGATAATCAGCCCCACAGGCCATCCTTTTCTCATGGAGGTCAACACCAGAATTCAGGTTGAAAACGGAGTGTCAGCCATCATTTCCAGGACCAGGGGCCAGGAGGTTGATCTCATCCGGGAACAGATCAGGCTGGGCCTGGGCGACAGAATGGGGTACGATCAGGCAGGCATAGCCTTTGAAGGTGTAGGCATTGAATACCGCATCCTGGCTGAAGATCCTTACAACAATTTCATTCCCTGGGTGGGCCGTATTGAAAAATTCTCCTGGGCGCAGAAACCATGGCTTAGAATGTTTACTCATGTCCCTGTAGACAGGCCCTACGATATCCCCACGGAGTTTGATCCCAACCTGGCCCTGGGCATTGTCTGGGGCAAGGATCTGGATGAGGCCAAAAAACGCGGGCTTATTTTCCTGGACAATCTCATTCTGGAAGGCATGAATTCCGCTGGCGAGCCCTTGAAATCAAACATTGATTTTTTGCGCGAAAAAACCGATAAACTTCTTGTTTTTTAGCGTGACCCGAAACATTATTTGTAAATATCAACAAAACACAAGAATATAAAAATGATTCAAGCAGAAAAACACATTCTGGATCTTACTGAACGTCTGAGATATATTGAGGATATATTCGGAAACCGGGAAAACGCCAATATCGCTCTTCTCCGGTCCAAGCTCAATGATCTTAAAAACAACCGGGTCAGTCTTGATCCCGGACAATTCAAAAGACAGATTTCTTCCCTGAGCGACCTTTTCAACTTCCTGGAAAGCAAGCTGGAAAAGGAACTTACTCCCATGGATAAAGTCCGCATTGTCAGACATCCGCAAAGGATCTGCCTGGAGGACATCCTGGAAAACGTATACGATAATTACACTGAAATCGGAGGCAAGGATGAATACAGTATTGATCCTTCCATGATTATCGCCAGGGCCTACATTATCCGCAGGGCAGGCAAAAAGGTTTACAAACAGCCTGTAATGGTCATCGGCCAGGAAAAAGGACACGGAGAGGAATTCCGCAACGGAGGTTCAGTTAAGCCCTGGGGAAATGCCAAGGCCCTGGAATACATGAAAGTCGCTGAAACCGAGAACATCCCCATCCACACCTACATATTCACTCCAGGCGCCTTTCCCATTGAGGATTATCCAGGTGCTGCCCAGCAGATCGCCAGGAATATATATACCATGGCCGGGCTCAGTGTGCCGGTGGTCACGGTGATTTCCGAAGGCGGCTCAGGCGGTGCCGAAGCAATCGGCCTGGCAGATACCAGAATAATGCTGTCCCATGGATATTATTCGGTTATTTCCCCGGAAGGAGCGGCCGCCATTGAAGGGATGTCAACCAAAAATAAGAAGGCCACGCCTGAACTGATTGAACGTTGCGCCAGACAGCTCAAAATAACCGCTGAAGACAATTTGAGGATGGGTTATATTGACCGAATCCTTGAAGAGCCCCCCCTTGGAGCCAGGCCGGATCATTTTGATTTTTTTAAAAAGCTCAGACAGGAAGTAATCCTGGCTACTGATAAAATAGTCCTCTCAGTGCGGGGAATGAAACTCTTTCGCTCCATAGCTCTGCGCAAACTCAGTAATCCCAACATATATGTCCGCTGGACCCTGTCTCCCAAATCAAAAGAAAGACTGGCCTGGCAGAGATATCAGAAGTTCATGGGCTTCAGTCAGAAATATCTTCTGGACAGAACTCCTGCCTGGCAAAAATCTTTTTCCACGCTTAATAATTACGCGTGGTCGGTTTATTCCTTTTTACGCTATGAATTTCTGGGCAGGCATCAAAGAAACATCACCCATCTTGCCCAGGACGTACACGGCGAAGTCCATGCCCTCTTCGGCCGTGCAACAAACAAATTCTCCGGTATCTTCAGGAAATTACCAGGCATAAGAACTGAAAAAGAAGACTCCTGCCAGCTGACAACCCTGTCTTCCTGGGAGCCGGGTCTGAACTGGGATGAAAACTGCCGGTACATCAGTCCTCAGGCCAATCAGGACCGGACCATAACCTGCCCCAACAGTTCCAAGTTCGGATGTCTTGATCTGTGGGCGCCTGATCTTTACAGAGACTTTGCCGGAGTGTGCAGTTATTGCGGCCATCACTTCCCAATGGAATATGAATGGTATCTGTTTAATGTTTTTGACCCCAGATCCATCAGAGAGTTCAATTCTAAGATTGAAAGCTCCAACCCCCTTAATTTTGACGGCCTGGACATCAAGCTTGATCAGGCCAAAAAAAAATCCGGTCACAAGAGCGCCTGCATGACTTTTGAGGCTTCCATCAAGGGAGTCAGGGTCATGGTGGCCCTGCTCATGGCCAAATTCAGGGGAGGCAGCGTTGGCGTGGCTGAAGGTGAAAAATTCATCAAAGCCGCGGAAGCCGCCAGGAGAAAACACTTGCCATTCCTGGCTTATGTGCACGGAACAGCCGGCATCCGCATTCAGGAAGGAACCAACGGGGTTATTCAGATGCCCAGATGCACCCTGGCGGTACGCAGATATCTTGAGTCCGGCGGCCTGTATCTGGTACTCTACGATACCAACTCCTATGCCGGGCCGGTGGCCAGCTTTCTGGGATGCTCCCCGTATCAGTTCGCTGTGCGCTCAGCCAATATTGGATTCGCCGGACCCGGTGTAATCAGGGAAACCACGGGCCAGGACATCCAGCCCCATTACCATAAGGCGTTCATGACCCTTTCAAGGGGACATATTCAGGGGATATGGGACCGAAGGGAAATCAGAAACAATCTGCATCAGGCCCTCATGACCATGGGCGGAGAGTTTCTTTATTACAGGTAATACCTGAACAGTCTGATAAATGACCAACATCATAAAAACCACCAGGAGCAGGCATTGATTGATATAGCGTCCTTGCTTGATGAAATTAAAAAAGCCCCTTTCAAAGAGATAACCGTTTCTGCCCCCCATTCAGGGCACTTGGAATTCGTAGTCAAAGAACCAGGAACCAGAGTGTCTGGAGTTTCCGGTACCTGGAACGAAAAACCAGGCACTCTGCTGGCCTATCTGATCAGGGAAGGCAATAAAAAGCCCATATACGCGCCGGAAAAAGGAGAGGTGGTTTCATTTAATGATCTCAAAGACCATCAATTCGTGCAGGCCGGAACCCCTGTCCTGAAAATCAGACATTTTCTGACCAGACACGAGGTCATCGATATAATCCTTAAAAAGGCCCTGCATCTGTTTACCGCTCCGGAGAAAGGCAGGTATTATTTTGTTTCCGCCATCGACACAAAGCTTAAAGCCAAAGGACTGGGCAAGGTCAATATCAACCCCGGAGATGAAGTGTTGATTATTTCCAGGATGAAGAGAGAAACAGTCCTGACCTATGAAGGTCCTGCCGGAATCATTTACACTGTCTATTTCGATTCCAGTGAAAGTGTTGAGGAAGGAGCGCCCCTTCTGGGAATATGCCCTAAAAATCAGGTGGACAACATCAAGGATGTCATTGCCAGAATCCAGATGAGCTGGGAGGAAAAATAATCATGGGAGAACTGATACAGATCAGGGTTACAGCCGGGATTCACGATAAGGATAAAGCCCTTAAAAGATGGTCCGGGCTGGCCGGACTGGCTTTTGGGCCTCAGCTGGACAGAGACTTTACAGACAGGGACCTCCTGAGGGATCTTACCGATGCCCTGTATGACAAGGAAAGACTGGGGCAGCTGCCTCAAGACTCTGCCGCGCTCATTTCCAAAGACATAAAAACCGCGCATTCTCTGGCCGGAAGGCTCTACTCCCTGCTGGCGGACCGAAGCCCGGCGGAAGCGGATAAAGTGTCTTATAAGCTGGAAGATCTGCTTGACCAGATGGAAGAAAACCTGAAATAAAATTTTCCCGGATATTTATCTGATTGCTAAATAAGACCTATAGGCACAATTAATGGATTTGAACGAATAGTTCAGCGGTTTTTTTCTTGCGTTACGCGAATCCTGGAGCGAGAGATAATCCTATCAGCGAAGATCTGCGAGATCTGCGGCTAAATTCTTATGGCTTCATTCTTCAAGCGTCAGGGCAAAGATAAAAAGTTATTAGCCGCTGATTGCGCAGATTTACGCTGATAAGAGAGATATCAATTCTGTTTCATGTACACTAATGAGTGGATTTGAATAAAATCCATGGCTAACATCGAATAGCTTAAATAATTTGAACATTAACAAATCAAGGAGGTATCATGGCTGGTTCCATGAATAAGGTTATACTGGTGGGAAGGCTGGGACAGGATCCCAAACTGGCTTACGCCGCAAGCGGCGTGGCTGTGGCCAACTTTAATATCGCTACTGATGAATCATTTACCGACCGTGACGGCAATAAGAATGAAAAAACCGAGTGGCACAAGATAGTGGTCTTTGCTAAACAGGCTGAACTTTGCTCCAATTATCTTTCCAAGGGCAGCCTGGTCCTGGTGGAAGGGAGCCTGCAGACCAGAAAATGGCAGGATCAGCAGGGAAATGACCGCTATACTACCGAAATCAAGGCCCAGCGGGTTCAATTCCTGGATACCCGGTCTCAGGGACAAGGAAGCGGTCAGT
>JBKHCI010000036.1:0-16366 GCA_046541915.1 Desulfonatronovibrio sp. | reverse complement strand
GAGGTTGAACCTGAAGCCGAGGAAAAGCCTGAAGCTGAGCCTGAACCGCAAATCAGTACCGAGCCTGAGGAAGAGCCTGAACCAGAAGAGGAAGAAGAACAACAGGCAGCTCCGCAGGATGATATCCAGGCACCTGGCCAGGATAAGCTCGCAGAAAAAATAGAAATCCTGACCAGCCAGCTTGAATCCGTATCCAGCCGCATGGATATATTTGAGGAGAGACTGGACAATATTGAAAATTCTGTTTCTGAAAAAGCTGTTGAGGCCATTGAAGAGAAAGGTCCGGAACTTGGCTTTTTAAAGAAAATGCTTGAGGATTTAAAACAGGAACTTGTTCCTGACACTGAGCAGGGTGGACAGACTGTTGATCAACCACCTCTGGAAATCGCAGAAGAAGATTTTAAGGCCGCTGTGGTTGAAGCGGTAGAAGAAAAGGGAGCAGACTTAAGCTTTATCCTGGATCTCAAAGATAAAATTTCTGAATACGCCGACAAGGTGATGGAGGAAAAGTTTGCCGGGCTTGCCCAGCCTGGTGAGGATCAGGAAGACTCTGAACTGAGCCGGCGAATAAAAGATCTTGAGGATAAAATACAGGAGATAAGTATCCCTGATGCTGAGGAAATGAGGCAGGAAATCAGGGCCGACTGTGAGAAATTGATTGAAGACAGGATAGGTAACACCGAGAAAAAGCATGTTTCGCCAAAATCCGCAGAAAATGAGCCGGAATCCCAGAAGGAGGAGGCACCGGAGATTGATGAGTGGAAACAGGAAATTAACCGGCTTGTTGAAGACCGGATCAATAATCTTGTAGACTCCTGGCAAAGTGAAAAAAAGGCCCTGGCTTCGGAGTTGGAGAACGCTCTCAAGTTCTGGGGAAAAATGCAGGAAAAGCTCACTGTCCTGAGCCAGGATATCGGAGAGTTAAGAGATCAGCGAGCTGAACTGGACCCGGATCTGCTGGAGAAGTTTGAGTCTATAAATGAACTGGCGGTTACCAGGAAAGATCTGAGGAATCTTGCTCATCAGCTGAAGGTGGAACTGGAGGAATACATAATGAAAAAAGTTCCTGAGGCAGCTGCCAGGGTTATCCGCCAGGAGATAGCCGCCATCCTTCAGGAGAAAAAATAAAGGCGTTAAATCAGTCAGGGCGACTCGCCAGAAGGGGTCGCCCTTTTTTTGCGTCCAGCAATCTATACTCGACTACCGAAAAAGTTGATGCTAAGCTGAATCAAACAAGGAGGGCTGCAAGGTTTTCTTTGTTTTACCGCCCGGAAATGTCTTGTCAGGTCAAGCCGTTTCCCCACCCGGGCGGTTTTTTAACTATACAGGAGAACAAATGGATCAAGCTCAGAAACAGGCCCTGCAGGTGACCAAGGAAATAGTGGTCAAGTTTATTGAAGTCGGCCGGATTTCACCCAGTAATTGCCATGAGTTTTTCTCTCAGATATACGCAGGAGTGCTGCAGACCATAGTAAATGGTGATCAGCTGGAGTTTGTGGAAAATCAGGCAGCTGAAGAGAAGACCGAGTGAACCAGGCCGGGCACAGCAGGATGGTGGCCGGATACTTTTCCAGTATTGCCGGCTGGTATGATTTTCTTAATCATTTTCTAAGTCTTGGGCAGGATATTTACTGGAGAAAAAGACTGGTCAGACATATCAGGAGCCGTGAGGATGGACGCATTCTTGATCTGGCTGCCGGGACCATGGACGTGACCAGGGAAATCCTGATGAATTATCCCCAAAGCCGGGTCCTGGCCATGGACTACACCCTGCCCATGCTGACCAAGGGAAAAGACAAGCTCAGGTCTTTCGAAGCTCAGTTTTTTCCTGCTCAGGCGGATGGCCGGGCGCTTCCGCTGGCGGACAACAGCATTGATTCTGTGGCCATTGCCTTTGGAATCAGGAATATTCTTCCAAGACAGCAGGCCTATGAGGAAATTCTAAGGGTATTAAAGCCTGGCGGCAGGCTGTGTATCCTGGAGTTCGGCACCGGGAAAAGAAAGATCTGGGGCGGGATCTACAATTTTTATCTGTCCAGGGTTCTTCCTTTAGTGGGCAGGATGATTTCCAGAGACCAGGGAGCATATACCTATCTGGCTGAAACCATCAAAGGTTTTCCTGACTCCCGTGACCTGGCCCGGGAAATGAAAGAAGCTGGATTTTCCAGGATTTTTTATTATCCCCTGTGTTCAGGAATAGTATATGTACATGTGGGAGAAAAAGGTTCTGCTAAAAAAGGCTTTGACCCAGATAGATAACCAGAAGCCCCAGGATGATGGCTGTAATTCCCAGGCGGCGAAGGCTGGATGGCGGCATCCTGGACATGGTCTCCAGGAATTTCGGCATTTTTTCGGCCCAGATGAAATAAGGTATGCCCTCCAGAATAAAGGCCAGTCCAAGGGCGCTCAGGAAGAAAGTCAGATCAAACTGCATGGAAAATGGTTATCTGTTTCCGGGCAGAATGTCCAGGAGTCATAGACCAGGGACCAGCAGACACAAGTTTTCTGAAATTGTAACTCCGAGGGTTCAGTCTGGATGATCCTTTTTGTGGCAGCCACCACCAAAGAATTGCGGCATTTTATCAGAGAGGAACTGCCTTTAAGCATCCTTGGCCAGCCAGGCAGGGTTCAAAAGTTCAGGGAAAAAGACATAGCTTTTCTGACCTGCGGAGTAGGTCCTATTAATGCCGCTATCAACCTGGAAAAGTGTCTGAGCGTTAACAAAAAGATTTCTCTGGTGGTGAATGTCGGCATTGCGGGGAGTTATGATCTTCAAAGCCTGCCTCTGGGTTCGGTATGCGCGGCAGTTAAAGAGGTCTGGCCTGAATACGGAGTCCGGACCTCTGAATTTTTTGCAGACCCAAAACTGCTGGGTTTCCCCCTTGACAAAAGAGGCAAGGCTCAGGTGTGGAACAGTCTGCCCCTGGATATAAACGCATTAACACAAGGATTTGGACTTAACCTTGATCCGGCGTGGTCAACAGGAGTAAGCATCACCCTGGCCGGTGTCAGTTCAGGCCCGGAACAGGCCGGGGCGTTTAAAGAGTATTTCAAAGCAGACATGGAAAATATGGAAGGTTTTGCCCTGGCTTACTGCTGCTATCTCAGATCGGTTTCCTTTGCTGAGATCCGGTCCATTTCCAACCTGGCTGGTTCCAGGAATAAGCAGGAATGGGATATCCTGTCCGCTTTCCAGTCCCTGGGCCGGATATGGTCCGGCTTGTGGGGGAGAAACTATTCATGAGTACTGTTTCCGCCAAAAAAACCTTGCTTGCCGGGGTTTCTCCCTGTCCCAATGACACATATATCTTTGCCGCCTGGGTCCTGGGGATGATTGGAGATTTAGCCGGCCTGAGGACCAGATTTCTATGGGAGGATGTCCAGACCCTCAATGAAAGGGCCTGCAGGGGCATGGGCGATCTGGTCAAGGTCTCTGCTGTACAGGCCCTGAAGCTGGAGGGTGAATACGATATTCTGCAGTGCGGCGGGGCTTTGAGTACCGGGCCCGGCCCAAAGCTGGTGGTGGTCAAAAACGCGGGTCACCCTCCTTTTCGCATCGCGGTTCCCGGCATGCAGACCACTGCTTACGCTCTTCTCAGGGCATGCGCTGACTTCAAATTTGAACCCGTTCCCATGGCCTTTGATGAAATTCCCGGAGCAGTGGTGGACAGACAGGTTGACGGGGGGCTGCTTATCCATGAAACCGCACTTATTCATGAAAAGCTGGGTCTGGAAGTATTTCTTGATCTTGGGGCCTGGTGGATGTCGGGGTCATCAGGGTTGCCCCTGCCTCTGGGGCTTATAGTCATAAAAAAAGATCTGCCCCTGGAAATCAAGCTTCAGGCAGAGTTTAAGATCAGACAAAGCCTTGACTCTGCTGAAAAGAACCCCAGGGCTGTTCAGCCCCTGATCAAAACATTCGCCCGGGAACTTGACGATACAGTTATTGACCAGCATATAAGGGCCTACGTCAACGCTTATAGTTTTGATATCGGTGAACAGGGAAGCAGGGCTCTTTCTTTGCTGAAAAATTATGTATGAACTGATATGATGGTGTTTTACCGGTAGCTGTGGCATTCTGGGCTGCGCAAGCATTAAACCCCCTAATCTTTAAAAAAAATGAATTAATGAATAAATTAAAAGATTTTTTACAGTCTGAACTGCCCAGAATTAACAATGTCCTGGAAAAGGAGCTTGAAGTCCTTAATCCCCTGGTCCGCAAAGTAGGTGAGCATGTTCTTCTTTCAGGCGGGAAAAGACTGCGGCCCATGCTGACTATTTTAACGGCCAGATGTCTGGGAAAAACTGGAGAAGATATATATCCTCTGGCCTGTTCCCTGGAATTTCTGCATTCAGCCACCCTTATTCATGATGATATTCTGGACAGCTCAGATGTCAGGCGGGGCAGGGAGTCAGTTCACCGGGTTTTCGGGATAAAGCGGGCGGTACTGGCCGGGGACGCTCTTCTGGCCCTGGCCAATATGATTGTGGCCAGGTATGATGTCCCGGCCATGAATTATTGCGTGGCTGAGGCTATTTTGAATACCGCTTCCGGTGAGGTCCTGGAAATTGATAATTCCAGGAATCCGGCAATGGATAAACAGGTGTACCTGGAAATAGTCAGGGGGAAGACCGCTTTTCTGATCCAGGCGGCCTGTTCCTGCGGGGCAATGGCTGCCGGGGCAAAACAGGACCTGCTGGACCATGCTTCATCCTTCGGGCTCAACCTTGGCATTGCCTTTCAACTGGTGGATGACGCCCTGGATTACGCAGCTGAGGCTAGGCTTCTGGGCAAACCTCAGGGCAACGACATCAGGGAAGGCAAGATTACCCTTCCTCTGATTTTGTTTTTAGAGTCTATTTCTGACCGGGAAAGACAAGGTCTGCTGGAGGGTATCTCCGGTGACGCCTTGAGCGAGGAGCAGATTGAGGATATAATTGAAAGAATTCAGAAAAAAGGAATTGATCAGAAGGTCAGACAGGAAGCTGATGTTTACCTTAAAAAATCCATGGATTCACTGCTTGGTTTCCCAAAGTCCCATGAAAGGCATATAATGCAGGAAATGGTGGAGCTGGTAAAAACCAGGAAATTTTAAAATGAACATTAAATTGTATCACGAGATAATCAAGCCTCTCAGGGAATGCCTTAACCTGGTCTTCCCCCCTGTCATGCCCCTTCTTATCCGGGAGGCGGCCAAACAAAAACCTGATTTTGAAGAGCTGACCAGGCTGATATCCATTGATCCCGGTCTGACAGTCACGGTATTATCCCTGGCCAATTCTTCCTACTACAGTCTTAATCAGAAAGTTACAGATATCAAGAGAGCCATTGTTGTTCTGGGAACCACTGAGATACTTAAGCTGGCTATCTCAGTTACCTTTAAAAAAAGTATTTCGCAAAAGATGAGCAAATGCAGGCATGTTGAATTTAAAAACTGGTCAGTCATGCTCTGGAGTGCTTTGGCCAGCGAAAAAATCGCACAGCAAGTATGTCCAAAGCGTGCGGATTCGCTTTATCTATGCGCGCTGGTCAAGGATTTGTCCCTTTTTCTTTTATGCTGCTCAGATGATCCCAGGCTTAAACAGTATGAATGGCTCTGCGGCAAAGACAACCAGCCAATGCTGTGCCTGAAGCCTGATCAGCTAAGACAGGAGAAGGACAACTGGGGAGTGGACCATTCTTTCCTGACTACCGAGCTTCTGACCTACTGGGGATTTCCAGAGAATGACTGCGCAATGGTTGTTGACCATCATGATCTTGAAAATATTGATGTTTACGATCCGGCCAAGCAGGTCCTGATTTTCGCAACCTACTGGTCAGAAGTGGAGATGAGCGAACAGGGTATTTCCCAGTTGTTTCAGGTCAGAACCATGGCCAAGACTGTTTTTGGTCTGGAGCATCAGCTGTTTGAACAGATCAGGACTGAGGTGTCTGAGCGCTTCAGCACCATGTGCCTGAAACTGGGTATTTCGCCCCGGCAAGATGATGTGGCTTATCACGAGTTCCGGGTTTCCAAGATTCAGGATCTTTACTTTGCGGCCCAGGAACTGCAGGATGTCCAGGGTGATCTGACACAGGTGGCCAAAACCATTGCCAAGCATCTGCACTGGTTGTGGGCGCTGGATAATTTTGAAGTCAGCCTGCTTTCTCCCCTTACCCAGGAATATAATCTCTTTACCAAAACTCCGGACACAAGGATGAGCATGCAAAGCTCCACCGAACAAAAGGCCGGCAGGGAATCTGGTCCGGGAATTGTGTTTTATCTGGGAGAGAGCGGATGTATCAGGGTGAATCAGAGAGTAAACGAAGATACACTGGCTGAGATTGATCTGTACACAAATTTTCTGACTAAAAATTTTGACGGATATTATTGCAGGACCCTGAATACAACATCCAAGGCCAGGATAATGGATTTCATTCCCCAGGCTGTGGCCAGGATCTCTCAGGACGGCAAAATAATCCAGGTCAACAAAAGATTTTCAGATATCTTCCATCTCCGGCCGGATTCTAGAGGAAAACACTACTGGTCTCTGGTAAAAAATCTTGTACGTATTGAACGCGATAATGCATGGGATCATTTTTTAAATTCCGGCAGCCGGAAATTCAGCAAGCTTTACTGTCCCCTTGAACCACTCATGGAAACAAGTGATGCTCACTGCTGGCATATGACCGCGCACAGGGTTGTTATGGATGGAGCAACCCAGATACTTGTCATGCTGGAAGATGTTACCGAGATATCCACTCTGGAAAGGGATATCATCAGACAGGGAGATTATCTGCGAGGCATTATCAGTTCCATGCAGGATATCGTGTTTACAGTGGATAAGACCGGTACGATTCTTTTTGTGTCCCCGGCCTATAAACACTCGCTTCTGGGAAAGAATTTTTTTCAGGTGGCCACTCCTTCTTCTGTCCTGACCACTTCGTGGGGGCCTGAAACCCTGGCCAAAGAGGGCATGCCTGTGGAAGTAAACCTGAATATCGGCAATTCCAGCAAGGCCATGGAACTGGTTTTTAACCGTCTGAGCGACACGCCGTCTCCTGAGTATCTTATTGTGGGCAGGGATCTGACCACCATCAGAAGGATGGAGGAAAAAATCAAGAAGCAGGCCACTTTTGATCACCTGACCAGAGTTTTTAACAGGTATCAGTTTGCGCTCTTTCTGGAAAGGGAAACCCAGAGAAGTCTTAGAAGCGGAAGCGGCCTTGGCCTTATTTTCTTTGATCTGGACCGGTTTAAAGAGTTCAATGACCGGTTTGGACATCAAAAGGGCGATGAGGCCCTTAAAACATTCGGCAGGCTTCTTATCAGCAACTCCAGAAAGGGTATGGACTACCCCTGCCGGTACGGCGGAGATGAGTTTGTGCTTCTGGTTACCGCGACGGATAAGCAGAAAATGGAGAGCCTGGTTAAAAGATTGCTGGAATCTTTTCAGAAAGAATTTGATTCCAGGTTGAATTTAAGTATCGGCATGGCACTTATGCTTGCAGGAGAAGACAAGGACAGTTTTCTGTCCAGAGCGGACAAGGCAGTATTTGAAGCCAAAAATATCCCGGGAAATATTTATGTCTGGGCGAAAAATAATTAGGAGCTTTTAAAATTATGCTGGTCAAACTAGAGCTGGGTTTATTGCCCAGGGTGGAAGACGTCCAGGGAAAAAGGGTTGCCGGAAAGATCAGGAAAGAACTGGATATTCCGGTAGAGGATGTCAGGATTATCAGCTGCTATACCATAACAGGCATAACAGGAATGCAGCAGCAGGAAATAATCGCCAGAGAGGTGCTGTTTGATCCTGTTCTGCATAGTCCTTCTTATTCACCACAGGCAGACGGGTTTGACTGGATTATTGAGGTGGGGTTCAGGCCCGGGGTCACGGATAATGAAGGCAGAACAGCCACCCAGACCCTGCAGACGGTTCTGGGGCTGAAAGACGAGAAGGTCCGGGTTTATACCAGCAGGCAGTTTCTTATTAGAGGCGCTCTGGACAGGGCACAGGTAGAGCATATTGCCAGAGATCTTCTGGCTAATGAGCTGATTCACAGATTTCAGGTTAAAAGCCGATCTGAATGGGACGCCAGTCCGGGGTTTGAGCTGGTGGAGCCCAGGGTTACCGGCAAGGCCAGCGACCAGGTGGAAACCATTATTCTGGACGATCTGAGTGATGAACAGCTGCTGAATTTGAGCAGGGAAAAAGTTCTGGCCCTGAGCATGGAAGAGATGCGCACCATCAGAAACTATTATCAGGAACCAAGGGTCAGAACCAGGCGTAAAGATATGGGCCTGCCTGCCCAGCCAACAGACGTGGAACTGGAATGTCTGGCCCAGACCTGGTCTGAACATTGTAAACATAAGATTTTTAACGCCAGAATTGATTATCAAAACCGGGAAACCGGAAAAAATCGGGTCATAGACAGCCTGTTCAGCACCTGTATAGCGGGAAGCACCGAGGATATCCGGAGGCAGAAGGGCGGGGATGATTTCTGCCGCTCCGTGTTCAAGGACAATGCCGGAGTAATTGGATTTGATGAGGATATTGACGTGTGCATCAAAGTGGAAACGCATAACAGTCCTTCAGCCCTTGATCCTTACGGCGGTGCTTTGACCGGGATAGTCGGAGTCAACCGCGATCCCATGGGCACAGGTCTTGGAGCCAATCTTTTGTGCAACACTGACGTGTTCTGCTTTGCCTCGCCGTTTTATGATCAGCCCCTTCCTCCCAGACTCCTGCATCCCAGGCGGGTAATGGAAGGAGTGAGGGAAGGGGTTGAACACGGAGGCAATAAATCCGGAATACCCACTGTAAACGGCGCTGTGGTGTTTGAACAAAGGTATCTGGGGAAACCCCTGGTTTTCTGTGGAACCATCGGGACCATGCCGGCCATGATTCACGGTCGTCCAGGTTATGAAAAAAAAGCCCTGCCCGGAGACCTTATTGTCATGACCGGGGGGAGAATCGGCAAGGACGGGATACACGGAGCAACCTTTTCCTCTGAAGAACTTCATGAGGGTTCACCAGCTACCGCTGTTCAGATTGGAGACCCCATTACCCAGCGCAAGATGTATGATTTTATCATGCGCGCAAGGGATCTGGGCCTGTACAACGCTATTACTGATAACGGAGCAGGGGGCCTGTCCTCCTCTGTGGGGGAAATGGCTGAAGACAGTGGAGGATGTGATCTGGACCTAAGTTTGGCGCCTCTTAAATATGACGGTCTCAGGCCCTGGGAAATACTTCTTTCAGAAGCCCAGGAACGCATGACCCTGGCTGTACCCAGGGAGAAAATCGATTATTTTCTTGACCTGGCCCGGGAAATGGATGTTGAGGCCGCTGTACTGGGCGAGTTTACCCGGGACGGCCTGTTCAGGGTGTCTTATCAGAAAAAGCCGGTGGCCTGCCTGGATATGGATTTTCTGCATAACGGTCTGTCCCAGATGAGGCTGGAAGCGGTCTGGGAAAGACCGGAATTTGATTCTGAGGACAGCATCTCTGCGAACCAGCCCCAATGCGACGCCACGCTCCTAAAGACCATGCTTTCAAGGCTTAATGTCTGCTCCAGAGAATATATTATCAGGCAATATGATCACGAAGTACAGGGCGGAAGTGTAATCAAGCCCCTGGTGGGAGTCAAAAGCGACGGCCCCGCGGACGCGGCAGTGGTCAGGCCTGATCTGGAAAAAGACAGAGGGCTGGTGATTTCTAATGGAATCTGCCCCAAATTCAGTGATTACGACGCGTACTGGATGATGGCCAATGCCATTGATGAGGCTGTCCGTAATAATGTGGCAGTGGGCGGAGATATATCGCACATGGCCGGGGTGGATAATTTCTGCTGGTGCGATCCGGTTGTTTCGCCCAAAAATCCTGACGGCCGCTATAAACTGGCTCAGCTGGTCCGGGCTAATGAGGCTCTGGCTCACTTTTGCCGCGCTTATGGAGTGCCCTGCGTTTCAGGCAAGGATTCCATGAAAAACGACTACGTGTTCGGAGACACCCGCATATCTATTCCCCCTACTGTGCTTTACTCGGTGATAAGCGTGATTCAGGACGTTAAGAACTGCGTAACCTCTGATTTTAAGCTGCCTGAAGAAGATATATATATCCTGGGCCTTACCGCCAGAGAACTTGCCGGCAGTGAATATTACAGCGAGCTGGGAATAAGGGCCGGAGCTGTTCCTCAGGTGGACGCTGTCTCGGCGAGACAGAGGTACCAGATGCTAAACCAGGCAATTAACAAGGGGCTGGTGTCGGCATGTCATGACCTGTCCGATGGAGGTCTGGGCGTGGCCCTTGCTGAAATGGCCATTGCCGGGAGAACAGGCGCGGTTGTGGATATGGATGATATCCCGGTTGCCGGGCGGGAAATGTCCTGGTCGGAAATCCTGTACAGTGAATCAGCCAGCCGTTTTCTGGTAACTGCCAGGCCGCAATGCCGGGATCAGTTTGAAGATGTTTTCAAAGGCACTCATCTGGCCCGCATAGGCAGGACTACCGCTGTAAATGAGCTCAGACTGCAGGCCGGCGGCAGCACCCTGTTCGCGGCTGAAGTGGATGAACTGGCCCGGGCCTGGATGAAGACTCTGGACTGGTGAGCAGCCTAGTTACTATGGTGAAAAATTAGCGGATTTTTACAACTCATCATCTTGCTGTCATTTCAGGTTAGGGTTGAAATCCGGAAAAAAACTGGACCCCGGATCAAGTCCTGGGTAACGGTTAAAGCAGGACAAAGCCTTCCTTTGTCATTCCGGCCAAAGCCGGTATCCAGAAAGGGAAAGGCCGGCCTTTGATGACAGAAGACATTGCTTAGCTGTGAAAACAGAAAATACAGAGAACAGATACATCTTTTTCAGAAAAATATGCTTGTTATTCTGTTAACTACTATGTTAGCCAGAGGAAAAAACAGGATGGGAGGAATTTTTTCAGCAATTTAAACTATATTGGAGGTCTCTATGGGTCAGGTCAAATTCGACGCAAAGAACAAGGCTATCAGCATTCCCCAGTGGCTGGTGTTCAGCAAAAAGATCCCTTTGTCCCAGATAAGGGAAAAAACTGAAAAGATTGATTCAACAGATGGATCAACAATCTATAACCTGACTTTGACCGGAGATTTTGGACAGCAGGAAATCAGTTTTGACGACTATGAAAGTTATGCCACTTTTATTTATGAGTATCAGAAGGCAATGCTTTCAGCCTAACCGGCTGCCTCAAATCTCCCAATTGGCTTAGTCGCTGGAAGCCTGAGTTCAATGTTCAAAGTTAAAAGTAAGAAAAAGAATTTGATTCCAGGAACTTATTTGCTGTTTATCCGGCACTCACTTGAGATCGTATTTTCAGACATGAGCTGTTACACGCAGCTCATGTGGATGCCGGACTGTTGCTTGGAATTTTTGAACAGCCAGTTGGGCAAGGGTTTTTTGAACAGACTGCTAACTTTGCGGGGATGATGATTCTTTTAACGAGCCGAGTCTCAGGGCATTGAGTTCGATTTGAGCAAGGGCTTCCAGTTCATCGCACAGGCCAGCGGCCTGGGGCAGGCTTTCGCCCCAGCAGGTAAGGCCGTGCGCCTTCATAAGAACGCATTTGTATTGTTTTGCTTTCAAACCCACAGCCTTGGCCAGTTGTGTTGTTCCCGGCCTGTGATCCGGCACACTGGCAAGCTGTGATTTTAAGGCCCTGGATTCAAACAGGTCCACGCTTTCCAGGATGCAGTCACCTTTTAATCTTTCCAGAGAGAGGATGCTTACAGGATGAGTATGGGCTATGGCTCCGGCTTCAGGCTGGTTTTTGTATATTTCCAGATGCATGCCTGATTCCGTGGACGGCTTTCCCTGGCTGTGGAGGATTTTTCCTGTCTTGAGTTCCACGACGCACAGATCGTCAATGCCCAAAAGTCCTTTTGCGCTGCCAGATCTTGTGATAAGGACATGGTCTTCATTTCTGATGCTCAGATTCCCGTTAAGGCCGTTTAAAAGGCCCTTGGCGCAGGCCTGAACAGAACAGTTTATCAGGGTGTTTACCTGATCTTTTGAAAAGTACCGGTAAAGAGAGTGTTCCTTTTTATCCGCCAGGACCGGTTTGATATCAATGACAGGGGTCTTGTCCAGGACTTCCAGAGGACGCACAACCAGGACGTCTTTTTTTATGCTGATGATTTTTACCTGATGAAGTCCCACGGGATTTGGCCGGTTGGGGCTCCTGGTGGCAAACACTCCGCGAAGAGGATTGTTTGGATCGTTTCTGGGTCTGCACTGAAGTGTGTCCCGTCCGGACTTGTCCAAAAAGGTCAGGACCAGAATGTCCTGTCCCGGTTCCAGACCCATAAGTCCCGGGGTAAAGCCGGATTCAATATGAATAATGGCAGGCGGACAGGTTTCGTTTCCCTGGAAAGGGCAGTCTTTAAGTTCTGTAAATGAAGACTCCACATATCCGATGGGCTGTAAAATGAACTCTTGTTTTTTCATGTAATTTTCACTTGTAAAGGGTGCTGTATATAATGGCTATGGAAGATGTTCAGGATCTCGTTCCAGGCCTGATTCTGGCCGGGGACGTGGTTACCCCCAATGGAAGGCTTCTTCTTCCCCGGGGTATTGTCCTTGCTGACAGACATATTTCCTATCTCAAAAAATGGGGGATTGCCAGAGTCAATATCCTGGAAAAGAAAGGTTCCCAGTCTCAGGGAGATGAAATAAAAAAAATCATTACCGAAGAGGTTGAAGGTTTTTTGTCTCCCATATACTCCCGCAACGATTTTCAGCACCCGGTAGTCAGGCTGGTTTATCACCTGGGAGTTGAACGCCTGGTGGACAAGGCCCTGACAGGAGGATGGTCTCCCCCCAGAAAAGAGGCCAGCATGCCGGTTAATGACGGCAGATTCAGGGATGAATTTATTTCGGGCCGGTACAATCTAAAAGACCTGGTGAAACATGAAGTGCAGCTCTCCTCCTTTCCTGATATTTACTTCAAGATTAACGAGGCCATTAATTCATCAAGAAGCAACGCAGACTATCTGGCCAGAATAATCAGCAATGACGTAAGCCTGTGCGCCAAGCTCCTGAGGCTGGTCAACAGCCCGTTTTACGGGATGACTTCCAGGGTGGATTCAGTGTCCAGGGCTATTGCTCTGCTGGGCGCGGATGAGTTGTCCGTCCTGGCCATGGGCATTTCAGCCATAAGCGCTTTCAAGGATATCCCGGAAGAGCTCATAGACATGAAATCTTTCTGGACCCATTCAGTGGCTGTGGGGATTATCTCCAAAAGCCTGGCCCGGGGGCTGCCGGATGTTTCCCCGGAAAGGCTGTTTGTGGGAGGACTTCTTCATGATATGGGCAAGCTGATAATCTTTAAAAAACTTGCCGCGGCGTCATCAGAAGTCATAATTGATTCTCAGACTCATCTTTTGCCTTTGTATGAGTCTGAGAGAGACATTCTGGGTTTTGATCATTCACAGGCAGGAGCACTTGTCGCTCAAGGATGGCGTCTGCCCGGATTTTTGCAGGAGCAGATAGGCAGACATCATGAAAGCGGGAAGATGCCGTCCAAAGAGGCGGCCATAACCCATCTGGCTGACTTTCTGGCAGTCGGCATGGTCTTTACCGACAAAGGTTCCATTATCCTGCCGCCCCTTAATCAGTCCGCCCTGGAGATAATAGATCTAAAGCCGGAAAAGATTATGGGTATTCTGGATGATGTGGACAGGGAATTCAGTGAGACAGTAAGTATATTTTTTGCCTGAGCCAAGACAGATTTTATTTTTTTGGATGAACAAAAACCCTGTCTTCATGGTGCTGCTGTTTACCATGAAGGCAGGGTTTCTTTGTTGCCGCGGCCGTACCCGGGAATTTTTTGAATAAAATCTAGTGGCTGCTCAGGCGCCTGGTACGTTTTTTGAGGCTGTGTATTTTCTTGCGCAGGGCCTGGCGCATATTTTTGTCTGACTTGGGCAGTTCCAGTTTTTTGGCCTGCAAGTCCTTGATTTTCTGCTTGAGATTTTTGATCTGTTCCTGATAGGCCTTGCCGCTTGAACCTTCCTCATCAGTGATTCCCATGACTTCTTTTATAGCGGACAGAAGTGATTCCTTGTCCATTCCGGAAGCACCGGTTATCTGGGGAATCTGGTCAATAGCCAGCTGACGGAGTTCCTTGGCGGTCATTTTGTCCAAAGGTTTTTTCAGTTCAAGTTTTTTTTCCTGGTCCATTAATAAATCCTCCTTGGATAATTATTTTGTGTTTTTGCAGTTGTGATTATGGTTGGTCCCATGAGGCCTGGCCTCACTGAAATACTTGACATAATTTTCATAACATCTGGCAACGGGCGAGTCATGGTTCATAAGTTCCTTTAATTTCCCAAGGTTTCCGGGTTTTTTTTCAGGAACCCGGATCCTGGGCACTTTTACCAGATCCTTGTCCAAAGGGGTTCTGCCCTTTAACAATTCAACGCGCACTTTGTCAAAAAAAGCTGAACCGCAAAAGGAATTGACCATTTCCAGGATCTGGTCAGCCAGAAACGAAAACTCCTGGATTACAATACTGTCCTCGGCTCCAAGAATCAGGGTGGATTTCTGTTTTCCCAGGGGTTTGACCAGGTCAGCTGCTTCTGGACCGACAATCCTGTCCCAGTTTTGGCAGATGCCGTTGAACAGGTACCTGCTTCCGTCAGGATCCAGACGGCCCAGCCAGTCACTCATGGACTCTTTTACAGGCTTCATTGACATATGTTTAAATCAGGCCGGATAATCTGACAAGCTGTTTTATTGGCCCTGACCAAACAGGGTGTTTCTGGTCTCATCTTGAATCAGTGAAATTGGTGTTTTCGCGGATGCAAGATCTCACGACATAAAAGTTGCCCTGTTTAGCGGTCAGCGATGTTTGACATTTCAGGCTCATAAACATAATTTTAAAGTTTATTTTTTGCAAATATAATCCTAACAGGAGGAAACCATGTTTCTTGAACTGGAACCACAACTAGACTATAAAATTGCTGATCTTTCACAGGCTGAATGGGGCCTCATGGAAATGCAGCTCTCTGAAAATGAAATGCCCGGGCTGATGGCTCTTCAGGAGGAGTATGCCGCTGAAAAGCCTTTAAAGGGTTTCAAAATAATGGGCAGCCTGCACATGACCATTCAGACCGCCATGCTGATTCAAACCCTGCATAAACTCGGGGCTGACCTGCGCTGGGCATCCTGCAATATTTTCTCCACCCAGGACCATTCCGCGGCCGCCGTAGTCAAAGCCGGGCTGGCCAAGGTGTTTGCCTGGAAGGGTGAAACCCTGGAGGAATACTGGTGGTGTACTGAACAGGCCCTGACCTGGCCTGATGGATCAGGCCCGGACCTTATTGTGGATGACGGCGGGGACGCGACCCTTTTGGTCCATCAGGGAGCCAGAATAGAAAAAGATCCCTCTATTCTGGATGAGCAGGTTGACAATAAAGAGTTCGCCATAGTCATGGAGCGTCTGCGACATAGCTGGAAGAAAAATCCTGAAAAGTGGACCCGGATCGCCGAAAACATCAAAGGCGTTTCCGAGGAGACAACCACAGGAGTGCACCGCCTGTATCAGATGGAGAAAAAGGGCGAGCTTTTATTCCCGGCCATTAATGTCAATGATTCCGTGACCAAGTCCAAGTTTGATAATCTTTACGGCTGCCGTGAATCTCTTGCCGACGGGATCAAGAGGGCCACTGACGTCATGGTGGCCGGAAAAGTTGTGGTGGTCTGCGGATATGGTGACGTGGGCAAGGGCTGCGCTCAGTCCATGCGCGGTTTTGGAGCCAGGGTCATTGTTACGGAGATTGATCCCATATGCGCGCTGCAGGCCGCCATGGAAGGTTACGAAGTAACTACCATGGACGAGGCCGTGTCCAAAGGGGATATCTTTGTCACTGCCACCGGGTGTTGCGATGTTATCCGGGGCGAGCACATGGAAAAAATGAAAGATGAAGCTATTATCTGCAATATAGGTCATTTTGATTCAGAGATTGAGATGTCTTACCTGGAAAATAATCCCGAGAACAAAAGGCTGGCTGTCAAACCCCAGGTGGATAAATGGACATTAAAGTCAGGCCGGTCAATAATTGTCCTGGCTGAAGGCAGGCTGGTCAATCTGGGCTGCGCCACAGGACATCCCAGTTTTGTCATGAGCAACAGTTTTACCAATCAGGTTCTGGCTCAGATCGATCTGGCCAGGAATGATTATGACTGCAAGGTCCGGGTGCTGTCCAAAAAACTGGATGAAGAGGTGGCCAGGCTGCATCTGGGCAGGCTTAACGTAAAACTGGATAAACTGACCCCGGAGCAGGCCAGTTACCTGGGCGTTCCGGTTGAAGGACCGTTCAAGCCCGAGTATTACAGATATTAACGGCTTG
>JBKHCI010000146.1:0-3932 GCA_046541915.1 Desulfonatronovibrio sp. | reverse complement strand
ATACAAACCATGATAAGTTTCCCGGGAGTTTGTTATGTCTGATTTAATGAAAACAGCCCTTGTTACCGGAGGTTCCAGGGGGATTGGCCGCGCCTGCGCCATCCGTCTGGCCAAAGCCGGATACCAGGTCTTTGTTACCTATGTAAGCAGACCTGAGCCGGCCCTGGAGACCTGCGGGCTTGTAGAGAAGTCCGGCGGAAAGGCTTCTGCTTTTGCCCTTGATATCAGCGATGAACAGGCCATAGTTGACTTTTTTAAGGAAAAGATAAAAGACCGGGTTTTTCTGGATGTTCTGGTTAATAATGCCGGGCAGACCATGGATGGTCTCCTGGTTCGGATGAACCATGAACAGTGGGACCAGGTGATCAGGGTGAATTTAAGCGGTTCTTTTTTCTGCCTGAGGCAGGCTGCCAAAATAATGATGCGCCAGAAAACCGGACGGATTATAAATGTTACTTCGGTTACGGCTCAGTCAGGCAATCCCGGGCAGGCCAACTATACCGCGGCCAAGGCAGGTCTTATCGGTCTGACCAAGACAGCCGCCCTGGAACTGGCTCCCAGGAATATTACCGTGAACGCTGTTGCCCCGGGATTTATCGAAACTGATATGACCGCGGGACTCAGCAGCGAAGTCCGGGAAAAATATCAGGGCATGATCCCTTTGAAAAGGTTTGGTTCTCCAGAAGATGTGGCAGGAGCAGTGGCCTTTCTGGCTTCGCCTGAGGCGGCCTACATCACCGGACAGGTCATAGGGATTAACGGCGGCATGTATATGTAAGTTGTTCTGGTTTTAAGTGTTAAGTTTTGAGTGGATTTAATTATAGAATATCAAAAATACGTGGAGGATAAAAAATGTCTGTAGAGAAGAAAGTAAAAGAAATAGTGGTGGAACAGCTTGGGATTTCAGCAGATGAAGTAAAAAATGATTCCAAATTTGTGGAAGATCTTGGAGCTGATTCCCTTGATCTGACCGAGCTCATCATGGCTATGGAAGAGGAGTTTGATATTGAGATTGATGATGACAAGGCCCAGGAGATTTTGACTGTCCAGGCCGCTATTGATTATGTTGAGGCCAACCAGTAACCTGGGACTTGCTTCAGCAGGCCTGTCACTAAACCAGGAAACTCAGGCTGTCCTGAATCTCCCGGTTGCTGCGTCGTTGGGAGCATGAGTTCAAGGTTCAAATTCAATGTTAAAGGCAAGAAAAAGAAATTGATTTTGATACTTTTTGCTCTTTATCCGGCACTTACTTGAGTAGATATTATCCTGGCATAGATCTGAACTGACAACTCAAGTGGGTGCCGGACTGATGCCTGGAATTTTTGAACAGCCTGCCTGTTAAGGACTTTTTCAACAAGCTGCCAACCCAAACCATTGCCTTGAGGTCTCAAGGTCAAATCATTATTATGAATACACAAATGCCCAGAGTTGTTGTTACCGGACTTTCAGCCATAACCCCCATAGGAAATGATCTGGAAGCCAGCTGGAAGTCGCTGCTGGCCGGGAAATGCGGTGTTGACAGGCTGAACCGTTTTGACAGTTCCGCGTACGCCACCCAGATAGCAGCCGAGGTCAGGGATTTTGATACAAGTCCATATATGACCACCAAGGAAGCCAGACGCATGGACCGGTTCTGTCATTTTGCCGTGGCTTCAGCAAAGATGCTTATGCGGCACAGCGGTCTGGATGTTGAAAGTATGGATATGACCCAGTGCGGAGCGGTTATCGGCTGCGGCCTGGGCGGGCTGGAAACCATTGAGGAGTTTCATTCCAAGCTCATGAAGTCCGGGCCTAAAAGGGTGTCGCCCTTTTACATTCCATTGCTTATCGCCAATATGGCTGCCGGGCAGATATCCATTGCCACCGGTGCAAAAGGCCCCAACCTGGCCACCACTTCAGCCTGCGCCTCTGGTCTGCACAGCATCGGGTACGCGTATTCAGACATCAAGCTTGGCCGGATCAAAACCATGATCACCGGCGGAGTGGAATCCACCATCACACCCATGGCCGTGTCAGGCTTCAACGCTATGAAGGCCCTGTCCACAGATAACGATAATCCCGAAACAGCCAGCCGTCCCTTTGATCTGACCCGGAACGGGTTTGTCATCGGGGAGGGCAGTGGCCTGCTTTTGCTGGAGTCCCTGGAAAGCGCCAGGCAGCGCGGTGCAACCATCTACGCTGAAGTCGTCGGCTTTGGGGCATCTGCCGACGCTTTTCACATGACCGCGCCGGATGATTCCGGAGAGGGCATGGCCCTGGCCATGAGACAGGCCCTGAGAGAGGCTGGAGTATCCCCTAAGCAGGTGGATCATATAAATGCCCACGGCACATCCACCAAACTCAATGACGCTTCGGAAACCAGGGCTGTCAAGGAAGTATTCGGAAGACACGCCTATGACATGCTTTTGACCGCCAATAAATCCATGATTGGTCACACCCTGGGCGCGGCCGGAGGCATTGAAAGTGTATTCAGTGTTTTGAGCCTTTATAATTCCGTTGTTCCCGGAACCATAAACCTGAAGAATCCTGACCCTGAGTGTGATCTGAACTATTGTTCGCACGGCAATGTTTCCAGAAACATCAGATACGCTCTGTGCAATTCTTTTGGTTTCGGCGGAACCAACGCCTCCATTCTTTATAAAAAATTTGAAGATTAACCATAACCAAACTTCAGGACTGTGAATATGAATATGCAGGAATTAAAAGATCTTGATCCCAAAGTGGCCCGGGCTATTGAACTTGAAGAGCAGCGCCAGATTTCCAAGCTGGAGCTTATTGCTTCGGAAAATTTTACTTCCAAGGCGGTGCGCCAGGCTGTGGGCAGCGTTATGACCCATAAATATGCTGAAGGCTATCCAGGCAAAAGATATTACGGTGGATGTGAATATGTGGACCTGGCGGAAGACCTGGCCAGGGAGCGGGCCAGAGAACTTTTCAGGGCCGAATATGCCAATGTTCAGCCTCATTCCGGTTCCCAGGCCAATATGGGAGTTTATTTCGGCGTGATCAGTCCCGGAGATACAATTTTGGGTATGGATCTTTCCCATGGAGGCCATCTGACTCACGGCAGTCCGGTTAACTTTTCCGGCAGGCTGTACAATAATGTTTTTTACGGCGTGAAAAAGGAAACCGGACAGATTGATTATGAACAGGCAGAAGCGCTGGCCATGGAACACAAGCCGGCCCTGATTATTGCCGGGGCAAGCGCTTATCCGCGTGTTATTGATTTCAAGCGCTTCCGGGAGATCGCGGACAGGGCAGGAGCGAAACTTATGGTGGACATGGCCCATATTGCCGGGCTTATCGCGGCCGGACTGCATCCATCTCCCATTGAGCATGCTCATTTTACCACCACTACCACGCATAAGACCCTGCGCGGGCCCAGAGGCGGAATGATTCTGAGCTCAGAAGAATACGGCAAGATGCTCAATTCCCAGATTTTTCCAGGTATTCAGGGCGGCCCTCTCATGCATGTTATCGCGGGCAAGGCAGTGGCCTTTGGTGAAGCACTTAAGCCTGAGTTTGCCAGGTATCAGAAAGTGGTTGTGGAAAACGCAGTAAGAATGGCTGAACTGTTAACTGCTGCCGGGTTTGATCTGGTATCCGGGGGCACGGACAATCATCTGATACTTATTGATCTTACCAGCAAAAACGTAACCGGCAAAGACGCGGAAATCGCCCTGGATAAAGCCGGGATCACCGTGAACAAGAACACCGTGCCTTTTGAAACCAAGTCTCCCTTTATTACTTCAGGTGTCAGGCTGGGCACTCCTGCTCTGACAACCAGGGGAATGAAGCCCGAACACATGGAAAGGATTGTGGAGTGGATAATCGATGCCGTGGACAATTATGAAGATGATGAGCGCCTGGCCAGGATCAGCAGGGAAGTTGATAAGTTTGCCGGGCAGTTTCCTCTTTTTGCCTGGTAGGGG
>JBKHCI010000145.1:0-4038 GCA_046541915.1 Desulfonatronovibrio sp. | reverse complement strand
TATAAATGAAAGAACTTATCCATTCTGAGCAGCTTAAAGGCCACAATGTCGCGGTGGTGGGGGCAGGCAGGTCTGGATTGTCAGCCGCTGCTCTTGCCCGGGCTCTTGGCGCCAGGGTCAGAATTCTGGAAAAAAATGAGCAGTTTGACAAAGATAAACTTGCCGGGCCTGAATTTAATGGTGTTGAACTCATTACTGGAGCGCATGGTAAAGAACATTTTGCTGACGCGCATATGGTCGTCATCAGTCCCGGGATACCCATTAAGGGCGTGAAAGATCTGGTCCCTGAAGGCACAAAGATATTTTCCGAGCTGGAGCTTGCTTCCTGGTTTGTCCACGAACCCATCATCGCGGTGACTGGAAGCAACGGCAAAACCACCACCACAATGCTTATAGCTCACGCTCTGGAGAAAATGGGCAAAAAAGTGTTTGCAGGCGGAAACCTGGGCACACCTCTTAGCGATTATGTGCTTAGCAGGGACAATTGCGACATGCTTGTCCTGGAAGTCAGCAGCTTTCAGCTTCAAGGGTGCAGTGGATTTCATCCCAGCGTAGGGATTTTTCTGAATTTCTCAATCAATCATCTTGATCATCACCGCCATGAGCAGGAGTATTTCATGGCCAAAGCCGGGCTCTTTGCAAGACAGAATGAAAAGGACCTGGCCATCATTGCTTTGGAATTAAAGCAGGAGATGGAACAACTGGATATCCTCAAGAGCAGGAGAGTTTATTTTGTGCCCTCGGGAAGATTTTCCTGCCCGCGCTTGTCCGGGGAGCATAACCAGGCCAACATGGAAGCGGCCTATCTGGCCTGCAGATATTTCGGGATGGACGAAAACGTGTTTTCTCAAGCCCTGAATGATTTTATGCCGCCTCCTCACAGGCAGGAAATATTTCTGAAATATGACCGGAAGATCTTTGTCAATGATTCCAAAGCCACAACCGTCCAGGCAGTGTCAGCGGCGCTTAAGGCCTTTGATGCGCCGATAAGACTTCTGGCTGGAGGGATTTACAAAGGCGGGGATTTTTCAGAGCTTGCTCCTTTGATAAATAAGAAAACAGTCAAGGTTTACCTGTTTGGAGCGGGCAGAGAAGTGTTTGAAAAAGCCTGGAAAAAAGAAACAGACATTGAGTATTTTCCTGATCTGGATGAGGCAGCTGCCAGGGCGGCAGCAGAGTCAACGCCCGGCGATACAGTGCTGCTGTCTCCCGGTACAGCCAGCTTTGATCTTTTTAATAATTACATGGAGCGTGGAGATGCCTTTAAGGCCCGGATACATATGGTCCTGGGCCTGACATGATTATCATAGACGCATGCGCTTCTGTGATATCAAAGATTTCAGACATATTGAACCTGAATCCGTGAAATTCGCATAATCAATAAGTTTAAAAGTACCAGCTTTACGGATTCAAGTATTGAAAACAAGGAATTGATCACCGGAATCTTTTGAGTGCCGCTTATGAACAAGATTAACAAGACCAGCCATCCCATGAGCCTTGACGCATGGCTTTTGCTTGCAGTGATGATCCTGTGCGGCCTGGGTCTGACCATGATCCTGAGTACCAGCGCGGTCATGGCTGAAAGATTTTACTCGGATAAGTATTTCTTTTTCAAGAAGCAGCTGATCTTTGTCCTGGCTGGACTGGCAGTTATGTTCACTGTGTATGTTATGCCCAGAAAATTTTTCTACAAGCTTAAATATCTGTGGATACTGGCAACGCTCATCGCCCTGGGATTGACCATATACTCTCCTCTGGGCCTTAGCGCCGGAGGAGCCAACAGATGGCTGGATCTGGGGTTCATCAATGTTCAGCCCCTGGAAATGGCCAAAGTAGCTCTGGTGCTTTATCTGGCCTGCTTTTTTGCAGGCAAACAGGAAATGGTCAAAAGATTCAGCGTGGGTTTTCTGCCGCCAACCATAATTACCGGCTTGTTCTGCATGCTGCTTTTGATGCAGCCTGATTTTGGAGGGGCGGTTTATATCGCGGTTCTGTTTTTCCTCATGAGCCTGGTAGGAGGCACAAGACTGATCTATCTGTTTTCTTCATCGGTCCTGGCAGGAATTACCGCGGCCATCTTGATTGCACAGTCGCCTTACAGATTCAGGAGATGGTTTTCTTTTCTGGACCCTTTTAAGGACGCTCAGGATTCGGGATACCAGCTGGTGCAGTCTCTTTACGCTTTTGGTTCCGGAGGAATCTGGGGCAGAGGCCTGGGTGAGGGCAGGCAGAAGCTTTTTTTTCTCCCAGAGGCCCACAATGATTTTATCATGGCTGTAATAGGCGAAGAACTGGGTTTTATCGGGATCTCTCTGGTTTTTGTAATCCTGGGAATAATTATCTGGCGGGTAATGGCAATTTCCATCAGGCAGACTGAACTGGCTGACAGGTTCGCAGGCTTTGGAATGGGCGTGATTATTGTTGTGGGAAGCCTGCTCAACCTGGCAGTTGTCCTGGGCGCGGTACCTCCCAAGGGATTGCCCATGCCGTTTATCAGTTATGGAGGCAGCAGTCTGCTGGCATCTCTTTTCTGCGCCGGGTTTTTGCTAAACCTTTCAAGAGAGAAATGATGCTGAAAAAAGTGGTACTGACTACAGGCGGAACCGGAGGACATATATTTCCGGCTCTGGCCGTTGCCCAGAAGATCAGGGATATGTATCCGGAGTGCGATATAGTATTTGCCGGTGGTGATTATGGTCCGGAAAAAGATATTGTTTCCCGGGCCGGGATCAGGTTCAGGTCCTTTCCAGCCCGGGGTGTGATCGGTCGGGGTTTCAGATCCCTGGGCTCAATTTACTGGATGAGCAAAAGCCTGGTCCTGTCAATGATTTTTATGCGCTCTTTTAAGCCTGAGGTGGTTGTCGGATTTGGAGGTTATGCCGGATTCATGCCTGTACTGGCTGCAAAATGGCTCAAGATCCCCACGGCTGTACATGAACAGAACAGCTTCCCCGGAGTTACCAACAGGGTTCTGGGCAGAAAAGTAAACAGAATTCTACTCAGTTTTCCTGACGAAAAGAAATATTTTCCAGGGGAAAAGGTTGTCCAGACCGGCAATCCTGTGCGCAAAGAACTGGCGGACAGAGCTGAACAAAGCCCGGCAATAACCGGTCAGTCAAAACGCCTTCTAGTGCTTGGAGGCAGTCAGGGAGCCAAAAGTATTAATGATCATGTGCTGCAGGGCATCAGAGAGCTCAGGGCTTCTGACGTGGAAATATGGCATCAGACAGGTCAGGCTGATTTTGAGCGGGTCAGCAGAGTATATAAAGAAGAATATCCTAAGGCCAGGGTGGAGCCGTTTATTGAGGATATGGCCGAAGCCTACGCTTTTGCCACTCTGGTTCTCTGCCGGGCCGGGGCGTCAACACTGGCGGAGCTTTGCGTCACCGGGAAACCATCTGTCCTGATCCCTTTTCCTTATGCTGCGCATAATCATCAGATGGTCAACGCCAGGTATCTGGAACAGGAAGGAGCTGCCATGGTTCTGGCTCAGAGCTATCTGGAAGAGGTAAATCTGGCCAGGGTTATTCTTGATTTACTGGGCAGGCCCGACAAACTCAGAGAAATGAGCCGGGCGGCCCAAAGGGCGGCCAGACCGAATGCGGCCCAGAAGATTATTGAAGAACTTGAAAAGATTAAAAAGTCAGACAACTGAACATTTTGATGTCTGCGGATTTAACAATATAAGGTATTAATATAGTTCATGAAAGGCAACATAACAAAAATTCATATGGTGGGAATCGGTGGTTCCGGCATGAGTGGAATAGCCGAGGTACTCCTGAATCTGGGCTATGAAGTCAGCGGATCGGACCTTTCATCAGGTCCTGGACTGAAAAGACTTGAAAAGCTGGGAGCAAGGGTTTTTGCCGGGCACAAAGCAGAGAATCTCGGGAACGCCCAGGTGCTGGTTAAATCCACGGCAGTCCGGGAAGATAATCCAGAGGTAATCACAGCCAGGGAAGCAAACATCCCGGTGATTCCCAGGGCCGAGATGCTGGCGGAACTGATGCGCCTTAAAACCGGGATAGCAGTGGCCGG
>JBKHCI010000144.1:0-4072 GCA_046541915.1 Desulfonatronovibrio sp. | reverse complement strand
TAAACTCAAAAAAATTATCGAATGATTTTTTTACTTGAAAAGAAATCCATCCGGATTTATCTAATTCGTTTGCTTTTTTTATTCAACAACAACTCCTCGCAACCAGAAATATTTATATTTATTCTGGAATGTTTTTTCTGAAATAAATCAACAGGTCGTCCTGGCATTTCAAACAAATAATAACGGCGCGATAATGAATGACCTCCTTTCCCATATCGGCGATACTCCTCTTGTTGAAATAAAAAATATTTCAGCCGGAACCAATGTCAGGATATTTGCCAAGCTTGAGATGAAGAATCCAGGCGGTTCAGTTAAGGACAGGGTGGCTTTGTCCATGATTGAAAGGGCGGAGGAAATGGGAGAGCTGACACCCGGCAAGACGGTTATAGAAGCTACTTCCGGAAATACAGGGATCGGGCTGGCCATGGTCTGCGCGGTCAAGGGCTATCCTCTCAAGCTGCTCATGTCTTCTGCGGCTTCCAAGGAAAGAAAGAAAATAATGCGGGCCTACGGGGCGGAAATTATATTGACCCCTGGCCATCTGAGCACTGACGGGGCCATAGAAGAAGCCTACCGCATGGTCAGGGAAGAGCCGGAAAAATACGTGCTTATGGATCAGTTCAATAACCCGGCCAGTGTGGATGCTCATTATAAGAGTACAGGTCCTGAAATCTTGGAGCAGACTCATGGCAGACTAACTCATTTTGCCGCGTGCCTGGGGACTACCGGAACTATTATGGGCATTACCAAGAGCCTGAGAGAGACTGCCCCGCATGTTTCCTGTGTTGGTATAGAACCTTATCCAGGCCATAAGATTCAGGGTCTTAAAAACATGCAGGAATCATATCCTCCCGGCATTTATGATAAAAAGTCCCTGGACAGGGTGATTCACGTCAAAGATGAAGACGCCTTTGCCATGTGCCGGGAGCTGGCCCGCCATGAAGGTCTTTTTGTGGGCATGAGCTCCGGGGCAGCCATGGCCGGTTGTCTTCACCTGGCCAGAGAAATCGAACAAGGCGTTATTGTAACCATTTTTCCGGACAGCGGAGAAAGATATTTAAGCACCAGCCTGTTCAGCGAACCTGAAAAAGACGGGCTGAGGCTCTTTGATCTTAAAGCCAGAAAAAAAGTTTCTTTTCAGAGCACGGCCAAAAGACCGGTTTTGTTTACCATAGGTCCCAGAACCAACCACATTGATGATCCTGATTTCTGGCGAAGGGCGGTGTTTCTTGATGTGGCGAACCGCTATCTTGCCAGCAAAGGTGACCAGCCAAGGCCCTTGGTGGCAGTGGCTGATTTTGATGACCGCACCCTGGAAGAAGTAAGGGCTGCAAGTCTTGATTTAAAGGAATTCAGCCGTAAATCCATTGCCGGTTTGCAAGACCTGTCCGGTAGAATGAATATAAGCGCAAACTTTCAGTATATTCCGGCTTCCAATTATCTTGAAGAGAGCGTCCAGGTTTGTTCCAAGCTTTTATCCAGCGGCCTGGCTTATGAAAAACTGAGATCAGTCTATTTTGATGTCGGCAGGGACCATGATTACGGCAAACTGGCCGGAGTGGACCCGGCCACAATTATTTCCGGGAAGACTGTTGACCTGGAAGATTACGTCAAGGACAGCCCCCGTGATTTTACCCTGTTTAAAAGGGCCAGCCTGAAAGATCTCAAAGAAGACAATGTGCTCAAGACCAGATGGGGCAATGTAAGGCCTTCCTGGTATTTACAGATGGCCGCGTCAGTATCTGCAAACCATCTGGATCTGGTTCTGGGCGGGGAAACCAATTTTTTCCCACATCTTGACAACCTCAGGAGTATCTGGAAGGGCGCCATGGGGCTGGAGCCCCAGTGCTGGATTCTGTCCCAGTCAGTGCGCTCCGAGCCTGGCAGAGATGATATTGCCGGTCTTAATTCCCTGGCCCGGGGGGATGTGAATTTTCATGTCCTGCGGCTCTGGCTTCTGTCTGTTTCTTATCACAAGACCCTGCTTTATTCCGAGAACAGTCTGAATATGTGGGTTAAAAACTGGCAGCGGGTTCAGGAAGTATATATCCTGCTCAGCGTTACCGAATTCACGGGTAAAGACGCGGTCTTTAATGACCGTATTAACGGAATCTGCTCGGAACTTAAGAGCAGTCTTTACAGGTGTATTGAAGATGATCTCTCTGTTTATCAGTTCTGGCCGGATCTTTTTGCTTTTTGTAAAAATATCCGCAAATTGATGACCGAGGAAAAAATCGGGCCGGAACAGGCTGAGAAATGCTTGAATACCTTTAAAGTAGTGGATGACATCCTGGGCATCCTGGACTGGAATAATCTGCCCCTGGCCCAGAAGGATTATCCCGGGGTTTTGCGCGACATGCTGGAGAAAAGATCCCTGGCCAGGAAGAATAAAGATTACGCTCTGGCTGATGAACTCAGGAAAGAGATTCTGAATATGGGATTTAGAATTGAAGACACCGCAGCCGGGGAAAGAGTTTACCGGCTGGCCTGATATCGCAGTAATGACGAAACATGAACCGGGGACCAGGCTTAAGTTTTTTGGCTGATCACAAAACCTGAATCCCCGAAACCTGCATAAGCATAAGTTCGAAAATACCAACTTCACGGATTCAGGACAAAACATAGTGATTAGATACAATAAAACTATACGGAGATGATAAAATGTCTGAACAATTCTGGATAGCTTTTGGGGATGTGCATGATCAATTGGGGAACATCCACAGGATTGAGGATATTGCCAGGGCGGACGGGGTTCTTGTTTCCGGTGATCTGACCAATGTGGGCAACAGGGCCAAAGCCTCGGGCATGCTGGATGAAATCAAAGCCCTGAACAAAAAGGTATTTGCTCAGATCGGCAATATGGACAGCCCGGAAGTGGATAAGTTTCTGGATGAAACAGGATGTAACATTCACAACAGGCTGGTACAGCTTTCCAGCAGGGTCTATGCTCTGGGTCTTGGCTATTCAAACCCCACTCCTTTTTCAACTCCTTCAGAAGTGGATGAAAATCAGATCAGGGTCTGGCTGGACAGCGTTGTTGACCAGGCCATGGAAGCAGACAATCTGATTTTTATGACACACACGCCTCCATACAATACAAAAGCTGATCTTTTGAGTTCAGGAAGCCATGCCGGCAGCAGCGCGGTGCGAAGCTTTATTGAGAAAGTACAGCCTGGTGTATGCGTGACCGGCCATATTCATGAAGCCAGATCAGTTGATGAGCTGGGAAAAACCGTCATTATCAATCCGGGCACGTTTAGTTCCGGCGGATATGTAAGGATAAGCTTTGACGGGCAAAAACTCAGCGCGGAACTGCGGCAGGTATAATGATAATTCATTCCTGGAATGTTAACGGGTACCGAGCGGTAGCGGGCAAGGGTTTTCATGACTGGCTGGCCGGTGCTGATTCAGATGTTGTCTGCCTTCAGGAGATAAAGGCCCGGCCGGATCAACTGGCAGACACGGACCGCTCAGTCCCTGGATATGAAATATTCTGGAATCCTGCCCGGATCAAAAAGGGTTATTCAGGAGTGGCCTCATTTTACAGGATCATGCCTCAAAATATTTCCACGGGACTGCCAGACGAGGGCCTGAAGGGCGAGGGCAGGCTGATTCTCATGGAATTCGCGGAATTCTACCTTTTTAATGTCTATTTTCCCAATGGTCAGATGAGTGATGAACGTCTTCGTTTCAAGCTCAGGTTTTATGATTCTTTTCTTAATTTCGCTCAGGAACTGCGCCGGGATAAGCCTGTGGTGGTCTGCGGAGATTTTAACACCGCGCACAAAGAGATTGATCTGAAGAATCCCAAAGCCAATGCCGACCGTTCCGGTTTCCTGCCCATAGAAAGGCAGTGGCTGGATAAGTTTGTTGACTCCGGATACGTGGATACCTTCAGGATGTTTAATCAAGGCCCTGATAATTACACCTGGTGGACATACAGGTTCGGAGCCAGATCAAGGAACGCGGGCTGGCGCATTGATTATTTTTTTGTGTCTGAAGAATTAAAGGACAGAGTGGTCAGATCCTGGATTGAACCAGGGGTCATGGGCTCGGATCATTGTCCTGTGGG
>JBKHCI010000143.1:0-4082 GCA_046541915.1 Desulfonatronovibrio sp. | reverse complement strand
CAGAATCATACAATTCTTAAACATACCATCCTCCTTGTCATGTGTATTTTTAACGTAACAGTTCACCACAATTTTTTACTTTTGGGTAAAGCCTGCATGCCGGGAGTTTGCAGCAACAGAAAACCAGTCAGGATGCAGGCTGTCCTCACAGCATGGTGAATAGGCACATTTTAACAGTATTAGCAAATGACAGGCCAAATTATTTTAAATCAATGTATCAGTATATTAGAAATAAAACAATGTTTTTATGTTTACCAGTCGCCAACAAAGTGGGCGGATGTCGCAGCCAACTTTGTTGGCAGACGCCGGGTAAGTTTGACTCGTTCCAAAGCCTGAATATACTTATACTCATGCCTTGAGTCGGTCGTTTTATTGTCAGTATCAGAAGCAAGCATGGAGGATGTCATGAAAACACAAATCAAAGGGCGCGTGATTGGTATTTTAAAGAGCAGGTTTACAATCATTGCCGCCTCCCTGCTTGTTATGTATACCCTGGCCGGCTTTTTCCTGGCACCGTTTCTGATGGGCCATTTTCTTCCGGGAATGCTCAGTGAACGCCTGCAGAGCGATGTTACCCTGGAAGATGTATCTATTAATCCCTACAGCCTGGTTATGGAGGTCCGGGGTTTCAGAGTGGAAGAACCTTCCGGGGAGCGGTTGGCCGCTTTTGAGCGGTTGCATGTCAATTTTCAGCTAAGCAGTCTTTTCCGCTGGGCCCTGACGTTCAGGGACGTGATCCTGGACCGCGCTTTCCTGAACATAGTCATAGATAAAGAAGGCGGTCTTAATCTGGCGCGTCTGGCCGGGAACGAACCACAGGAACAGGATGCGGATACCCAAGAGTCCAAAAGCCCTTTGCGGATGGTGCTCTTCAACGTGGAAATCAACGAGGCCGATATCAACCTCACTGATCACCGCCAGCCTCAGTCCGCAAAGTTGTCTTTAAGTCCCCTTACTGTCAATTTTGCCGATATTTCCACTATTCCTGAGCAGGGAGGCAATTATTCTCTGACCGCAACCGGTGGTGACAAAACAATTCTCAACTGGACCGGAAGCATGACTCTTCATCCTTTTCGTTCCCAGGGCGAGATTGCCTTCAGTCATATTCCGGCTGAAAAGCCCTGGTCTTTTTTCCGGTCCATGCTGAACATCATTCCTCCGCAGGGAGATATGGATGTGGAAACCAGCTATCTCATTGATCTCGGGGGAGACACCACCATCGCCAATCTGAATGATTTGCGCCTGCAACTGAAAGATCTGGATTTTCAGCTGGAACAGGATGAAGAGTCTTTTCTCGCGCTGCCCAGGGTGAACCTTGAAGCCGAAAAGATTGATATTACCGGACGCGCGGTCCAGGATCTCAGACTGGGGCTCAGTGACGGCCGCCTGGACATCAGCAGCGACAAAGACGGGGTTTTGAATCTTCAGAAGATAGTTCGCCGCGGAAACGGTACTGAGACGGCAGAACCTTCGCCGGAAACAATGCCTGCTGATGAACCCTGGAAAGTGGATATTTCCAGAGTCAGTCTGGAAGGTATGAGTCTTGGATTCAGAGATGAGAGCCTGACGCCCGCGCGGGTCCTGTCCACAGATGACATCAATCTTGGCTTCAGGGCCGCGGTTACCATGGATTCTTTGCAACCCGGGGTGCAGGTGGATGATCTTGCCCTCGCGCTGAAAGGGATTACCCTGGGTTTTCACGGGGTGGATCGTCCCGCTGTTCAGGTGGGAACGCTGTCGGCAGAAGAAGGTTCCCTGGATCTGGCTGACCGCTCCGCGACGTTGTCTCGCCTGGAGGTAAGCGACGGAGTTATTGATGTTATTCAGGACAGGGATGAGCCCCTCAATCTTGCAAGGCTTGTTGAGCCAGGAGGTTTCGTCTCCGGAGATACTGAAAATGAAGATTCTTCAGAGGAAAAGAGCTCCTGGGATTTTTTGCTTCATACCCTTGAATTGAAAAATTTCAAAGCCGGCCTGACCGACGAGACAGTGCAGAAAGACAATCCAGTGCTGGATCTGAAAGATATCAGCCTCAGGGTTTCTGAGTTTGACGGGACATCATCATTCCCGTTTGAGGCGGCTTTGCGGGTGGACCAGGGCGGAGCAGCGCAGGCTAAGGGCCGGATGGATCCTTCTTCTGTTTCCCTGGAGTCTACCTTAGAGATAGAAAATCTTGCCCTGCCTGTTATCCAGCCTTACCTGGCCCGGGTGGCGGACTTGACGCTCAAATCCGGCCAGCTGTCCTCCAGCGGAACATTCAACCGAAACAACGCGGGAGAGATGACCTACCAGGGCAAGGCACGCATTGCCGGCCTGGATGTCATTGAAAACAGCACGGATGCCACAATGCTCGGGTGGAGACAGCTCCAAACTCCGGCATTGAATCTGGGAATAAACCCTCACGGCCTGGAAATGGATACTTTGAACATTAGCGGGCTCAAAGGGGAGCTGATCATATCTGAAGACAAAACAGTGAATGTGATTGATGCGTTCAGGTCTGGAGAAGAACCCTCTGAGAAAGCTCAAAACAAAGAACAGGCAGCGGACAGAGATGGAACCGTCTTTCCAGTTGCAATCGACCGTATCAACCTGGACAAGGGTGTTCTGCGTTTTGCTGATTTCAGTCTCAGGCCACAGTTTGACACTGATATTCATGAATTAAGCGGTTCTATTACAGACGTGTCGTCATCCCCGGGCACCCGTTCCAGAGTCAGCCTTGACGGGCGTGTTGATCAATACGGATCCAACAGCATAGAAGGAGAGATCAATTTTTTTGATCCCAAGGAGTTTACAGATATTTCCGTTATATTCGAAAACCTGGAAATGACGAACCTGACGCCTTATTCAGTCAAGTTCGCGGGCCGCAGGATTGACAGGGGCAGACTTTCCCTTGACCTGGAATATTTGATCCAGGACAGTAGCCTGGAGAGCCATAACAAGTTTGTCATTGAGACCCTGCTGCTGGGTGAAAAGGTTGAGAGCCCGGATGCGGTCAATCTTCCCCTGGATCTGGCCATCGCGCTTCTCAAAGACTCCAGAGGCATCATCAATGTGAGCCTTCCAGTCACCGGCAGTCTTGATGACCCTGATTTCAGCTATAGTCATGTGGTGTGGCAGGCAGTCAGGAATCTGCTGGGCAGTATCGTCACTTCACCTTTCCGGGCCCTTGGATCGTTGTTTGGTTCGGAAGAAGAAGATCTCAATGAAGTTCTTTTCAAGCCCGGATCAGCTGCTGTTCCTCCTGCTGAAGAGGAAAAGCTGGACACACTGCTTAAAGCGCTTGAGGAGCGTCCATTATTGAAGCTCGTCATTACCGGGCGTTATGATCCGGATGCTGATGAGCAAGCACTCAAAACACGGAAATTCAGGCGCAATTTCGCACGGGCGACAGGCATTGAACTGGAACCGGATGAAGAGCCAATGTCAATTGACTTCAGCAACGCTGATACACAGGAAAAACTGACTGAAATATTTATTGAGGAGTATGGCAGGGATCACTATGAGCAGGTCAGAGCAGCCACGGAGCCATCCAACGGCAATCAGGAAGATCAGGACAAAGAAAAAGAAACCGTGGATGCCCGGGAACTGGCCCAAAAACTTTTTGCCGTCCTGGTTGAGCGGGTTGCCCTTGATTCCGGTGCTCTGGAATCTCTGGCCGACCAGAGGGCGGCAGCCATAGTCACGTACATGACTGAAGCCGAAAAACTGGATAAAGAGCGAATTACGACAAAACCGCCCCAAAGGATCGGCGAAGAAGAGGATATATCAGTGACTTTTAAACTGGAAAGTATGGAAGAAGACGCGCAGTAACCTTTGGCTGACAAGGAGGAATTCATGGATGTTATGGACGCTCTTTTCACAAGAAGAAGTATTCGCAAATATAAAGATAAGCCGGTTGCTGATGAGCAGGTAAAGACAATACTTGAAGCTGCTATGATGGCTCCCAGTGCGGGCAATGCTCAGCCCTGGCAGTTTGTGATCTGCCGCGATAAAGAAACCATGGCCAGGATCAAAGAGATAAATCCTTATGCCGCCATGGCTGAACAGGCATGGCTGGGAATTCTTGTGTGCGGAGATTTAAG
>JBKHCI010000142.1:0-4107 GCA_046541915.1 Desulfonatronovibrio sp. | reverse complement strand
TTACGGGCTCATGCTGGGAGTTTGCAGCAACAGAAAACCAATCAGGATGCAGGCTCTACCCAAAAGTAGAAAATTGTGGTGAACAGTTACTTTATTTCCTCTCATCCATGGCTTGCCCGGAAAACAAGCCTCACCGGGGTCATATCCAGCTTGAAAATCTTTCTTATCTGTTTTTCCAGATATTTTCTATATGAAGGTTTTACCAGTTCATCGTTATTCACAAAAAAAACAAACTCAGGAGGATTGGAGCCGGCCTGGGTCATATAATAAATCTTTGCTCTTTTTCCTTTAACAGAAGGCGGCTGGTGCCTGGTGGTGGCGTCGCGCACCAGTCTGTTCAATTCACCAGTACCTATTCTTATCTGGCACTGATCCCACAACTTTTCAGCCAGAGGAATCAGACCGCCAAGTCCGGCCCTGGTTATGGCTGAAGTATAAACAACCGGGGCATGGCTGCAGTAACTCAGTTCGTTTTTAAACATCTCTTTAAGCTTATTCTGCTGTGCCCTGGGAACCAGGTCAATCTTATTGACCAAAACTATAAAAGGAGTTTTTTCCCGGTCCAGGAATGCCAGGAGTTTTCTATCCTGGGCAAGAAGACCTGAAAGAGCGTCCAGAACCAGAAAGACTATATCCGCCCTTTTGCTGCTTTTAAGGGCCCTGAGCACACTGAATCTTTCCAGATCATCACGGATGGTGGTTCTGCGTCTTACACCCGCGGTGTCTACAAAAGTATAAAAGCGTCCGTTCTTCTCCAGACTGATGTCCACACTGTCCCTGGTGGTACCGGCGGTGGAGCTGACCATAACCCTGTTTTCCCCGGAGATGGTATTCAGCAGGGAAGACTTGCCCACATTGGGCCTGCCCAGAAAAGAAAATCTCAGCCCCTGATAAGTTTCGTCCTTTTCTTCATCCAGGCAGTCCGGAAGTCGGGCCAGAATATCTTCAATAAGTTCGGGGATATTATGACCGTGGGCGGCTGAAACAGTGGTCATGTCCAGGCCAAGGGAAAAAAAGTCCGAAGCCAGCAGATGACTTTTTTCCCGGCCATCCACTTTATTAATAACCAGATGGACAGGTTTGTTGCTCTGCCTGAGCATGTCTGCCAGCTGCTCATCAAGCCTGGTCAGACCTTCTCTGCCATCCACCACCAGCAGGATAAGATCAGCCATGTCAATGGCTTCACTGGCCTGATTAAATATTTCTTTTTCCAGGATATCTTTGGTGTCCGGGATCAATCCTCCGGTATCCACAAGAGCAAACCGTTCCTGGTCATCATACCGGACAACCCCGTAAAGCCTGTCTCTGGTAACACCGGCCCGGTCATGGGTGATGGCCCGGTTTTTGCGGATCAGTCTGTTGAAAAGGGTGGACTTGCCCACATTGGGCCGTCCGGCAATGACTACATAAGGAAGCATGGTATTCTTTTGGATTATAGATTACAGATTTGAAAGTTCAAGGGTCAATGTAAATTATGTCAATTTTTCCCTGCTGAAGCAATGGACTGTTCAAAAGGTTTACGCAAAACACCCTTTTCAGTAATTATGCCGGCAATCAGCTCTGCCGGGGTGATATCAAAGGCATAATTATAAACCTCAACACCATCCGGAATAATTGAGACATTGTTGATATACCTTACCTCGTCAGGAGTTCTGTTTTCAATGGGAATAAGATCACCTGACGCGATATTCAGATCAAAGGTGGAAAACGGAGCGGCAACATAAAAGGGGATACCATGCCTGGCCGCGGCAATGGCCACCATGTATGTACCAATCTTGTTGGCCGCGTCTCCGTTGGCCGCTATCCGGTCGGCCCCGACAATCACTTTATCCACCAGACCTTTTCTCATCAGATGCGCGCAGGCATTGTCGCAGGCGACTTTCACCTCGATTCCGTCTCTGGCCAGTTCATAAGCGGTAAGCCTTGCTCCCTGCAGGAAAGGCCTGGTTTCATTGGCTATTACCTTTATCTTCTTGCCCTGCTCTGATGCCGCCCTGACAACCCCCAGCGCGGTGCCGTAGCCTCCGGTTGCCAGAGCACCGGCATTACAATGAGTCATTACCCTGTCTCCATCCAGAAGGAGCGCGGCGCCGTTTTCTCCCATCATCTTATTGGTCAGGACATCATCCCTGTGGATTTTCGCGGCCTGATCCAGCCAGAACCCGGCAAGTTCATCCGGGGTTGCAAAATCCTGATCCTGAAAACAGTCCAGCATGGTTTCAACAGCCCAGACAAGATTGGCCGCCGTAGGCCTGGCCCCGGCTATCTGCCTGGTTTTTTCATCCAGGACTTTTCTCCAGTTATCCATGGACCGGACCTCCAGCGCGGCCAGGACGCAGCCGTACGCGGCAGTTACTCCTATGGCCGGAGCCCCTCTGACAACCATTTCCTGAAGAGCGTAGACAATATCCCTGGTATCAGAGCATTCAAACCATTTTTCCTCGTGAGGAAGGTATCGCTGATCCAGAAGAACAAGCCTGTTTTTCCGGGTTGAGAAATATATATGCTCCATGGCTAGCCCAGTTTATCCTGCAGAATTTTATTAACCAGACCTGGATTGGCCTGTCCTTTGGTCTGTTTCATTATCAGCCCCACAAAGAAACCAACCAGTTTTTTCTGTCCGTCTCTGTATCTCTGGACCTCTTCAGGATGCGCCTTTAAAACCTCATCAACCATTGCCTCCAGGGCTGAGGAATCTGAAATCTGAACCAGACCTTTTTCTTTGACTACCTTTTCCGGGTCAACTCCCTGATCAAAGACTTCTCCAAAAACTTTCTTGGCGATTTTGCCGCTGATTGTATCTTCGTCTACAAGCCGGACCAGCTTTGCCAGCTGCGCCGGGAGAATTTTTGCCCGGGATATGGACAAGCCTGTATCTTTGAGTTTCCCCTGGAGTTCACCCATAATCCAGTTGCAGATTTTCTTGGGCTGATTGTACTCGGACACGGCCTTTTCAAAAAAATCAGCCATATCTTTTTCAGAAGTCAAAACCATGGCGTCCAGTCTGGGGAGATTATAATCCCTGACAAACCTGTCCAGCCTGGCAATGGGCAATTCCGGCAAGTCCTCTCTTAACCTTTCCACCCAGTCTGGATCAATAACCAGGGGAACCAGGTCCGGATCAGGAAAATACCTGTAATCATGGGCTTCTTCCTTGCCGCGCATGGATCTGGTCACACCCTTGTCCACGTCAAAAAGTCTGGTTTCCTGGACCACCAGTTCTCCGTCCATGACCAGGTCGGTCTGACGGCTGATTTCATATTCCAGGGCCTTTTGAACATGCCTGAAAGAATTCAGATTCTTAATCTCAGCCCTGATCCCGAACTCTTCCTGTCCCCTGGGTCTGATGGAAATATTGGCGTCACAGCGGAAACTGCCCTCCTCCATATTACCGTCACATATTTCCAGATACAACAGGATGCCCCGCAAAGCCTTGAGATATGCCACGGCTTCGCCGGGTGTGCGAATATCAGGCTCTGAAACTATTTCCAGGAGGGGAACTCCGGTTCTGTTCAGATCCACATAACTCTTGTTCTCGGCCGCGGAGTGAATGGATTTGCCCGCGTCCTCTTCCATGTGAATCCTGGTAATGCCGACAGTCTTTTCCTCATCTCCAGCCAGGATACTTATCCGGCCGTGTTCGGCCAGGGGCTCTTCATACTGGGATATCTGGTATCCTTTGGGCAGATCCGGGTAAAAATAATTTTTCCGGGCGAAAATTGACCGGTCATTAACCCGGCAGTCTACTGCCAGAGCCATCTTGATCCCATATTCCACAGCCCTTTTATTAAGCACCGGTAAAACCCCGGGCATTCCGCAGCATACCGGGCAGGTATTTTCATTAGGTTCCCGGCCGAAACTGGTGGAACAGGAACAGAATATCTTGGACTCGGTTTTGAGCTGGGCATGAACCTCAAGTCCGATAACGGTTTCATAATTGCTCATTATAATCTCCGGTAATTTTCTGGCATTATCATGCAAACCCTGCAAATTACCCCAGCTCCAGCCGGAAGTCAAAAACAAGTATTGTCCGCAGCGTCCTTGTCCGCCTGATAAAAACATTTGTCTAATCAGGACTTATTCAGTATTTGACTCTGGCAAACTTAA
>JBKHCI010000141.1:0-4112 GCA_046541915.1 Desulfonatronovibrio sp. | reverse complement strand
GTCTTGGTCAGTTAGGCGGCACTATTCAGACATTATCATACTGTACTTGACAAGTTCAAAAGTTTAAATGAACTCCTGAATAACTGCATGCTGTCATGGTTAAGGATTGTTAACCACTGCACAGGCCGGAAACATTGTTTCCAGGATAAAACCTGAAGTCTTTAAATCTCATGATATAGACCATATTACAGAACATATCACCCGCTTTTCCCTGAGAAAAATCCAGGAAATAAAAAGGAGGAATAATGGACGTCCCTGAAGACAAAAAAATCAAAATGCTTGAAACCATGATCCTGTCCAGAAAGTTCTCGGACACATTGATGAAACTGTGCAAAATCCAGGGAAAAATTCCCGGCATGATGATTTTGTCCACTGGTCAGGAAGCTGTGGGCTCAGGTGTATGCGCTGCCCTGGACTCAGGAGACGTAATCATCACCAATCACCGCAGCCATAACCATCTCCTGGCCAAGGGGGCTGATCCTAAGGAACTCATGGCTGAAATCTTCTGCAAAAAGACTGGCTGCAACAAAGGCAAAAGCGGTACCCTGCACCTGGCAGTGCCTGAAGTTAATGCTCCCTGCACAACCACAGTGGTGGGAGCAACCCTGCCCATTGGTGTAGGCCGGGCCTTTGCCCAGCAATACAGAAACGAAAAGGCAATAACTGTCTGCTTTTTTGGAGATGGTGCAGCTGATGAAGGCTCATTCCATGAGGCCCTGAATCTCGCTGCTTTGTGGCAGCTGCCAGTTATTTTTCTATGTGAAAACAACATGTACGCAGGTGCTCAGCGCTATGAAGAACACACTAAGGTCACTGACATGGCGGAGCGGGCCAAAGCATATAACATGCCTGGAGTGATTGTGGATGGAAACGATGCCCTGGCAGTTTACCAGGCCACCCGGGAAGCCAGACAGCGCGCCCTTGATGGCCAGGGTCCAACCCTTTTGGAATGCAAGACCTACCGCTGCCGGGGACACGGCGAAACCGATCCTCAACACTATCAGCCCAAAGATGAAATCAAAGCCTGGCAGGATAAATGTCCAATCCCCAGGCTTGCAGACACTCTCATTGAATCATCTGTCATCACATCTTCCAAACTTGAGGAAATGCAGTCTCTGGCTGAAAATATTGTGCAGGAGGCTGTGCGTTTTGCAGAAGAAAGCCCATATCCAGAGCCCTATGAAGCCCTGGAAGATGTTTATGTATAGACAGTTTTAAGGTTCAGCGTTCAATCCTGAATCCGTGAAGATGGTATTTTCGAACTTATTGCTTATGCATGTTTCACGGATTAAGGTTCAATGTTAAGACAAAAAATAAGTAACCCAGGTTCTTTTTGTTGCGGCCATTCAGAGTACTCAACATGATCGATAATATCAGCGTGTTGCAAAAGAACTTTTGAGTACACGATTAAAATATTGAAAACATATAACTGGTTAAGGCCCTTCAGACCATACATAATCAAGGAATTAAGCTATGCAGAAATTAGGAATGGGACAGGCTGTTAATCAGGCCCTTAGAGAAGAAATGCAAAGAGATCCCAATGTCTTCATCGCCGGCGAAGGTGTTGGAGTAAGCATCCACCTGAACCCCATGTTTCCCACCCACGGCCTTCTGGAAGAATTCGGCCCCGGAAGGGTCAAAGACACTCCGGTTTCCGAGGCAGCCATTGCCGGACTGGCTGTGGGCGCGGCTGAAGCAGGACTCAGGCCTGTGGTGGAAATCATGTTTAATCCTTTTTTCACACTGGCTTCAGACATGATCGTCAACCATGCAGCCAAACTCAGATACTTATCCGGAGGCAAATCATCTTTCCCTTTGGTGGTACGCATAAAAAGCGGAGCCGGATTTGGAGCAGGATGCCAGCACTCCCACAACTTAGAGGCCTGGGCAGCCCACTGTCCCGGACTCAAAGTAGTCATGCCCTCCACTTCAGCTGATGCCAGGGGCCTTTTAAAATCCGCCATCAGAGATGACAATCCTGTAATCTTTATTGAACATATGGGGCTTTATTTTGCAGAGATGCCCGTGCCGGAAGAAGATTATCTGATCCCTCTGGGCCAGGCAGACATCAAGAGGCAAGGCAAAGACCTGACAGTGGTAACCTGGTCCGGGATGCTTGGAACGGCCATGGGTGCAGCTGAAAAGCTCAGCCGGGAAGGAATTGAAATGGAAATTGTGGATCTGCGGACCCTTACTCCCCTGGACAGGGATACTGTTTTGTCTTCCGTGGAAAAAACAGGAAGGCTCATTGTCCTGCACGAAGCCACCCGCACCGCAGGTTTTGGAGCTGAAATCGCTGCGGTGGCCATGGAGGAAGGGTTTAAATATCTCAAGGCCCCGCTCAAACGGGTCACCGGACCGGACATCCCGGTTCCGGCCAGTCCTCCCTTAGAAAAATTCTATATTCCTGATGAAAACGATCTCATCCAGGCTGCGCGGGAGATAATAGAATAATAACAGCATCTGTTCACCATAACTTATTATGTCAAAAGACCGGAGCCGGTCCGGCACCCATTTGAGCAGGACAACTTTACGATAAATTTGATTATATCATCAAAAATGGGTGCCGGACTGTCCCTTGGGATTTTTGAACATGCTGATAAACAAATAACTATTTCCGGGTCAGCCGCAGTATCCTGTCGTCTCCCTGGCGGGGTTCTCCCCGGCCGTCTAAATTGCTGGTCAATACGAAAAGGGCTCCGTCAGGACCGGCCACCACATCGCGCAGTCTTCCATAAGTTCCGCTGAAAGCACCGTCCGCGAACAAGCGCTCAATACTGACTGGTTCGTAGGAATCACCAGACTCCTGGAAATCTATCCGGATAAGGGCTTCACTGCGAAGAGTGGCCACATAAAGCCTGTTGTCATGAAAAGTAATGCCAGATGGAGGGGTTGCCTTGGGCCACATTATCAAGGGATCTATATACTCATCCAGGTTTGCCGCGCCCAGCGCAAGGGGCCATCCATAATTGCCCCCCTTTTCAATCAGATTGATGATGTCCTTGCCCCGCAGGCCGAATTCTCCTGAAGGGCCATGTTCCGAGGAAAACAGATCCCCGGTATCTGGATGCCATGCCAGACCCTGGGGGTTTCTATGACCAAGGGAATAAACCGGAGATCCTTCAAAAGGGTTGTCCTCAGGGATATCTCCTGAAGAAGTGAGACGCAGGATCTTGCCTCCGAGATTGTCCAGATCCTGGGCTGTCTCAGCCTGTCCTGCATCGCCGGTGCAAATATAAAGCATGCCGTCAGGGCCAAACGCGATGCGCCCGCCGTTATGCACCCTGTGCCCTGGTATCCTGTCGACAATAACCCGGTCGAATTCCATGGTGTCACCAGTATCCAGATACCGGGCCACCCGGTTATAAAGAGCGTTGTTTTCACGGTAGGTATGCATAAGGTACAAATATTGATTCTCATGATAGTGCGGATGCTTTGCCAGGCCCATCAGGCCGCCTTCTCCCACATGCTCGGTCTCATCAATGATTTTGTATGGTTCGGTCTGCAAAGTTCCGTTCATAATAAGCCGGACACGGCCATCCCGTTCAGTGACAAGGGCCTTTTCTTTGGTCAGAAAAACCAGGGACCAGGGTATCCTGAGGTCCTCAATCCAGGACTGGACATCATATTCTTCCGGATCAGGCACAAAAGAGTCCTCTATATGCTGGGGAGGATCCCCAACCACGGGATCCCCGAAAACCGGCGGAACGGAACTTAAAGTGCTGCACAGTGAAAACATGAACAAAACCAGCAATTTTCCTGAAAAAAATTTTAACATTAGCCTGCCTCCAGATCTGTTGTTTACACACAAAACATTGTATCTATTCCAATGTGTCAGAAAAAATGTCGCCGGGAATGTTTCTTGAAATGCGGTGCTGCTAAGGGCGCCCGCGTCTGCTGTCTGGCCTGGAAACGTTATGCAGTGTAGGCACCAATAAAGGAGACCGGAATCATGATAGAGGCCCAAATCCGGTTGCTGTGCCTGTCACAGATCCCAGGAGCGTCAGCAGGCAAAGCAGTACTGGCTGCGTCATGGGTTAATCCAGGTTTTTGGGATCCGTAAATTGATTTTATAAGTGTATTTCATCTTTAGGCAAGCCCGTTTTCAGGGC
>JBKHCI010000140.1:0-4132 GCA_046541915.1 Desulfonatronovibrio sp. | reverse complement strand
TTTCCACCGCCCTGTAAATCCTGTCCAGGGTAAAGGGTTTTTCCAAAACACTTACTGGATTGGCGAGCCTTCCCCACACCGGCATTTTTTTTCTATATTCTGACAGCCAGACGCAGGGAACCTGCCGGCATTTCCCCAGAATCTCCAGGCAATCATCATTTTCCCTGCCCATTGAGCACAGAAACATATCCGGCGCTTCACCCTGGGCCATTTCATTTTCTCTGAAATCCATGGGCAGATGTCCTTTTTCCTTCAATATTTCTTCAAGCGTCGCACGCATGGACACGTCCGGGCACAAAAGACCTATCCTGAGTCTCCTGCCTGATCCCTTATCATCATTCTGTGGCGTTCTACACTCAGGGGCAAAAGAATTAAGAAAATTTCCGATTTTCTGAACACGCTCAAGCATTCCCGGCATCGCGGATAATTGATCTATCCCTTTTTCCTCAAGGACCCTCACAAATTTTTCAGCGTGGGTCAAAAGATCTTCAATTGAGCTGCTTTCCACCTGAGGTTTAACTTCAGCAGCAGTAAAGGCGTTGCTCTGTACCAGATTAACCAGTGATTTTTCCCAGAAATCCCTTGGATCCATCTCCATTGTCCGGCCTCCGGCATTGGACATAAGAGTGGATGCCACCCGGCTGACAGCCAAGGCTCCAGAAGAAACCGGAACCTGGGTCACAGGCACTCTGCATTCAGAAGAAGCCTTTCTGAACATGGGATCGTCCGGCACCCATCCCAGAAACGCAAGATTAACATCCAGAAACTTTCTGCATGTTCCGGCAAAACGGCTCATGAGCCTTCGCACGTTAAAAGATTCAGGAACCCTGTTGAATAAAATCATGGGGGTCTGATGCAGGCCATTTTGTTTGAGTACCTTAAGCAGCGCATAGCCATCAGTAACTGAAGTCGGTTCCGGGTTTATCACTACCACTGTTTCGCGTGAAGCCATGCAGAAGGAAATGACCTGTCTGTTAATGCCCGGAGAATTATCAAGCAAAATATAGTCATAGCCTGAAAGACACATCAATTTTTCCAGAAAAGCCTTTCGGGTACCAGAAGAGAGGCCGGCCAGAGCTGAAACTCCCGACCCCCCTGAAACAACGTCCAGCCCCGGGCTGACACTGGTTATGGCTGAAGCAAGAGGCTTATCCCTAAGAATGACATCTTCCAGGGTTGAACCCGGCTTCAGCCCCAGAACAACGTCTACATTGGACAAACCCAGATCAACATCTATCAGGCATACTTTTTTACCCTTCAAGGATAAAGACCAGGCCAGATTCACGGCCAGGGTCGTCTTGCCTGCCCCACCCTTGCCGCTGGCAATTGAGATTATCCTGGACCTGATCTTATCAGCCATTACTTTTCCAGACTTTCCTTTATCAGAGCCAGAAGGGTCTTGATATGAAAAGGTTTACGCACGCACTTGCAGTTTCCATGGCCTATGGCTTCCTGCATTTCTTCATGTGAGGCCATTCCGGTAATTATTATCACGGGCAGGGATTCATCAGCTTTTCTGATCTCACGCAGAAGCGACAAGCCATCACGGGCAGGCATTTTTATATCCAGCAGCAACAGATCAAAGTCCTGATCAACACATTTTTCCAGGCCGTCCTGTCCATTATCTGCCGTCTCCACCACCATATCTTCATTTTCCAGGGTTTCCCTGAGGATATCCCTTATATGTTCCTCATCATCAACAACCAGGATTCTGGGACGCGCCTTACGGTCTGACCTGGAAAATATTCCCCGCGTGTCTGAAAAAGCAGGCCTCAGGTCGGCTATATCTACGGGAAGTTCAATAGAAACCTGAGTACCGTTGCCCGGCTGACTGGTTATATCCAGTTTGCCGAAATGACTGTTGATAATCCCGCAGGCAGTGGACAGGCCAAGTCCTGTGCCTTTCCCCTCTTCCTTGGTGGTAAAAAAAGGATCAAATATTTTTTTCAGATTTTCTCTGGATATTCCTTCGCCCTGATCTTCAACGCGCACAGAGACATTCTTTTTGTCCTGAGATAACGAGGTTGTAATGGTCAGTTTGCCCCCGCTTTTTTCCATAGCGTGCTGCGCGTTGATGAAGAGATTGAGAAAAACCTGCTCCAGCTGATTGGGGTCCGCTTTTATACTTACCAGGTCGGAAGAATATTTCTTTTCAATGCTCATCCCCTGTTTCTTATAGCCATTTTCAACCAGCTCCAGAACCTTGTCGATAACACTGTGCAGGTCAGCATCCTGAAGGGAAGGAGGAGCGGGTCTGGCAAAATCCATCAGATTGGACAAGATCTTACTTATCCTGTCGATCTGATCAGAAATCAGTTCCAGTTCCCTTTTTCTTTTCTCATCTTTTTCTTTTAACTGAAGCAGCTGAGATCTTGCCGAAATTATTGCCAGCGGGTTATTTATCTCATGGGCCGCGCCTGCTGCCAGCTGACCAACAGCGCCCAGTCGCTCAGCCTGAATCAATTTAAGATTCATCTGCCTGTTTTTCCACAGGGTCTGACTCAGTTCCTCAGTCCTTTTTTCAAGGCGGTTATAAAGAGCGATTCTGTCCAGGTGAGAACAGATTATCCTGGAGATGTTGGTTAGGGCTGCTCTGTTATGGCGATAGCTCGCGGAAAATTCCTTGCGCAAAAAAATGCACAGCTCCCCGAAAAAGCCGTTCCCGCCATGAAAACTGACAATATGAAACCTTGAATTGACATTATAGCTAAGCCCTCCCTCAGGACAACGCCGGTTCCTGTAATTAAGAATCATATTTTTGAGTTCGGCCGCAAGGCTGGCATCGTCATGTTCCCAGACAGGCAGGCCGTCGCGGTCCAGGAAACACAGAAGATTTCTTTTTCTTCCGCCGTCCATCCAGATTATACCCTCAAGCTCCCTGGTTTCATTGTCGATGGTATAAAAAAATCCCGCCCGGGCAGGCTGGAAATGACTGAAAGAATCTGAAACCGCTTGAAAAAATGACTCCTTCTCTACTATCGGTGTCAGGTTCTTGTGCAGTATATTTTCCAGTTCCAGGATCTGATTACTCTCAAACAGGAACTTGTTTTTCTTTTCAATCTCCAGCCCCAGCTGAGAAAGCTTTTTATTTGCTTTTTGAATAACATCCTGAAAAACATTGTTGAAATCGCCATCAAGATCAAAGAAACCCGACTGGATGCCGTATTCCTTCATAGCTTCCTTTCCCACTTTCTGCGCGTCTTTTTCAGTAAGCTCCATCTTGGACAGCAAGGTCTTGTATGTTGAGTCGTATTGGCCGGGAGCTTGTTCTTCGCAGAAGACATTATGCGCAGCCAGATTTGAAAGCGTGACAATGTCCAGCAATTCTTTACTGGCAGAAAGGAACCTCCCGGATTCTACCGGATTATGATGAAGCCACGCGCAGTCAACAATAAATTGAGGCAATCCCCAGTGAGAGGCAAGCACCTTTCCCGCGAGGCAGTGATTAGTATCCAGGATCTGCTGCTCAGCCTCAATTGAACTCAGATTGTTTTTAATCTTTCTTTCCCGGATAAGTTCGTGACTGTCCGGAAAAATATCCATGATCACGATCTTGCCGATATCATGCAGAAGCGCAGCCACAAAAGCTGATTCTTTCAACTCGGGATAAGTCCTTCTGGATATATTTCTGGCAATTATCGCGGACAGAAGACTGTGGGACCAGATGTAACGCGCGTCCCGGGCGGTATTTTGACTTTGAGCTCCCAGACTGTCCTTCAGCATTACCCCTAACAGAGCGCACCTGACCTGATTCAGGCCGGCCAAAGTTATGGCCTGCTTAACACTGCCGACCTTGTCCCTTAATCCACAGGACACATTATTGACCAGTCTGAGAATGTTGGCGGAAAGCACAGGATCAGATTCCACTACTCTGCCCAGGTTGTTCAGATCCACATCATCACTGAGAGACAGAGTCATAGCCCTAACCCCCACCGGTGGAATCACAGGCAGATCCTGAATCTTTTTTATCAGATCTCTCATGGGGCCGTGCATGATCACCTGTGCTGAAGCTGAACTGCTTTCACGCATAAATTATACTCCCGGGATAAGATGTTCATCAGAAAAATATCTGGCTTTCTGTGATTCAACATTAAATCTGTTTCTCTAAAACAAAAAATGAACAAAGTAAATC
>JBKHCI010000035.1:0-17067 GCA_046541915.1 Desulfonatronovibrio sp. | reverse complement strand
TGGCTGTCTAGCAGCGTGTTGAAAAAGTCCTTATTCCACTGGCTGTTCAAAAATTGGGAGATTTGGGGCAGCCAGCTAGCTGATTATTTTTTACCCTGGCTCATCCGTCTCCTTAAGGATCTGCTCCAGCCTGGACAGGGCCCTGTCCAGGCCGCTGGCATCCGCTCCTCCGGCCTGGGCCAGATCAGGCCTCCCGCCGCCGCTGCCCTTGATCTGGGCCGCGACATCCTTGATCAATTGCGGGGCGGTAAATCTTTCGTGCAGGTCTTTGCTTACAAAAAGAAGGAGCATGGGTTTGGACTTTTTCTGGGAAGCAAGAAGAACCACTCCGGACGTCATCCTGGACCGGATATCATCCATAAGCTTTCTAAGGCCGTTCATGTCCGTGTCATCCAGTTTCCGGGCAATAAAATTTATCCCGGAAATCTTTCTGGCCGAAGCAGCCAGTTCACTTCCCGTACCCGAAGAAAGCCTGCTCTTGAGGTTCTTGTTTTCCTTTAAGGCGTTTTTTAACTGCTCCTGAAGGTTAGTCACCTTGTCCAGCAATTGATCAGACCCGACTTTAAGAATCTCCTGAAGCGACTCCACTCTGGCGCGTTTATCCTGCCAGAACCTAAGGGCCTGCCAGCCGGTAATGGCCTCGATCCTGCGCACTCCGGCCGCCACTGCTCCTTCGCTTACAATGCAGAAACTTCCCATCTGCCCGGTTGATCTGAGATGAGTCCCCCCGCAAAGCTCCATGGAAACATCTCCCAGGGCAACCACCCTGACCTGGTCCGCGTATTTTTCTCCAAAAAGGGCCAGGGCTCCTTTTTGGACGGCCTGTTCATGCTCCATTTCCATGGTTTCCACCTGAATATCAGAAAGAATATATGAATTTATATTTTCTTCAATCCGGTCCAGCTCTTCTTTTTTCAAAGGTTTGATATGAGTGAAATCAAAACGGAGCCGGTTCTCATCCACCAGGGACCCGGCCTGGCGGACATGCTCACCCAGCTCATTTCGCAAAGCTGAATGCAAAAGGTGAGTAGCGGTGTGATTTCTGGCAATGGACACCCTTTTGCCGTCATCAACAAAAAGCTCAATTTCCTGGTCCAGGGACAGGCTGCCAGAGGTTATTTCAACCCGGTGGACAATAATCCCGGCAAAAGGCTTCTGGGTGTCTTTGACACTGGCCTGTCCTGCGGCTGAAACAATGCGTCCCTGATCTCCGGTCTGGCCGCCTGATTCCCCGTAAAACGGAGTAGTGGTTGAAACCAGCCAACCTTCCCTGCCCTGCCCAAGATCCTGCTGAGGCTGTCCATTGACATCAAGTAAAAAACTGATCCGGCCTTTGGAGCTCAGTTTATCGTATCCCACAAAATCAACCTGGAAACCATCGGCTGCCGCCTGATTCAGGTAATCAAAGAGGTTATCGCTGTCTGCTCCCTTCCAGGCGGCTTTGGCCCTTTTTCTCTGTTCTTGCATCAGGGCGGTGTAACCGTCTTCATCCACCCCAAAACCTTTTTTCTCGGCAATATCATTAATGATGTCCAGGGGGAAACCATAAGTATCGTAAAGCTTGAAGGCCACTTCTCCCGGAATCACCTGTTTTTCAGCACTCTCAAGTTTGTCCATCTCTTCTTGGAGCAGAACAAGTCCCTTTTCCAGAGTCCCGGCAAAACGCTCCTCTTCCTGTTTTATCACTTTGGCCATGAACTCTTTTGATTCTTCAAGTTCAGGATAAGCGTCCTTCATGGCCTGGACCACCTGTTCTGAAACCATGTACAGGAAAGGGTCGTCCATTCCCAGGGTCCGGCCGAATCTGTAGGCCCTGCGGATAAGCCTTCTTAATATATATCCCCGGCCTTCATTGGAAGGAAGCATCCCATCGGCAATCATAAATGCTGAAGCCCGGGAATGATCCGCTATAACCCTCAATGCCACGTCCCGGTCTTCTTCGGTTCCATAGGAAACCCCGGCCAGATGGGCCATATACTTAATCAAGCGCTGGAACAGATCTGTGTCATAATTGGAGAAAACGCCCTGGCATACCGCGCTTATCCTTTCCAGGCCCATGCCCGTATCAATGCTTGGCCTGGGCAGGGGGGTCAGATTGCCCAGTTCATCCCGGTCAAACTGCATGAACACCAGATTCCAGATTTCCAGATAACGGTCACAGTCGCAAATCCCGATGCCGCAGTCAGGCCCGCAGGACATGGCCTCTCCCTGATCATAAAGTATCTCTGAGCATGGCCCGCATGGTCCGGTATCTCCCATGGACCAGAAATTATCCTTTTCTCCCAGGCGGATTATCTTTTCCCCGGGAACTCCGGCCGTCTGCTTCCAGAGCTCCATGGCTTCATCATCATCCTGAAAAATGGTAATAAACAGTTTCTCTTTGTCCAGTCCCATTTCCCGGGTCAGAAACTTCCAGGCCAGATCAATGGCCTCTTTTTTAAAATAATCCCCAAAGGAAAAATTGCCCAGCATTTCAAAAAATGTGTGGTGTCTGGCAGTTCTGCCTACGTTTTCCAGATCATTATGTTTGCCGCCCACCCGCAGGCACTTCTGGGCAGTTACTGCCCGGGTGTAGCCACGTTTTTCCTGGCCCAGAAAAACTTTTTTAAACTGCACCATGCCCGCATTGGTAAACAGCAAAGTGGGATCACTTTGCGGCACAAGTGAAGAACTGGGCACAGGCGCATGCCCGTTATCCTGAAAGAATTGCAGAAACCTGTCTCTAATCTCGGAAGAGGTCAGCACCGGAACACTCCTTGAATTATTTTGCATCCTTGTCAGCCTCGGTTTGCGCTGTCTGCTCCGGCTCCATAACTCCCAGCTGAACCAGAAGGTCATTTTCAATGGCCCTGGCTATCTCCGGGTTCTCCAGCAGAAAGGCCCTGACGTTCTCTTTGCCCTGGCCAAGCCGTTCTGAACCATAGGCATACCATGCTCCGCTCTTGTCCAGAACCTTGTTTTCCACTCCCATGTCCAGCAGCTCACCGATGCGGGAAATCCCCAGACCATACAGGATATCAAACTGGGTCTCCCGGAAAGGAGGGGCAACTTTGTTTTTGACTATCTTGACCCTGACCCGGTTGCCTACAACCTCTTCTTTATCCTTGAGGGTCTGGATTTTTCTGATATCCATGCGGATAGTGGCATAAAATTTCAGGGCGTTCCCTCCTGAAGTGGTCTCGGGATTGCCATAGCCCATGGCCCCGATTTTCATACGGATCTGGTTTATAAACACCAGGGAGGTTTTGGACTTGTGGATAGTGCCTGTTAATTTACGCATGGCATGGGACATGAGTCTGGCCTGGCCCCCAACCTGAGTTTCCCCCATGCTTCCTTCAAGTTCGGCCTGGGGAATAAGAGCGGCTACAGAATCAACCACAATAACATCCACCCCGCCCGAACGGACCAGAAGGTCGGCAATCTCCAGGGCCTGTTCCCCGTAATCAGGCTGAGAAATCAATAATTCTTCAGTATTCACGCCCAGTCTGCGGGCATAAGTGACATCCAGGGCATGCTCGGCATCAATAAACGCGGCCACACCGCCTTTTTTCTGGGCTTCAGCGATTATATGCAGAGCCAGAGTTGTTTTGCCCGAGGATTCAGGCCCATAAATTTCAGTAACCCGGCCTCTGGGAATACCTCCCAGACCCAGGGCCAGATCCAGACCAATGGAACCTGTAGGAATAAATGGGATGGACTGATGAGCGTCGTCAGACAGTCTCATAACCGAGCCCTGTCCGTATTTCCTTTCAATAGTGGTGATCGCGGTTTCAAGAGCTTCTTTACGCAGCTCCTGAGGGGACATACCTTTCTTGGCCATAAAAACTCCCGTTATTTGCCGTAGCCGGCGTGGAAATTAAGAAAAAACTGGATCCCGGTCTAAAATAAAGTCTGCGTAGCTGTTCACCAAAATTTAATGCCTTAGATCAAGAGTCTGGAAGGGGGCAGAATTCCGAAATGCTGCAATGTTTGACCGGCCGCGGCTTTGTTAGACAAAACCAGCACTTATTTGATTAAACCACGAATAAAATGGTTTTGCCTTACAAAGCCGCGACAGAGAGTTTTGCAGCATAAAAAAACCGGATTGCCTCCAGTTTTTAATAAGGAAAATATGGTGAACAGTTACAAGTCTGAAAAGATAACCTCAAAGACAAATAAAATCAAATCCGGGCGACCCTGGTCAGAGCCTGGAGATCCTGGCGTAGGCACTATGATTATGGATGGACTCAAAACTTTCCACCTCAACTTCATACCAGTTGATCAGCTTATGCGCGTCAAGACTTAAGGCGGCCTTCCTGACAACGTCTTCTACAAATGCGGGCCTGGAAAAGGCATACTCGGTCACAAATTTTTCATCTTCGCGTTTGAGAAGTGGATATACCGGGGAAGAACCAGCCTCAGAAGCGATATCAATAAGCTCTTCCAGCCAGAGCAGCCCGGTGAACCCGCATTTTATTCTCACCAGGGCCCTTTGACTGTGCGCCCCTTTTTCGCTGATGGCCAGGGAACAGGGACAGACCGTCATAACCGGGACTTCAACCCCCAGGATCATATTGACTTTTTCTCCGTCAAGTTCTCCGCGCAGAAAAGAACTGAAATCAACCACAAATTCATGTCCGCTAACCGGGGCCTTCCTGGCATAAAAATATGGAAAGTCAAAGCGCAGAATGGCTTTTTTGGCTTCCAGATTCTGCCGGACCCTGGACAGCAGATCTTTAAAACTTTCATAGTTCAATACCTGAGACCAGGAGCTCAGGACCATGAGAAACCGGCTCATGTGCGTACCTTTGAACCTGGCCGGAAGATCCACGCACAGATCAACGTCAGCAATAGTATGCTGACTGCCCTGCCTGCGGTCCTGGACCACCAGGGGAATCTTCAGATTTTTCACCCCTACCCTGTCTATGGGCAGAGGGACCTCTGAAGGACCGCTTTGAATATCCTGCATCAGGCAATATCCTGGCCGGTGGTTGTCAGATTAAGGCGGCCATGCTTGACTCCCTTGGTGGAAGTGAGTTTCTGGGAAGTCTCCTTGATGCTTTTGCCTGATCCGCGAAGGATAAGGACTTCCAGACAATTATGATGGTCCAGATGAATATGCATGGACGTTACAATATTATCCAGGGCCTGGTGCTGAATCTCGGTCAATTTCTGAGAGAGATCACTCTGGTGATGGTCATAGACCAGGGAAAGCACTCCGATGGTTTCCAGGTCATCGTCTTCCCACTGTTTTTGAACCAGGGCTCCCCGGATCAGGTCCCTGATGGCCTCAGACCGGGTCTGATAACTTTTTTCCTCGCACAGCTCATCAAATCTGGTCAGCAGATCCAGATCCAGGGAAACTCCAAAACGAATTGTCTTACCCATGCCAGTCCTCCAGGTTTTTTCATTTACTTAATTCCATCATCCTAACCGTAGCGCTGTGAGAACCCACCACAGTTTTCTGCCTGCCAATCTCTTTAATTGTAAAGCCTTTTGTTTCAAAATAATCCCAGGCCTTGACAGAAACATTTCTTTCAGGATCGGCTATCCAGATCCTGCCGTTATCCTTGAGACAGTATCGCAGAAGCCCGGCCAGAGGTTCCCAGAATCTGGCTTCATAAAGTACATCCGCGGCCCAGATAAAGTCAAACACCTCCGGACCAAACCCCGGGTTTCTCCAGTCCGTCTGAACCCAGCATGTGGAAGGAATATTATTAATCAAAGCGTTTTGACGGGCAAATTCCAGGGCAGGCTTCTCAAAATCCATGGCCACCACCCTGGCCCCCACAGACCTCGCCACCAGCGAGGTAAGCCCCAGGCCGCAGCCTATATCCAGACACAGCCGGCCGGCAAGAAGCCGGGCGCTGTCGCTTATATGACCGGACAATGCTTTTGACGCGGGCCAGACTTCTGTCCAGTATGGAATATGATCCTCAGCATCTGCTGCTTCACCGGTCATCTCCTCCCACAGTTCATCCAGATTGCCGGCCCTGCTGATGAGCCATTTGCGCCCTCTAAGTTCCAGTTCAATACTTTGCTGACAATATGCTCCCAATCCCTCTCCCCTTATCTGGTGTTCCCGCTTCTTTGTTCCTGATCACTGTGGATCATGATCACGAGACGTCTGCCCGGCCAAAAGGCTGCTGACAACCCCGACCGCGGCAAGGGCTGCCACAAGAGACCCGGCATACAGAGACGGAAGAAATTCAATTCTGATCCACAGGGGAGGAAAGTAGAGCAGATCTTTAATAAGCAGATGCACTCCTTTCAAAAGAACCAACGAAAAAACACCCCCCAGCAGCCCCTGCAAAGCGCCTGTAACCAGAAGGGGAAACTGGATATACCATGAACTTGCCCCCACCAGGGAAAGGATCTCCACTTCGTCCCTGCGGTTGATCTGATTCAGCTTAAGGGTATTGGCCACCACCAGACCAGTAATAATGAACATGAAACCAACTAAAGGCCAGAAGACCGCGGAAGCGATCTTAAGCCAGGTCCTGGCCATGTCCATCTGCAGGGGATTGTAGCTGACCCTGTCCACTCCGGGCAGCTGTTCCAGTCTGTACAAAGTCTCTTTGGCCAGATCTTCCTGGTCTGATTTGCTCAGGGAAATTTCAACAAGGGCTGTTGGAGGCAAAGGATTTGACCCGGCCAGGTGCCGGGGATCAAAATCGCCGGTCATTGAATCCACCAGGGTCTGCAGGGCCTGTTCCGGGGTGAAAGTCTTTAGAGATTCAATTTCCCAGGCAGTCATTTCCTGCCAGGTTGCCTGGACATCCTCCATGGACATCTCCCTGTCCCAGTAAACCTGAAACTCCAGCTTGTCCTGGGTGGTAGTAACAGCAGTACTGAAATTAAAAAGCAGCAGCAGGAAAAGTCCAGCCAGAAAAGAAACCAGAGTGACCGCGCTCATGGTAAAAACCTGAGCCCATTTGTTGCGGCCCAGGTTGTTGATTCCCTGAGCCAGAAGATGTCGAAAAACTCTCATATCTGGCTCTGCTCCAGGGACCAGTTTGCACCGGTGACGCGTCCCTCTTCCAGGCAAAGGATTTTTGCGCCTGGCTGGCTTTTGATAAGTTCTTCATTGTGTGTGGCAAAAATAACGGTAGTGCCGTGGACATGAAACTGCCTGAACACCTCCAGGAGCTGAACTGAAAGCTGTTTATCCAGGTTTCCTGTTGGTTCATCCGCCAGAAGGACCTTGGGATTAACCACTACTGCCCGGGCCACTGCAACCCTTTGCTGTTCACCTCCGGATATCTCCCTGCACAGACACCATGTCTTTTTGTCAAGACGAAGCCCCCTGAGAACAGCCCGAACCCTCTTCTGAATCTGTTTCCCTGCCATTCCCCTGACTATCAGGGGCAGGGCCACGTTATCCCAGACCGATCTGTCAGGCAGAATCCTGAAATCCTGAAACACTATGGCTACCTGACGTCTTAACAGGTAAAGCCTGCGGGTCGGCAAAATGTTGAGGTCAAAACCGGCAATGTCGGCCTTGCCCCGCTGAACAGGCAGACTGCCGTGCAGAATTCGCATCAATGTGGTCTTTCCAGCTCCTGACGGCCCAGTCAAAAACAGAAAATCCCCTTTATCCAGGGAAAAAGAGATATTCTTTAAGGCCCAGTAACGGCCGAAGGAATGGGAAAGATACCTGGCACTAATCATTTATTTCCTGAAATGCCTACCCGCATTTGGTATAGCCGCATGCTCCGCAGACAAAGCATCCCTCCTGAAAAACCAGCTCCTGTCCGCATTCAGGACAGGCCGGCTTGTGCAGGCTTACGTAATCAGTATCTGCCTTGCTTCCCTGCAGGTATCTGTTTTCCAGAACCCAGCCCACCGCGTCAGGGATGGACAGCAGCAGTCCTTTTTTCTGAAACACAGGATGCTCCCCGCCTATTCCCTTGAGCTGACTGACCACATCGCGCACGTCTATGCCTGAGCGAAGGGCCAGGGAAACCAGCCGGCCTATGGCTTCAGCCTTGGCAGTAATTGACCTTCCTGAACGTCCGATTGTTGCGAACACCTCAAAAGGCTTGCCATCAACCTCATTTACAGTCAGGTACAGCTCGCCAAGGCCTGTGCGGACCTTCTGGGTAAATCCATAGACTACTTCCGGTCTTTCTCTTACGTTCTTTGCGCCCTCCTGACCTTTTTCCGAAGAACTCTGTCCCTCGCCGGTGCAAAGCACCTGGGCATTCTTGCAGCCGTCCCGGTAAACCGTCACGCCCTTGCAGCCCAGTTCATAGGCCATCCAGTAAATAGACCAGATATCCTCTTTGGTGGCGTCTTTGGGCAGATTCACTGTCTTGGAAACCGCGTTATCCGTAAATTTCTGAAAAGCGGCCTGCATCTTCAGATGATATTCCGGCTCAATATCCATGGCCGTAACAAAGACTTCCCGCAAATGTTTATCCAGAAAATCCATATCCCTGATACTGCCTTTATGCGCGATTTCTTCCATTAATTTAACGCTGTGGCTCTGGGCCTTTTTCAGGGCTGTTTCCAGGTGAGGATTGACTTCCGCCAGCCTTTCTCCGTCCATTACCTGGCGCACAAAACTTAAGGCAAACAGGGGCTCAACACCCGAAGAACACCCGGCGATTATGGACAGAGTACCTGTGGGGGCTATGGTCGTGGTGGTGGCGTTGCGGTAAGGCCCGTAGTTCTGTCTGGCATAAACTGACTGCTCATATGCTGGAAAAGGTCCTCTTTCCATGGCCAGGGCCTTGGAAGCAGACTTGGATTCCTTATGGATGAATTCCATTATTTTTTCAGCCAGCGTCAAGGCCTGATGGCTGTCATAGGGTATTTCCAGCTGAAACAGCAGATCAGCCCAGCCCATTACGCCCAGACCTATTTTCCGGTTCCTGCGGACCATTTCCGCGATACGGTCCAGGGGATACTGCGAGGAATCAATAACATTATCCAGGAAACGCACGCACAGATGAATCGTTTCCTTGAGCCCTTGCCAGTCAATCCCGTCTTCTTTATCCGGAGCAAAAAACTTATCCAGGTTTATAGAACCAAGATTACACGCTTCATAAGGAAGCAGGGGCTGCTCTCCGCAGGGATTGGTGCTTTCAATCTCTCCCTGATCCGGTGTGGGGTTGTCCCTGTTGATGCGGTCCAGAAAAATAATGCCTGGATCTCCGCTCTCCCAGGCCTTCTGGACCAGAAGAGAAAAGACTTCCCTGGCCCTGAGCCTGTCTTTTTCACTGCCTGAGTGCGGAGCCAGCAGGGGATATTCTTCGTCATTTTCCACCGCCTGCATGAACTTTTCCGTCAAGGCAATGGACAGGTTAAAATTATTCAGGTCACCATCCTTTTCCTTGGCCCGGATGAAATCAATAATATCTGGATGATCAACGCGCAGAATGCCCATATTGGCTCCGCGCCTTGTTCCGCCCTGTTTCACCTGTTCAGTGGCTGTATTAAATATCCTTAAAAAAGAAATGGGACCGGAAGCAATGCCTCCGGTTGATCCCACCCGGCTGTCCTTGGGTCTTAGCCTGGAAAATGAAAATCCGGTTCCTCCGCCGGATTTATGGATAAGAGCCGCGTATTTAATGGCATCAAATATTTCCTCCATGGAGTCGCCCACCGGGAGGACAAAACAGGCTGCCAGCTGGCCAAGCTCTGTCCCGGCATTCATCAATGTGGGAGAATTGGGAAGAAACTTATACTCAACAATCATTTCATAAAAGATCCTGGCCAGCTCATCAGCCTTGTAACTGGATTTTTTGTATTTTTTTTCTTCATTGGCAATGCTGGAGGCCACTCTCCAGAACATGCCCTTAAAATCCTCAAGAGGTTCTCCCTCAGACCCTTTTCGCAGGTATCTTTTGGTCAGAACAGTTCTGGCATTATCACTGATTGCGGGCTCTTTAATATCTGATGGCATTTTACTGGGCTTCATTTGGCTCCTCTTAACATGTTTTTACTGACAGACTGAATACTCAAAAGTTCTTGCAGCTATTCACCATAGCTTATGATTTAAGTCAAAAGACAGAAACCTGTCCGGGTTTCAAGATGTTGCGATGTTTGACCGGCCATGGCTCTGTAAGACAAAACCAAAACGTGTCATATTAAAATCATTTTTACCTTAACCTTGAACCATGGGTCCGGGGCAACAGATTCAGGGATTTAACCGGGCGGACTTAAAATAAAAAAGGACCGGCAATGCCAGTCAAATTTTATATTGGAAATCTTATCCTGTCAGGAAGATATTTTTTAAATAGGTATGAGTCAACAAGTCAAGAGAATATAACCATTCCCCGGCACAATCAAAACAATACGACTATTCATTTTCCTGGCCGTTTACCGCTTCAATTTTGCAGGTCCGCTCTCCGGGTTTAAGGGCTGAAGCCTGGGGCTGTTCTGTAAACCCCTTAATCGGTCCAAGGTGTCGCCTGTCCCTTTCAGCCACCGGCTTGCTCTGCATGTAAAGGGTCGTAAGCTGAGCCAAAGCTTGCAGGGAATTCAGGTGGGAGCGCTCATGGCCGTGCGAGGCATCCACTCCAAAACAGGCCAGAGCAGTGCGCAGGTCATTGCCTGCTTCCACGGCTGAGGCCGCGTCACACCTGTAATACCTGAACACATCTCTTTGATGGAGGATGTCGTGTTTCTGGCATAGCTCCAGAAGAAGGTGAGTCAGGTGGTAATCAAAAGGCCCGCTGCTGTCCTTGACGCAAAGGGTAACTCCTTTTTCAAACCGGTTGCGCCCGTCAATAAGCGGTGCGTTGTCAATGCTGACCATTTCAGCCACATCTCCGTGCAGTATCCCTGAAGCCCCTGAACCTACTTCTTCGGAAATAGTGAAAAGAATATGGCAATCTACAGGGAGTTTTATCCTGTTTTTAATAATTGACTGGACAGCGGCCAATATTGTGGCCACCCCGGCCTTATTGTCCAGATGCCTGGCATTTATGTATCCTTTAGGGCTGACTTCCAGAGGAGAGTCCACAGCCACCCAGTCGCCCGCATGAAACCCCAGCTCCTCCAGATCCCTTTTGCTCAGAGAATCTTCATCAACCCTGATTTCAACCTGATCCCAGGTCACGGGCTGGGTGTCCACCTGAATATCATAGGCATGTCCGGATGCTTTCAGGGGAAGAATAGTTCCCCGCCTGACTCCGGAATCAGTAAATATACTCACCCTGGCCCCTTCGGCAAACCGGCTGGACCAGGTTCCGATTGGGGTAACACCCAGTCTGCCGTTTGACTTGAGAGTGGCGACCATGGCCCCCAGTGTGTCCAGGTGTGCCACAACAGCCCGGTCAGGCGATGATTTGTCTCCTTTGATATCCGCCCGGATAGCTCCTCGTCTGGTCAGCTCATAAGGCACTCCCAGCTCTTCCAGCTGTCTGCAGGTAAAATGAACTATTTCATCCGTATATCCTGTGGGACTGGGGATGCTTAGCAGCTTGCCAAGGATGTACTGTAGATAATGTATATCTACTGGTAATTTTTTTTCCATTGTATTTTGTCTTTTTTGTTAAAAATCAGGGGGCAAAGCAACTTAAAGTCCGGCAAATCCGAATGTCAGAATTTACACGGCGGTCTGGGGAAAGAGAAGGTCAACATATCTGCGGGCCGTGGGCTGAGGTTCATGATTGGCCAGCCCGGGCCGCTCATTGGCCTCAATAATAACATATTCCGGACCGCTGACATCTGGAACCAGAAAATCAAACCCTACCACCGGGATATTTATGGCCCGGGCTGCCTCCTGGGCTGCCTGCTTCAGTTCCGGGTGAAGATCTGCTGTAACATCGTGGATAGTTCCGCCGGTGTGCAGATTGGCGGTTTTCCTGACTTCCAGTTTATGTCCGCTTTCAAGTATATCATTAAGCCCATAACCATTCTGCTTAACGCATCTTTTGGTTTCTGAATCCAGAGGAATTCTGCTCTCTCCGCCTGTGGCCGAGGCCCTGCGCCTGCTTTGTTTCTGTATAAGCTGTTTTATGGTGTGAGTGCCGGTCCCCACTATCATGGCCGGCCTTCTCACTGCCGCCGCCACCACCTTAAAGTCTATTACAATAACGCGCAGATCCTGGCCCTGAACATAGTTTTCGATTATAACATCTTTACAGATCCTGGCCGCGGCCCTGCACGCCCTGATCAGCTCATCGCTGTCCCGGATATCCACGCTGATGCCTGCTCCCTGTTCCCCTCTGACCGGTTTGACCACCACAGAGCCGTGCTTTCTCAAAAACTCGTGGTTGTCATCCTGGTTCCCGGCTTTGATCTGTTCAGGCGTACGCAGACCAGCCCCGCGCAGAATCCTTCTGGTCAGAGCTTTATCATCACAGCGGCACAGGGCAATGGCATTGGTGAATTCGCTCAGGGATTCCCAGCAGACTATGGTTCTTCCCCCGAAAGTAAGGGCGAAATGTCCTGTCTCCTGATCCAGGACTTCAACGCTTATGCCCCTGCGTTTGGCTTCCTTGATGATTATTGTGGCATAGGGATTCAGTTCCGCGGCTTCAGTTGCGGAAGTAAACAAGGGCTCATTAATGGGGTTTTTGCGCTTGATGCAGAAGACCGGCACTCTCTGAAACCCGATTTTTTCGTAAAGGGCAATAGCCTGCTTGTTGTCATGCATAACAGAAAGATCCAGATAAGACCTGCCTCTGGCCATTAATCTTTCAGCCAGATGCCGGACCAGGGCCTCTCCGATTCCAGGCTGAGAAGCCTGGGAATCCACAGCCAGACACCACAGGCTGGAGCCGTTCTCAGGATCATTGAAAACTTCTTTGTGGTCAACCCCGGTTACTGTGCCGATAATTTTTTTCTGCAGGGTATCTTCAGCCACCAGAAACATTATTTCCCGTGAGTTGCGGTTTTTCCACAAAAAAGATTCCTCAGAGTTAACCATGCCCCAGGTGGAATAAATCTTATTTATTTCCCGGCAGTCCTGTGTGGAAGTTATCCTGCGGATCACAAATCTTGGGGAATGGGCCTTGCTCGAAAGATAACTGTCCAGCCACAAACGGTACGTGTGGGAAGGGTCCATGAACAGATCCTGAGGGGCCAGAGAAAGAACCACATGCGGATCTCTCAGATAAATAGCTATATCCCTTTTACCTGGTCTTTCCTGCAGGAGGATATCCACGAGCTTTTGCTGGTCCTGGAAAGTATGCCCGAAAAGCAGGCGTCCCCAGCCGCAGTCCAGGACAACATCGCTTTCCATTCTTATGCCGGGAGTCCGATTTTTGCTTTCCCAGTTGCGCAGAGAAGGGACATTACTGCGGCTAAACCGGTGATCTTTTTTGTATTTTTGAGCCATTGTCCGATCCTTAATCTCAAATATTAAAGGTTTGGAACCACAGCTCAAGAAGGGCGGCCTGCCACAATCTGGAAGAACCAAGGGGCGTTATCTCCTGGGAAGGATTCTTCATGAGTCTGTCAAGATACGACTTCTGAAATATATTTCTATGTCTGGCCCTGGGATCGGACAAGACTTCACGGACCAGCTTCAGAAAATCACCCTGCAGATACTTAAGCGCGGGTACAGGAAAATAACCTTTGGGCCGGTCAATAACCTCTGCCGGGATCACTTTTCTGGAAGCCTCCTTAAGTACATATTTGCCCTGGCCCCCCACTTTATACTCCGGAGGGATACGCGCGGCCAGCTCCACCAGTTCATGATCCAGAAAAGGAACCCTGGCCTCCAGACCCCAGGCCATGGTCATGTTGTCAACCCGTTTAACCGGGTCATCCACCAGCATGACCAGTGAATCAAGGCGCATGGCCTTGTCAATGGCTCTGTCCGCTCCTTTCATGTCAAAATGCTCCCGGACAAACCTTAAGCTGAAATTGTCTTGCACAAGTTCCGGATTTACTGCCTCGGCATAGGCCTTGTGGTCCAGATCAAAAAACACCTTTGAATAATCCCTGACCGGATCACTGCTGCGCATAAGAGGAGGATACCAGTGATATCCCCCAAAGACTTCATCTGCTCCCTGCCCGCTCTGAACAACCTTGACGTGTCTGGCAACCTCGCGTGACAAAAGGAAAAACCCGATGTTGTCATGGCTGACCATGGGTTCAGACATGGCCCTGATGCAATCAGGCAGTCTGTCCAGAGTTTCCCGGGAACTGATCCTCATCTTATGATGATCTGTGCTGAAATGTCCGGCTATCACGTCAGAGTACTTGAATTCGTCTCCAGCTTCTCCTCCTGCGCTTTCAAAGCCTATGGAAAATGTCTTCAAATCCCTGACTCCGGCCTCGGCAAGGAGCCCCACCACCAGACTGGAATCTATTCCCCCCGACAAAAGAACACCCACCGGCACATCAGCCACCATTCGCCTTTGAACAGACTTGCGCATGGCTTGCATGACCAGATCCTGCCAGTCTTCAAACGTTCTTTTTTCGTCATCCGGTCCTGGCCCGTAGTCAGGCTGCCAGTACACTTTTTCAGTCATTCTGCCGTCCGGTTCAACCGTCATCAGGGTTGCCGGGCCGAGTTTGCGGATACCCCTGAGCATAGTATAAGGCGCAGGAACAACCGCATGAAAAGACATGTAGTAATGAAGGGCTGCGGGGTCGATTTCTTTGTCCGCCTTGCCTGTGGCCAGTATGGCGGGCAAAGAAGAGGCAAAGATCAGCCCCCCGTTTATTCTCGCGAAATAAAAAGGCTTGACGCCCAGGCGGTCACGACCGAATACGACCCGGCCGGAATCACGCTCAACCAGGGCAAAGGCGAACATGCCCATGAACCGGTCAACACATTTAAGTCCCCATTTATGATAGGCCTTGATCAGTACTTCGGTATCTCCATCAGAAAAAAAACTGTATCCATAAGACTTAAGTTCGCTGCGCAACTCTTTATAATTGTAGATCATCCCGTTGAACACGCATGAATACCCCAGTTGCGGATCTGTAAGGGGCTGTCCTGACTTTTCACTTAGGTCCACAATCTTAAGCCTGCGATGTCCCAGACACAGCCTACCCTGCATTATCAAGCCGTGTCCGTCCGGCCCCCTGGGGATCATTTCCCTGGACATGGCGTAAACCGCGTCAGGATTTATTTCCTGGTTGTCAAATCTGATTTCTCCGCAAATTCCGCACATAATAACCTCTTTCAGGTTTTGAGTTCAATCAGGCCTGCGCTAAAGCGGCAAGACCATTATTGCAATTATATTCCAATAATAAAGGATATCCGCCTTGTCAAATCAATACTGGTGCGGCCTGCAGGAAAAAGCCCTTCCTGACAGTTCAGCCTGACTCTGCCGTTTAGCATAGGAAAAGCCGCCTTACAGGTATCCCGGCAAGACGGCTTTCAGCTGAATCAAAAAAGAAGCCAGAGACGGTTCTTGCGTTTTTACACCTTGATTATCAGAGGTATCACAATGGGATCGCGGTCCAGGATCTTGCGGAAAAATCTGCGCAAAACCGAACGGGATTTGTCCTCAAGCTTTTTGGTGGCTCCTGGCTTGGTTTCCTCAAAAAGATCCAGGACCAGGCATTTGGCATCTTCAAGAACATGGTCATAATGCTGTTCAAAAACAAATCCCCTGGAAAGAATCCGGGGGCCCATGAGCAAGTCTCCGGTTTCCTCGCTTATAACCATGATCACAATAACCAGCCCCTCACCGCCCAGGATATGTCTTTCCTTGAGCACTGTATGGCCCACATCGCCCACACCCTTGCCGTCAACAAGGATTGATTCGGCCATAATCTCCTCTTCAAAACGAATCGTGCTCTGAGTCAGAGTGATGGGCTGGCCGTTTTCCAGGACAATGCTTCTTTCCGGGGCAACTCCGCATTTTTTGGCCAGTTCCGCATGCTTGTAAAGATGTCTGAATTCTCCGTGCACCGGGACAAAAAACTTGGGACGCACAGTCTCAATCATTACTTTCAATTCTTCGCGGTGGGCATGACCTGAGGCGTGAATGGCCCGGACCTGTTCATAAACCACGTCTGCTCCAAGCCGGTACAGATTATTTATAACCCGGGTAATGGCCTTGGTATTGCCTGGAATTATCCGGGACGACATAAGCACCAGATCCCCTTTCTTGATTTTAAGCTGCCTGTGCTCTCCCAGGGCCAGCCTGGTCAGAGCGGACAATGGCTCACCCTGGGAACCGGTCAAAAGAAGAACCAGTTCCGAGTCATCATAATCAGGCAACTGATCCAGAGAACAGTATACCCCTTCCTCCACGTTCAGAAACCCCTGTTCCATGGCCATTTCAATATTCTTGGCCAGACTGCGTCCGCTTACAGCCACCTTGCGTCCGAAATCCCTGGCCAGATCGAATATCTCCTGCATTCTCTGGATGTGGCTGGAAAAAAGAGTAACCAGAATTCTTCCCTGGGCTTCCTCAAAAAAACCATGCAGGGAGGATTTTATCTCCCTTTCGGTCAAGGCGTAGCCGTCTCGTTCCACATTGGTGGAATCAGACATCAATAGCTTCACGCCTGAATCTGAAAATTTTTCAAAGGCTTTAAGATCGGTTTTGTGCCCTCCCAGGGGATCGCGGTCCAGCTTGAAATCCCCGGAATGAACGATCTTTCCCGCCGGAGTGTCTATGCCCAGACCAAACCCCTCGATAATAGAATGGCAGACAGGGAAAAAATTAAAAGTAAAATCCCCCAGTATCAAGGCTTCCTTCTCGCTGACCACTTCGGTGCGGACGTAGTCCTTCAGATTGAACTCCAGAAGCTTGTTGGCAACAAGCTGCAGAGTAAACCTTGAGCCGTAAACAGGGACATCCACATAGGGCAGAAGCCAGGGCAGGGCTCCTATATGGTCTTCATGCCCATGAGTGAGGACTATCCCCTTAAGCTTGTCCTTATTTTTGATAATATAATCAAAACGGGGAATGACCACATCAACACCCAGAAGAAAATCATCAGGAAACATCAACCCGCAGTCAACAACCACCATGGAATCCTGTGTTTCCATAACCATGCAGTTCTGACCAATGGCCCCCAGGCCTCCCAGCGGGGTCAGCCTGACAAAATCATCCTTTGAATCCATATAAAAACCTCCCCGGAACCCACCAGGAGAAAAATCTCCTGTATAAAAAAGTTAAAACAGTTTATCATCCTGATTTATCTGTCCGGATAAATCTT
>JBKHCI010000139.1:0-4170 GCA_046541915.1 Desulfonatronovibrio sp. | reverse complement strand
TCAGCTCCGTAGGTCAGGGGCAGGGCATAGGAAAGAGGTTTTAAAAATATCGGCAGCTGTTCAATGGGAAAAAACAGACCGCACAGAAAAATCATGGGAAAGCGGAAAAAGTTGGAAAAGGTCTGGGCTTCAAAGACTTCACTGACAGCAACAGCAATAAACAGCCCCAGAAAGGTTGAAACCACCGCGATGAAAAATACTCCCGGAACAAATATCCACCAGTTAACTCCGGACAGGTCCGTGATAAAAGAGGCGATAACCACCGGCACAAAAGCGTTGGCCATACCGAACAAAATGGCCCCGCTTGTTTTGGCCAGCATTAGAATTTCCAGAGGCAGGGGGGCAAGCAGAAGTCTTTCAAAAGACCGGTTCTTTTTTTCAAAAGTCACGGTTACAGCCAGCATGGAGGTGGTCCCGAAAAGAATGGATATGGCCACTACTCCTGGAAGCAGGGACAGCACATTTTCCAGGCCGCTTCCGGATCTGATGAAAAACATGCCTGTCCAGGCCAGGGGAAAAATAAGCCCCCAGCTTATATTCGGGGGTTTCAGATAGTAGCTCTTCATGTCTTTAATGAGAATGCTTATAAAAGCGGTCCATATTTTCATTTTTTACTGCCTTTACCTGCTTTGGATTTTTTCAGGTCATGAGCTTCGATGCCGGTTATCCTGACAAATACTTCTTCAAGAGACTGCCTGATTCTCCGGGCTTCCAGAACCTCAATCCCGGTATCCTCAAGAAAGCGGACCAGCGGCCCCACCTGGACAGGACTATCCGATTCAACTTTAATGATCCCATTTTCCAGGGTGGAAAAATCCTGGTTAGGAAACTTTGCTTCAAGTTTTTTCAAAACGCCGCTTACAGATGTTGAGCAGACAACCTGGAGTATATGCCTGTCCTGGAAAGGTTTCAGCAGGTTGCTCAGTGAATCGATTCTCTGGATTTTTCCGTTGACAATAAAAGCAATCCGCTGGCACAGCTTTTCCGCTTCTTCAATCATGTGCGTTGTCAGAAAGATAGTTGTTCCTGTACTGTTCAGATCCGCGATAAGCCTGCGCAGGTGTCTGGCGCTGGCCACGTCAATACCCGTGGTAGGTTCATCCAGAAAAAGTATCTCGGGCTGGTGTATGATTCCGGCGGCAATGGTCAGTTTTCGCTTCATGCCTTTGGAATAGGCGGCGAATTTTCGATCTGCAGCCCGGGTCAGATCAAACATATCCAGCAGTTCCTCTGCTCTGCGCCGCCTGTCCTGCTTTTTCATGCCGTAAAGCGCTGCGCAGAAGCACAGATTGTCCACTCCTGAAAGTTCAGGATAGAGATTGCTCTCGTCAGGAACCACTCCCATGAGATGCTGGGCTGATCTGGGCTTTTTAACACAGTCCATGCCCGATATGCTGAACGTGCCTGAGTCAGGCCGGGCAAGACCGGTAAGAATATTGATGGTGGTGGTTTTTCCTGCTCCGTTGGGCCCCAGAAACCCGAAGAGTTCACCGGAAAAGACTTCAAAATCCACACCGTCCACCGCTCTGATGTTGTCAAAGCTCTTGGTCAGTTTGTGTGCCTTGATGGCAATGTTGTTTGAATTCATTGGTGTTCATCAGTGTTTAAAATTTCATTAAGCAGTTGCGTACTTATTTAATCAAATAAAATTATATGTCAATTCCTGAATTCAACAAGGAACGTTTTCGAGGCCAATCCTTGTCTGAACGTACCTGTTCAGGCACCAGAATTAAGTTTTTGCAGGGCAAGCCGGAAATATTGACAGGCGGATGCGATTTAATTAAGTAATAACGCATATTCTTATCAGGGAGGATTTTATATGATTTATGATTCACAGGGACTGGCCAGGATTTTTAATACCTTGTCCTCACCAGCCAGAGTCAGGATACTGGAGCTCATCAAAAATAGATCCTTATGCGTGAGTTCTCTGGCTGAAGAGCTTGGCATGACTTCAGCGGCCGTATCCCAGCATTTGAGAATACTGCGGGACGCTGGTCTGGCGGTTGGAGAAAAAAAGGGCTATCATGTCCATTATCAGGCAAATGAGGAAAACATGAAAAAATGGCAGAAGAAGATCAGGCTGTTTTTTGAACCACCGCTGACCTGATTCAGGATAAATAATGGAAATCTCTTTTCTGATATATCCCCTGATCTTTCTGGCTTCCTTTGTACTTTCCATGGTCGGGCTGGGGGGTGGTCTGATTTTTGCCCCCATGTTCATCCTTCTGGGTTTTGGACAGGCCCCGGCTGTGGCTTCTTCACTTTTCCTCAATGCCCTGGGGGCATCTTTTGCCTCGTATAATTATATCCGCAGCAAAATGGTGGATTTTTCCCTGTCCATTCCTCTTCTTGTCACATCCGGACTTTCCGCTCCTGTGGGGGCCATGGCCACTAAATGGGTGAATGAGAATGTCTTTATAACCATCATGTCCGTGGTCATTCTCCTGGCGGGCCTCAGAATGCTGTTCAGTGACAGGTTGATCCCTGCTGATACATCAAATAAATACTTCTGGTCATGGGGAAAGCTTATTCAGGCATCTGTCATGGGGGTTATTATCGGATTTATGGGCGGCATGCTGGGAATTGGCGGGGGTGTGTTTGTTGTTCCGCTGCTGGTATTTATTTTAAAGATCAACCCCAGAACAGCGGCAGCTTCCTCAGCCTTTATCGTATGCTTTTCATCCCTTACAGGATTTTTTACTCTTGCCACACTGGAAAACCTTGACTGGAAATTTCTCATCCTGGCCGGGCTGTTTGCATCAGCAGGAGGACTTGCCGGTTCAAGACTTATGAGTACAAAGCTTAGCAATGCTTTTGTAAAAAAGTTGTTTGGCGTGATTCTGCTGTTTCTGGCTGTATATTTATTTTACCGGGCTGTATGATACTTATGATCTGTTCGCCGCGTTTTTTTTATATAAAAATCAGGAGTAATCAATGAGTGTTGCGTATAGGTTTGACCGGCATGAATTCGCGGGTTCTCTGGGTGATCTTGGTGTTGTTTTGCCTATCGCCATTGCCATGGTCCTTGTAAACGGTCTGAGTCCCCTGGGTCTGTTTTTATCTGTGGGTCTTTTTTATCTGTTGTCCGGAGTATATTACCGACTCCCGGTTCCGGTGGAACCCATGAAGGTCATAGGGGCCTATGCCATAGCCGCCGGCCTGAGCGCTCCGGAAATAATGGCTTCAACCCTGCTCATTGGAGTGGTGCTCCTGATCATCGCTGTCACCGGCGCCATGACTCTCATCGGCAAATATACTCCCACAGCTGTTGTCAGAGGAGTGCAGCTTTCAACCGGGCTTTTGCTCATGGCCGAGGGAGTGCGCTTCATGATCGGCACTTCAACCTTTCAGAAAATACGCGATGCTTCAGAACCTTATCTGATTATCCAGGAAATCGGTTTCCTTCCCCTGGGCCTGATTCTGGGCATTGGAGCAGGAATTATAACCCTGCTGCTTCTTGATAACAAAAGATTTCCCGCCGCCCTGGTGGTTGTGCTGGGCGGAATAATGGTGGGGCTGCTGCTTGGAACCAGGGAAGGGCTGAGTCAGGTTTCCATAGGGTTCAACCTTCCTGAATTACTGCCTTTTGGTTTTCCGTCCAAGGTTGATTTTTCATTCGCGCTTCTGGTTCTGGTCTTGCCTCAGCTTCCCATGACCCTGGGCAACGCGGTTATTGCCAATGCGGATCTGTCCAGACAGTATTTTGGAGAAGACTCAGGGAAAGTTACCTACAAGGCTTCATGCGTGAGCATGGCCCTGGCAAATTTTTTCTGTTTTCTGGTTGGAGGCATGCCCCTTTGTCACGGGGCAGGGGGGCTGGCTGCTCATTACCGGTTTGGAGCCAGGACACCCGGATCAAATGTTATTATAGGCATGATATTTATTGTACTGGCAATACTTCTGGGCTCGCATATTCTCAGTGTTTTATACCTTATACCCATGGCAATACTTGGAGTGCTGCTGATTTTTGCCGGCAGCCAGCTTGCGCTTACCATCATGGACATGAAAGAGCGCAAGGATTTTTTTGTCCTGTTTACAATCGTGGGTATTACCCTGGCCACCAACCTGGCAGCGGGATTTATCGCGGGAATGTGCGTGGCCTACATGCTTAAATGGGAAAGGCTTTCCATCTGAAGCGGGCTGTGCCCGCAACCCAGCCAAAGAAAAGAA
>JBKHCI010000138.1:0-4179 GCA_046541915.1 Desulfonatronovibrio sp. | reverse complement strand
TTATCAGGTTGAAGCAATGTTTGACTGATCTATCCAAAAGCCCTGGCCTTGGCCAGACCGGCCTGTTCGTCCCTGCCCTGGATCTCCAGGCAGTTGGCCAGATCAAGCCAGAACCGGCTGACGTCCGGTCTCAGGGTGACGCTTTGCCTGGCCAGTGATTCAGCGATCTGGGGGTCATCTCCACTTTCCAGGTATATCCTGGCCATTAGATTAAGGGAAAAGGCGTCCCTGGGATTATTGACAAGGGCCTGGTGCAGGAGTTCCCTGGCTTCTTCCTTGTGTTCCTTTTTCCAGGCCAGCCTGGCCAGATGTCTGGGGGCCAGATTTTCTCCGTCAGGAGTCTGTCTGGCCTGATTGTAAAACTCCTCTGCTTTGTCCAGGGAGTTGTTTTTTTCAGCCAGCTGTCCCATTCTGAAAAGGCTGAAAGCGTGCCCTGGATCAATGTCCAGACATTTCAGAAAGCCCTCCTGCGCGTCCTGTGTTTCCCCCTGTTTGAGGCTGACACAGGCAAGGTTGTACCAGGCCATGAGGTTCTGTTCTTCAATTTCTGTGATTTCTTTGAAATATTTTCTGGCCAGGCCCATTCTGCCGAGCCTTGCATAGCAGATGGCCAGGGAGTTGCGGGCCAGAGTGTTGGATTCATCCGCGGCCAGGGCGGTTTTATATTCTTCCATGGCGGAAAACGTATCGCCCTGGGTAAAAAGCCTGTCCGCGCTGATGGTCAGGGTGACGCTGTCAAAGGCCGCCACATGAGGAAAGTCCTTGAGCCCGGCGTGCTCCAGGGATTTGCGGCAGTTTTCCAGGATGTCGATTCTGGAAAAGTTGAGGCAGGGAAAAGAAGCAAGACCGCTATGAATAAGGATTTCATGCTGTTCCCTGATCTCAGAGCTCAAATCATTAAGCTCGCGGGTTAATTGATCCGGGGGCATGTCAGGTATGTAGAATATCAGGCAGGTTGAACTGTATCTGCCTCCAAGAGATTCCTGAGATAATCTGCTGCTAAAAGACTTAACTATTTTCAGCACCAGGTTTTCGCCCTCAATGCCCTGATCATTCTTGTCCTTGAATTCTCCCTGAATTTTAATCATGGCCAGGCAGAAAGACTCAGAAGCAGAGCGCTGCCTGTTCCACAGGGAAATAAAGTCCCGGTATGAGTATAAACCGGTGAGGATGTCTTTTTGCGGGTTATCATCGTTGCCGATGCCTTCTTTTTCCAGCAGGCTGTCCTTTTCCTGCAGCAGGCTTAATTTGTCTCCGGATTCAATTTTCCAGCCAGGGTCATTGAGATAGAGAACCTCGGCAATGGATATTCTGTCCTGGACCTCCAGGATAGTGATTTCTCCTTTGTGTATGGGAGGATAATGCCCCATGGATTTGTTTTCAGGTTCTTTGATTACTTCGGAATGGCCATTGAATTTCCTGGACCAGACCATAAATTTCTGGCCTTCACAGACGTCAACATTTTTGCCAAGATTGATGACCAGCCGGTTAAGCGGCAATGATTCCATGACCACTCCCCCCTGTGAAAGCAGCCCGCCAAAAGAATAGGCTCTGTTCCGGCCGTTTTCCTTGGCAATAAGCATGGCCTGTTTGGCTTTTTCAAGGATTATGCTGGAAAGTTCATACGATGATTTTCGGAACTGAGGACCTTTAATGTCCTGTGGGAAAAAAGATGTCCCAGTGCTGGCGGTGAGGGATACTTTTTCTCCTGAAACATCGAATTCAAATATTATTTCCGGAATTTTCCGGGTAATGCTCCGGGCAAGTTCAAGACATTTTTTCTGGGAAGTCTGAGGCCAGAACAGGGCGAAGTTATCACTGTGCAGTCTGGCAAGCACAGCCTGCTCCGGAATAAGATTTTTGAGACAGGACGCCAGTTGAGCCAGGATTTTATCGCCAAAGGAAAACCCGAAAGTATGGCTGATGTCTTTGAATCCGTCCAGGTTCAGAACCATGACGCAAAAAGATCCGCTGTGCTGGGTCTGTCCATTATCCATGGTTGCTTCCGGTCCCGGGGTAATGCTGGACAGGACAGCTTCGACTTCTTTCTGGACAAGCCCGCAGAATTGATCATGATTGTAAAGGCCGGTAAGCTGGTCCAGCATGCATTGCTTATGCAGGATAAGTTTTTCCAGGCTGAGGGTAATAAAACTTTTGAGATGTTTCTTGAGCAGCTTCATCTGACTGGAATCTGTTCCTTTGGCCATAAACACGCCAAGGAAACGGCCATCAACCATTAATGGCAATAAAGACCGGTCTTTTTCAATTATGGGGATGATATCCTGGCCCTGCTTCATGCCGCCGGGAATTTCCCGGGGAAAATACAGGCTGTATGATGAGAAGCTGAAAAGAGACGACAGTGAATCTTTGAGCATGGATTCAAAGCGGATTAGATCGCTTTTATCAAGAACAGGTCCCATAAGAATGAATAGTTTCCTTTTTTTGACAAATGGTTTGTGGTTGAAAACAGACGAATCAGGCTATATGGTTTTTATCCGGAGAAGGTTTTTTAATCATAACGAATACTGTTTTCCGGATGGAAACTATATAAAGGCGGGCCTGCTGTCCAGTTTTTAAATTTATTGCGGGCCAGGTCGCAACTGTTCACCAGGGGCCCCTTGGGTTCAGAGTCAAAAGACAATATGGATAATAGTTACGGATAGACTTTAACAAAGGAGACAATTATGGATATTATGGAAGCAATATTGACCAGGCGAAGCATCAGAAAGTATTCCGGAGAACACGTTTCATCCCAAGATATCGCCAGGGTCCTGGAGGCGGGCAGATGGGCTCCCAGCGGTCTTAATAATCAGCCCTGGAGGTTTCTGGTTATAAAATCCGCAGATAAGAGAAAAGCCGCCCTTGAAGACTGCACCAGGTACAGCCATGTTGTGCGCGGGGCGGACGCGCTTATCGCTGTTTTTCTGGATAAAGAAGCCAAATATCATCATGAAAAGGATTGCCAGGGAGCAGGGGCTTGTATACAGAATATGCTTCTGGCCATTCATGGACTGGGCCTGGGCGGAGTCTGGCTGGGCGAGATAATCAACCAGGAAGAAGCGGTACACAAGGTTTTGCAAACCAGCCCGGAAAAACTGGAGCTTATGGCGGTTATTGCTCTGGGTCATCCCGCAGCGCCGGGATCATCATCCAGAAAGGACCTGGCAGAACTCATGGTTGAGCCATTGTAAGGATGTGCGCGACAGGCTGTTTAGCCTGATCATGATGCCAATTTAACGGATTCAGATGACTTGCAAAATTAATAACAAAAAAAAAGGATATTTTTATGCTTCAACTAAAACAGTTCAGCCTGGGAATGCTGGAAACAAACTGCTACCTTTTGTATAATGACAAGGAGGCCCTGGCTGTTGATCCAGGCGGAGATCCAGGGGAGGTCCTGGAATTTCTAAGAGAAAAAAAACTGAAACTGACCTGTATTTTAAATACACATCTTCATTTTGATCATATCCAGGGCAATTCTGAATTGTCTGAAAGTACCGGAGCCCCAATATATGCGCCTGAAAAAGATGAATTCCTCTTGAAAACAGAAGTGGGAGGCGGAGGATTCATGGGTTTTCCCAGGACTCCCAGGTTTGATTACAAGCCCCTGGAAGAAGGCGAAACCGAATTTCTGGGCAGTATATGTCATGTTTTGTCTACACCAGGACATACTCCGGGCAGTCTTTCCTTTTATTTTCCGGAATTAAACGCGGTTTTTGCGGGTGATCTGATATTTTTCCGTTCAGTGGGCAGGACGGATTTTCCAGGCGGAGATGTTGAAGAACTTAAGCGCTCAGCCAGGGAAAAGATATTTACCCTGCCTGACAATACTGTAATCTATTCAGGTCACGGTCCAGAGAGCAGGGTTCTGGATGAAAAGCTGCATAACCCTTTTTTTCATGAGCACAAAATTATTTAATTTCCATCCGGAAAGTCTTTCTTTCCGGATGTTGAAAATACCGGTTTTCTTTCCGGAAACGAGAAGTTTTTTCTTTTGGCAAGGAAATCAAGCAATTATGAGGAGGCGTATCTTCATACGTTGACGAATAATTGTGCAGATTGACACCGCCAAAAGGAAAAAGAGCCGTTTCCGGATGAAAACTATTTAGAAGCGTCCCGCCCTGGCGGACCGGGATCAAACCCGCAAGTAACAAGAGAGATTGCCGCGCTCGAAGACTC
>JBKHCI010000137.1:0-4198 GCA_046541915.1 Desulfonatronovibrio sp. | reverse complement strand
GACGCAGCAATTGGGAGATTTGGGGCAGTCTGATAAGGGATTCAAGAAAAAAATACTTAGGTGCTGCAATGATTTTGAACCAGTTCATCTTTTCCTGGCCAGGACGAAGTATAAATCCTCCAGATCCTTCATGTGTTCCAGTTCGAGACAATGTCCTGCCAGCAGCTGTTTTAGTTCCCTGCTGTCGGGCATGAGGTCCCGGGCCACTGCTGTTCCTGCTTTTCTGTGCACGTCGTTGATTTTTGCCATACCGATGAGATGCAGGATGATTAGAATGCCGCCGGGCTTCAGGGCCTGGACCATTATTTTCAGGGCCGTGGGTTTGCAGTCAAAATGAGGAAAGACCTGATGGCAGAATACGCAGTCAAAGCCTGCCTGTTTTAGCTTCAAGGATTCAAGGCTGTTGCAGTGCAGTTCAACATTGTCTGCTTCTGCCAGAACCTTTTCAGCATTCCGGATCATTTTCGGGCTGATATCAAAAGATACCACCTTTCCCTTTTTACCTGTCTGCTTTGACAGGATTCTGGTCAGCCGCCCGGTTCCGCATCCAGGCTCCAGAATGGTCATGCCGTCCAGATCAGGAAGGGCGGCCAGGACCTTTTCAATTTTTTCCATTTCCTCCAGGGTATAATTGTCACTGGCCCATTGAGCATTGGCCTGGGCGTCAAAAAAATCAGCCTTGGCCTTGTTGATTCCGACTGTACCATGGGCAGCGCAAAAACAGGTCATGTTGTCCTCCTATCTCACAAAATCAGGCATTTCGCCCAATTCTTCATAATCTTTTTCCATTTCAGCGTGTACAGGGTTTCCCACCATGAACTTATATATTTCATCAGCCTTTTCCCTGATATCCAGATCCTTGAATGCGTCGGGATAGATTATCTTTCCGATGGCATAGCCATCAATCAAGGCTGTATCGATGTTGGTCAGGTACCAGTTGTAGGGATGCAGAACATGAATATTACCATTCCTGAACGCTCTGAGCCCATTATATATTTGCGGTTTTTTATAATAAGCTTCAGCGGCAAGGCGCAATCCCCCTCCATCAATGAAGATGATCTCAGGATCAATCTTGAGCAGATTCTCCAGGTTGGTATAGATATGGCTGCGCTCCAAGGCCTGGATCTCCCCGGCGAGATTTCTGGCTTGAAGCCAATCAAATGGGGGATAGTTCTGGTCAGTGCTTTCAAGACCTTGTGAACCACGGTAGCCGATCCCTCCGATATATACTCCCGGACTTTCCAGTATCTCTGAACTGGCTGCTCTTTGTCTCAGGTCATCCATGGTCCCTTTGATGTAATCAACCACATCCCTGGCTCTTTCCTCTTTGTTAAGTATTTTTCCGGCCAGCAAAAGGGATTCAAAGACTGTCTCATCAAAGGTGGCAAATGGTCCATATCCAAGAACAATAATGGGAATGCCTAGAACCTTCTGAACCTCATCAGCCAGAGCCGGGTCCATGTAAGTGATAAAGATTACATCCGGATTCAGGCTTATAATCTGTTCCACATTGGGTTTCTGGTTGATGCTTGCCGGGCCCCCAGGACCGGCAACAGGCAGCTGGTGAAGTTCGGGGTGTGCCAGCCAGTAGGGGCGGCCCCTGGGATTGATCTTTTCCATATTTTCCACAGCCACGACCCTGTCCTGGGCTTGAAGATAGACAATGAGCCGCAGGGTGCCCGGTGCAAGACATATTATCCGTCTGGGGTCATGTGGAACAGTGATTGTCCGGCCGGCTACATCCTGAACAGTTATTTTTCCGGCCAGGACTTGGAAGGGAAAGACCAGACAGTAAATTATGGTTGAAATGATCAGCAGTTTTTTCATTGTCTTTATTTTATGGTTTAAGAGTATCTTTAATCTATTTCACCATTTCTTGTTTCCAGGCTCAAGCCCGGGAACAGGTGTTGTAAGCTAAGCCTGCAAGCAATCTATAACGCCTTGACCCTGGATTCCGGCTCCCGGTTCAAGCCCGGAACAAGCTTGGCCGGAATGACGGAAAGTTGTACCGACCTTCTTTACCCGTCATTCCGAACCCCGGATTTCAAGTTATTTGATAAGCCTGCTGGAAGCAGGTCCCACTTATTAAATGTTAATCCAAAACTTAAAACATAACACTTACGCCCATCATGCCGTTGATTCCTGGCATGGGATAGTCTGGTTTGTACTCGTAATTGACATCGGTCAGGTTTTCACCGGCAATGAAGAATTCAAGATCCAGATCTGGTGATTCCATTTTGTACAGATAACTTAGTTTTCCATTGAGCAGGTAATGACTGCCCACTTTATTGTCGTTGGTAAAGCCATCCCGCCTGGTCCTCGACTCTACGTATCTTTCTGAAACAAATTGACCATCGAGGCTTAGTTGGAAATTTTTCAGGAAACGCCAGTTAAGTCCCGCGCTGAAGGTGGTTTTGGGTGCATAGGGCAGATCACTGGGATCATGGTCCAGAAAAGTGGCCCCGGCAAAAAGGGAAAGGTCGTTAACTGGATTATAACTTACAGTTGCTTCAACTCCCTGGGTTCGATAGGTACCAATGTTTTCGTAAGCAGGCGGAAAAGGCGGAGGAGGGTCAATAACATATCTGTTTTTGCCTTTGTCCCGGAACAGGGTCAGATCAGCTCTGATTTTTTCCCAGCTGTGACTTATGCCCACTTCATAATGATCCATGGTTTCTGCCTTGAGGTCTTTCCAGGATTCACCCAGGGCAGGGATGGATTCTTCTGACAGATACACAACTTCCAGTCCGGGATATAGTACGCCTCTGGAATAGCCTAAGTGAATCTGAGTGTTTTTATAACCCATGATCAGTCCGGCATGAGGTGCGGCTTCCGAAGAGAAACGGTTGTGGTTGTAGTACCTCAGCCCGGCCGAAGGGATGACATAAAATCCCGATTCATCGCCAATGAGCTGATTTATAGCCAGATATGGGGAAGCAATCCTGTTTGTGGGACCGTTCCATTTATCACTTCCTGGCCTGCCTTCACCTGTGGTGATGTCATAATCAATGCCCAGACGCAGTTCATTCCCTTTCCAAAGATTAAGCTCCTCAACAGCCCTGACACCATAATACTTGAATTTCCATATGGAATCGGGTCTTCCGTCTGGTCTTTTGAGCTGCTGACCTTCTCCCTGATTCGCGTAAACCTGTAGAGATCCTCTGGCTTTTTTGTAATCATGTTCAATTCTGGCTGAGCCCATCCATGCTTCTGTACCGTATTTTCCTTCTCTGTCCAGAGGGTCGGCCCCTTTTTCACCAGGATCCCATGCATAGTTGTCTGTATGCAGGCCGAATATGGAAGCATACCACTTTTCACCAAGCTCTGTGCCTATCCGGGCAAAATAATTGGTCAGTTGGCCGTCGGATTTTTTTCTGTGTCCGCTTGATTTTCTGAAACTTTGTCCCAGATAATAATCTGTTCCACTGATCTTTCCGGCGTGTTCCGCCCTTTGGATAATTGTGCTGTAGCTTCCTCCAGCCAGATGCAGGTTGGTCTTGAAGCCTTCATCACGTTGTCTTTTGGGAACGATATTCATGGCTCCAAAGGCATTGCCAAAAAGCTGGGGCTGAGGGCTTTTGAAAACCTCTATTTCAGCTGCTGTATCAATGGATAAAAGGTCCAGAAGGGGATGGTTCCATATGCCCATATACATGGGTACACCATCAATAAAGGTTTTGATTTCAGCTCCGGGTCGGCTGGAGCCCATGCCCCGGATAAATACTCCCCCGCCTTCAGCCCCACCATGGGAACCGATCTGATTGTAACGGGAGATGTTCACTCCCGGGGTCCGCCTCAGGGCCGTACCCAGGTCCTGGGCGTTGAGATTTTTAATCTGCTCTTCTGTAACAATTGTGGATGTCGATGCGAATGGATCTACAATATTGCCGTCAATAATGGGCGTGGATGTAACCACCATTTCCTCCATTTCCTGGGACGAGGCGGGTGATGCAGCCAGGAGCAGACAAGCCATGCAGATGAGTGCTGCGCCGGTAAAAGCTGGTTTCTTAAGCATTTTTCCTCCTTTTGCAGATTAAAATAATATAAAAAAAATTTTCAGGCTGGTTTAAAGTTTATTAATAATATTTCGTGTTACTACTGGCCGCATCTATCTGCCGCCTGGATAATGGGCTTTTCAATGACCAGACTATTTTTTCTGACTTAAAATGCTGATATTTGAAAATCCGGACGACCTGCC
>JBKHCI010000034.1:0-17213 GCA_046541915.1 Desulfonatronovibrio sp. | reverse complement strand
ATCCGTCCAGCGATCAAAGCACCCTGGTAGCAATCCAGGTCCCGGCCACAAACGTGCCAAGAGAACTTCCCAGATTGGCCATAACCACCACCAGCAAAATCCTGCAGACCGGGTTTAGCCAGAATCCCTTGAGAGTGGTCAGGGCCTCGGGCAGATTCTCCAGATCAGCCACAATAGGCTTTTTAATCCACGCCTGGACCAGTCCGGCGATCCAGCCGGCCGCCATGGTAGGATTCAGACTGGTTATGGGTGCGGCCACAAATGCGCTTAGAACAGTCAGGGGGTGGGCCAGAGCCAGACTGACCCCCAGGGCGGAAAAGACTCCGTTAATAAGTACCCATATGTAAATGGACTCAACCGAGTGCTGGACACCGTGGGCCAGAAACCCGTACGCCAGCAGGGCTAAAATAAGAACAGGAATGCCCCATTTGACCACAGTGGGCCATACAGGCCCTGGAGGAGTGCTGACCAGAGCGGAAGTATCAATATCCTGGTCAAGATACCGGGTAATGCCGGGGATGTGCGCTGCTCCCACCACGGCCAGAATCTTTTGCCCCGGTCCTGTTGCTATCTTATGGGCCAGGAACTGATCCCGTTCATCCACCAGGGTTTTCTGTACCTGGGGAAAAGATTTGGAAAATTCATCCATGACCAGTTCAAGCTGATCTTTTTTCTTAAGCTTTTCAATGTCTTCTTTTTCAACATTGCCTTGAAACATCATGCTGAGCATAAGATGCGCGAGAAATTTCAATTTAAACCAGAAAGAAAGGGAAGACCAGACACGCTTTAGAGTAATGTTTACGTCCCGGTCGGCCAGAACCAGGCGCGCGCCGAGTTTGTCTGCCTGCTCTATTCCTTCAAGCATTTCCGCGCCAGGCTTTACCCCCAGTTTTTCTCCGATTTTTTTATAAAAAGTGCTAAGCGCCAGCTGGGCCAGCAGAAAAAGGGCCTTGTTCTGCTTGACTACCTGATAAATATCCATCTTCTGCCAGGCATCCTGCCTGACCAGAACCTCATACCTTGAAGGACAAAGCTCCACACAGACGGTGTCAGGATTTATTTCATTGGCAGCTCTTTTTACGTCTTCCACACTCTGCTGAGAAACATGAGCGGTTCCCAGAAGATAAATATCCTTGTCTTCAACCTTTATATGGCTTAAATTTTCATTACTGTTTTCAGTGTCTTGGCTTGGATTTTCTTTATTCATTTTACGTATTGTCAGTTGTTTACAGGCCCAACATTAAGAACCCTGTTTACTTTTATAAAAATTCTTCCCTTGTTGCCGGCAGCCCTAATAAATGTATTTTATATGTTTTTCTGTCAATTGATTTATAGCTGCCAGAGCTTCCTGGTTTCCGCCCGCAGGACCTGAAAAAACCTGGACAACAGGGCACATTCTTCATATTCTGGCATATGCAAAGCCGTTGGAATAAAGTCTTCTCTTACGTTTTCAATAAACATGCATGTGAAAAGCATAACAATCTTTTTTTTTTGCTCAACTAATTTCCTGTTGCCATTTACTTATAAATTTGGTTAATAGCAATATAAGTAATCTATTAGAGATTAAGAGTGTTTTTTTTCACACGGTTGAAAAACCGCTGGCATTTCTAACCAAGGAGGAAGGGTTATGAGCTTAACCAGACGCGATTTTGTAAAAATCTGCGGCGGGACCGTGGCTGGCCTGGGAATTTCCCAGATGGTCCATCCAGGTCTGTTAAAAGCCATGGAAAAGGAGGCCCAGAAAGCACCTGTCATCTGGATCCAGGGCCAGGGCTGTACGGGTTGTTCTGTGTCTCTTCTCAATGCTGTCCACCCCAGCATTAAGGAAGTCCTGTTAAAAATTATCAGCCTGGAGTACCATCCAACAGTAATGGCTGCCGAAGGCGCTCTGGCACTTGACCATCTGTTTGAAGTGGCAGAGAAATTTGAAGGTAAATTTTTCCTGGCCATTGAAGGCTCCGTGCCCAAAGCAGCCGATGGAAAATACTGTTATGTCGGTGAAAAGGATGGCAAGCACATTACCATGCTTGAAATGACCAAAATCCTTGGAGCCAAATGCGCTGCCACTCTTTCTCTGGGAACCTGCTCTGCTTACGGCGGAATTCCAGCCGCATGGGGCAATCTCACTGAGGCCGCTCCAGTGACCCAGATTTACGAGGAAAACAATATTGATAAGGCTGTTATTAATGTGCCGGGCTGTCCCCCCCATCCGGACTGGATGGTAGGGACCATTGCCCACGTCCTTTTGTACGGTGTTCCCGAACTGGACCAGCATGGAAGGCCAAAGCTCTTTTTCGGCAGAAATATTCACGATAACTGCCCATACCGCGGTTATTTTGACCAGGGCATCATGAGCAAAACCTTCACAGACAAGGAAGGATGCCGATTTGACCTGGGATGCAAGGCCCCCAATGTTAATGCTGACTGCTGGAAACGTCGCTGGAATAACGGCGTAAACTGGTGCGTTGAAAACGCTGTGTGTACCGGATGTGTTGAACCTGGATTCCCGGATGACATGTCTCCATTTTACGAGGCAATCTAACAGCCTGATATAAGAACCTTTGAGGAGGTAACAAAATGGCAGGAAAAAAGCCTAAAGCAGCTCCTGGAGCTCACGCTCCGGGACAGAAGATAAAATTATCAGTTGATCCTTTGACCCGGATTGAAGGACATTTAAAAGTAGAGGTGGAGGTCAAGGACGGTGTGGTTGTTGACGCCCATTGCCAAGGCCCCATGTTCAGAGGCTTTGAAAACATTTTAATCGACCGTGATCCCAGGGACGCTTCCCAGCTGGTTCAGAGAATCTGCGGTGTTTGTCCCACAGCGCATGCCACTGCTTCAGTCCGGGCTCTGGACGATGCATTCAACGTCAAGGTTACCACCAACGGACGGATAATGCGCAACCTTATATTTGGAGCCAACTTTCTGCAGTCCCATATTCTTCATTTCTATCACCTGGCTGCCCTTGACTATGTAAACGGACCTGATGTGGCTCCTTTTGTACCCAGGTACCCTAACAACGATATACGGGTTGACGCATCCACCAATGCGGTGGGAGTGGATCAATACCTTAAAGCCCTGGAAATCAGACGTATCTGCCACGAAATGGTCGCCCTGTTCGGCGGGAAGATGCCTCACGTCCAGGGAATGGTAGTAGGCGGAACCACTGAAATTCCTACTGCCGACAAAATTGTCGGCTTCATGTGGCGTTTCAAGAAAGTATCAGAATTCATTGAAAATGAATACCTGCCCCTGGTTTACTCCCTGGGTTCTGTTTACCCGGACCTTCTGGAAACAGGCAAGGGCTGGAAGAATGTCATTTCCTACGGCGTTTTTCCTCTGGACGATGCTGAAAACGAGTTCCTTTTAAAGCCGGGCGTTTACACCAATGGCCAGGATAATCCATTGGATACGGACAAGATCATGGAATATGTCAAATACTCCTGGTTTGATGACAAAACCACTGGCCTGCGGCCCAGCCAGGGACAAACAGTCCCAGATCCATACAAAGAAGGCGCCTACAGCTTTATCAAGGCGCCAAGGTACAACAACCTGCCTCATGAAGCCGGTCCTTTGGCCAGGATGTGGGTCACCAATCCTGAACTGAGCCCGGTTGCCAAAGAAGCGGGCTTCAACAAAATGCGTGACCTGGGAGACAAGGCCTTCTCTATCCTGGGCAGGCATATCGCCCGGGCTGAAGAAGCATTGATAGTAGCCAAGGCAATGGAAAAATGGCTGGGTGAAGTTAAACCCGGCGAAGAAACCTTTGTACATTCAGAGGTGCCTGCCAAGGGCGAAGGAATGGGGCTCACCGAAGCTCCCAGAGGCTCATTACTGCATTATATCAAAATCAAAGATCATTATATTGAAAACTATCAGATCGTGGCCGCCACCATCTGGAATGCGTGCCCCAGAGACGACATGGGCCAGAGAGGTCCCATGGAAGAGGCCCTGATCGGAGTTCCTGTTCCGGATCCATCCAGTCCTGTAAACGTGGGGCGCATGGTTCGCTCTCTAGACCCGTGACTGGGTTGTGCCGTGCACGTGCTGCACGCTGAAACCGGTGAAGAACACGTAATCAATGTTGAATAAATAACCCTTACAAGCAGTTGACTGCAAAACAAAAGGCCGGTAAATCCGGCCTTTTGTTTTGCTTTGTCACTGCCTGGAAAACTAACAACTCAAAAAAGTGATCTGACATGAAAACACTGCTGGTAATGGGAATCGGAAATATCCTGCTCAAGGACGAAGGGGTCGGGGTTTATTGCATGCAGGAACTGGAAAAGCAAAACTGGCCTGAAAATGTATCCTTTATCGATGGAGGGACATTTACCCAGGATATTTTTTATCTGTTTGAAAATTTTGATCACCTTCTGGTCCTGGACGCCATCCGGGGCGGCAGGGAACCAGGAACCATGTACAGACTTGAAGAAAAAGACCTGGCCGCAAGCAAAGAACAAAGCATCTCAGTACATGACGTGGACCTTCTTGATTCTTTGAAAATGGCGGAACTCCTGGGTAAAAAACCTGAACTCACGGTCCTGGGTATGGAACCGGAGAAACTGGCATGGGAGATGGGCCTCACTGAAACCTTGAAAGACATTTTTCCTGACTTTGTGAAACTGGCCGCTGAAGAGATAAACAAAATATTAGAAACCCTGAATCAGGGGCAAAAAGTTTAGCCCATAATGAGCAAATACGTCCTGTCCATACTTGGTTGCGACCGTCCGGGCATTGTGGCCCAGGTCAGTAAAATCCTGACTGAGCATAAATGCAACATAGAAGACCTGACTCAGACCGTGCTTCAGACTGAATTCGCCGCCATATTTATTATAACAGCAGCCCATCCAGACAACCTGGAAGATATGGTCAAAGCGCTCAGATCAAAGCTGGAGCCCCAGGGCCTTAATGTCCTTATCAAGGAAATGAACACGGGCTGTCCCCTGATACAAAAGCCTGAACCTTTTGTTGCTGTGGCCATTGGTCCGGATCAATCCGGACAGATTGCCGGATTAACAGGTATAATGCGTGACTACGGATGCAACATCACCGCGATTAAGGCCATCAACCGCAGTCCTCTCTATCCTGATAAAATTGTAATCATCATTGAAATGGATGTGCCCCTGACTGTGTCTGTACCGGATTTACGTCAAAGTCTGGAAAATGTTTCCTTACAGCTTGGCCTAGAATTCAGCCTCCAGCACAAAGACATTTTCGAATCCATTCACAGGATATAATCATGCTTACTCACAAAGAAATCCTGTCCACCATTGAAATGGTTAAAAATGAACACCTTGACGTTAGAACCATAACTCTTGGAGTATCACTGTTTGACTGCGCTTCCCATGACCTGGGTCGATTTCGTGAAAATATTCATAAAAAAATTATTTCCAGAGCCAGAAACCTGGTAGAGATATGCGACCAGGTAGGTGAAAAATATGGTTTGAATGTTGTCAATAAAAGAATTTCCATAAGTCCTGTAGCTGTAGTGGGAGCGCCTTTTGGGCCTGAAGAAATGATTAAAATCGCTCACACTCTGGACAATATCGCCAGAGAAGTACATGTTGATTTCATTGGAGGCTTCACCGCCCTGGTGGAAAAAGGCATGGCAGCAGGGGACAAATCCATGATAGAGGCCGTACCGGCTGCCCTGGCGGAAACCAGCCGGGTCTGCGCTTCTGTTAATGTGGCCTCCACTAAGGCCGGGATAAACATGGATGCGGTTTATACCATGGCCCGCACCATTAAAAAGGCAGCTGAACTGACCAAGGATCAGGCAGGGCTGGCCTGTGCCAAGCTCTGCGTTTTTGCCAATATACCCCAGGACATACCCTTTATGGCCGGTGCTTATCTGGGGGTTGGAGAACCGGACTCAGTAATTAACGTTGGAGTAAGCGGTCCTGGAGTGGTTAAAAAAGCCCTGGACAGGGCCATAGAAGCTGCACCTTCCTGCGATCTGGGTCATCTTGCAGAGGTGATCAAGAAGACCGCGTTCAAAGTTACCAAGGCTGGGGAACTTATTGGACGCGAAGTGGCGGAAAAACTCGGTGTTAAATTCGGCATCCTTGATCTGTCTCTGGCTCCCACACCTAACAGGGGCGACAGTGTTGGTGAAATATTCCAGTCCCTGGGGCTCGGTTCCATAGGTGCTCCCGGCAGCACCGCGGCCCTGGCCATGCTTAACGACGCGGTAAAAAAAGGCGGGGCTTTTGCCAGCTCATATGTCGGCGGCTTGAGCGGGGCTTTTATCCCGGTCAGCGAAGACCTGAACATCAATGAGGCAGTTACAAAAGGCAGATTAAGCCTGAGCAAGCTGGAAGCCATGACCTCGGTGTGCTCGGTAGGATTGGACATGGTAGCCCTGCCCGGTGATATTTCAGCGGAAACCCTATCCGGTATTATAGCCGATGAAATGGCCATCGGTGTAATCAACAGCAAGACAACCGCTGTCCGGCTCATTCCCGTGCCCGGGAAAAACGCAGGGCAGACAGCAACCTTTGGAGGACTATTGGGGGAGGCAACCATCATTGATGTAGGCACTCCGGATTCATCCTCCGAATTTATCGCCCGCGGCGGCCTGGTACCTGCTCCACTGCAGAGCCTGAAAAACTGAAGTCCCTCTTGCCTGCAGATGTTCTTAACCAAAGTCATAATCATCAGCCTTTTTTTCGCTTTCAAAGGACTGAGGTTTTTACTTGCGTTGTGCGATTCCCTCAGATATACATAATAGAAATGGATAAGATGCTTTGCAGGTAGAAATATTTCAACGTATATACTCAATTCGTTGATTTTTCTCCGCTCAAATTAAATGAATAAAACTATTTTCAGGAGGATGTTCTAGTGTCACAGGAAAAAATTAAACCGGTAGGTAATGAAAATCTGAATAATTCTAATCCTACTATTCCCAAGGAAGAAATCAGCGGCACCAAGAAAGATATGGCTACAGTAGGGATTATCATATCTGTCCTGGCAGTATTTCTGCTGGTTGTTTTCTATTTTGCCATCAACAAAAACGTTGATGAATTGTCCGGAAAAGTTGAGCTGATTACAGAGACCAGAGACAAACTTCACGATATGGACAACAGCCTGACCCAGATGGACCAGCGAATTGCCGATCTGGAAAATATGCCGCAGCTGGTAAAAACCATGATCCTGGGCGGAATGCTTCAGGAAATCAGCCAGAAAGCCGAATATATCGGAGCAAACGTAAATGATGAACAAAAAGGCAAGCTGGAACAGGCTCGCAAACTTATGAATGAAGTTGAAAAAGAACTGACCGCCAAGTAAGCTTCAGTCCTAATAAAACCAAAAAAGCCCGGATCAGAAATGGTCCGGGCTTTTTTGATTTTATAGCGTGTTAATCCATAATCAGAGAAAAATTGCCCTTGATCTTTACTTTGGACTCTTCAGCTTTAAGATGTGTTGCAAAAATAATTATAATCTGATATCAATTTAAGTCATTATCATAAGCTATGGAATTCTTTCTTTAATTTTCTGGCTTACATGGAGGTCTTATGATTAAACATCTTTTTATCATCGCAACAATCGTTATGGCACTTTTCCTGGCTCCCATCAGCGCATTTTCAGACGCGCCGGTCAACATCAACACAGCCAGTGCTGAACAGCTTGAGACCCTGTCAGGGATTGGTCCTGTGCTGGCTCAAAAAATAATCGAACACAGGGAACAGTTTCCCTTTGAAGCTCCTGAAGATATTATGAAGGTGCCCGGAATCGGGGAATCGAAATTTGCGAATATCCAGGATATGATTATTGTTGAATGACCGGTTGCCCTCCGGGCTGGCTATAAACCCGTTTCCATAGATTATGATATAATGGTCTGAAAACATTCAAATGTTTTCAGACCATTTTTTTCCCTTGACAGATATTAATGCTATTAGTAATCATTCCTGAAAAGGGATAAGCCATGCGCCTGACCAGACAGAGAAAATTAATACTTGAACAGCTGAGACAGACCAGATCACATCCCACGGCTGTTGAAATTTATGATAAAGTCAGAAAACTCATGCCCAATATCAGCCTGGGCACGGTGTACCGGAACCTGGATGTACTTTGTAAAACCGGAGTCATACAGAAAATTGAAACATGTGGAGGCCAGAAAAGATTTGACGGGACTCCGGAGAGTCATCTGCATATTATCTGCTCCGGTTGTGGAAAAATTCAGGATATTGAATGTGAATTAGATATCGATATTGACAAACTTACAGACATCGATTCAGATTTTCAGGTTACTGGATTCAGATTCGAAATTTTAGGAACTTGTCCTGAATGTGAATCCAGAACAGATCAAGGAATCAACATATCAAAACAATCCAACAGGAGGAAAACATGAAATCGTTAAAAGGAACAAAAACCGAGAAAAACATTTTAACAGCATTTGCAGGTGAATCACAAGCCAGAAACCGCTACACCTATTTTGCCAAACAGGCCAAAAAAGACGGCTATGTTCATCTGTCCAACATCTTTGAGGAAACCGCCAATCATGAAAAAGAACACGCCAAAAGGCTGTTCAAGTTCCTTGAAGGCGGGGAGGCGGAAATCCAGGCCACTTTTCCTGCCGGAAAGATAGGCACCACCCTGGAAAACCTGAATGAAGCAGCTGACGGAGAAAGGTACGAGCATGGCACCATGTATCCTGAATTCGCCAAAACAGCCATGGATGAAGGCTTTCCGGATATTGCCGCGGCCATGGAATCCATTGCCATAGCTGAACAGCTTCATGAAAAAAGATACCGGAGTTTTATCGCCAACATTGAAAAAGGCACGGTGTTTAGTAAAGATCACGAGGTCACCTGGAAATGCCAGAACTGCGGATACACGCATAAGGGTAAGGAAGCTTTGGAAGAATGTCCTTCCTGTGCGCATCCAAGGGCACATTTTGAAGTCCTTTGTGAAAACTGGAAATAATACTCAGTTTGCGCGGCAGGAATATTCTGATATTTTTGCCGCGCCTCAGCTCAGAAAAGCAAAGAAATTTCAATCAGACCTTGCCATTGTGATAATCCTGTTTAGTTTATTATTTTAAACCAGCAACCTTAAACATAGTGAGGTAATCAAAATGGCAGAACTTCTGGAAATCTATAAATGTGAAGTATGTGGGAACATAGTTGAAATAGTGCATGGGGGCGAGGGAGAACTGGTATGTTGCGACCAGCCCATGAAGCTGTTCACCGAGAATACAGTTGACGCGGCCAAAGAAAAACACGTTCCAGTAATAGAAAAAACAGCTGATGGCTATAAAGTCAGGGTTGGCAGCGTGGATCATCCCATGGAGGAGAAACACTACATAGAATGGATCGAATTGATAGCTGACGGTAAGACATACCGCGAATTTTTAAAGCCTGGACAGTCCCCTGAAGCAGAGTTCTGTGTTCAGGCCGAGAAAATTACAGCCAGGGAATACTGCAATATACACGGCCTCTGGAAGGCTGAAAGCTAGGAGTTTATCATGGCCGCCCCAGAAGAAATGTGGCAATGTCAGACGACCAACTGTGGATGCATTTACGATCCGGACAGAGGAGACCGAAAAAGCAGAACTCCCAAGGGAACCAGGTTTCAGGATCTGCCTGAGGATTGGAAATGCCCTGTTTGCGGAGGCGGGAAAAAATGCTTTCGTCCTCTGGCCGGTCCTGGATCCGCAAAGGAAGAAGCGTAGCGAGGAAAAGCCTGTGACCAAGCATGAATGTACTGTATGCGGATATATTTTCAATCCCATTCTGGCTGAAAGGGCAGGGTTGCCTAAAGATATCCGGTTTGAGGAATTGCCCGACGACTGGTGTTGTCCTCAATGCGGAACCAGAAAAAAATACTTCGTGGAAAAACCACAAGACGGCAAAGAGAAAGGAGTTTAATCATGGATAAGTGGGTATGTGGAGTTTGCGGTTATGTTTATGATCCAGCGGAAGGAGACCCGGACAACGGTGTCAATCCCGGAACCAGATTTGAAGATGTGCCCAATGACTGGGTTTGTCCTGTGTGCGGAGCTTCCAAGGATGAATTCACCAAAGAAGCCTAATTTGGCAATTACGGCCGGGCCCTTCTGGAACATACCAGCGGATCCCGGCCTTTTTATATCCATTGCAGAGCATGTAGTCACCATTTACCGAGTGCGAAACAGCGTAACCACGGCATAAAAACATTTATGCCTTTCAGGAGCAGTCATGGCCGTCATCGAGGTGAAAAAAAATGTTTTCTGGGTAGGAGCAGTGGACTGGAACATCAGCAATTTCCATGGTTACTCTCTAGCCCGCCAGGGAACTACTTACAACGCTTTTCTTGTTTTGGACGACAAAATAACTCTTTTTGACACTGTCCCTGAAAAATTCAAGTGGGACCTCTTTCACCAGATACATAAGCTGGTTAAGCCTGAACAGATCGACTATATCGTGGTTAATCATGTTGAAATGGATCATTCCGGGGCCCTGCCTTTTATGATGGATAAATGCTCGCCGGAAAAGATATTCTGTTCACCCATGGGGGAAAAGTTTCTGACGGGTCACTTTCATAAACATGAATGGCCGGTTCAGGCAGTCAAAAATGATGAGTCCATCTCCCTGGGCAGCAAAGATGTCCAGTTTATGGAAGCCAGAATGCTCCACTGGCCGGATACCATGTTTTCCTACATCCCCCAGGACAGGCTCCTGATATCCAGCGATGCTTTTGGCCAGAACATAGCCAGTTCCAGGATATTTGACGATGAGCATGACCTGGATTTTCTCATCTCTGAAGCAAGACACTATTACACCAATATTATCCTGCCCTTTTCAGATTTTGTGCAGAAAAAACTGGCCGCCATCAGAGAATCTGGCCTGGAAATTGACATGATCGCTCCTGACCACGGGGTGATCTGGCGTTCCCATGTCCATGATATCCTGGCCGCCTATGATGATTTTTCAGCCCAGAAAGTCCGGCCCAAAGCGGTTCTGGTTTATGACACCATGTGGGAGAGTACTGAAAAGATGATCAAGGCAGTTGGTGACGCCTTGATGGAGAAAAGCATTGAAATCAGGATAATGTCTCTTAAAAGATTCCATCATAGTGACGTCATGGGTGAATTTTCAGACGCTGCAGCCCTGGTTTGCGCTTCGCCCACTCACAATAACGGCATGCTTCCTCTCATGGCTGACTTTCTGACCTATATGAAAGGTCTGAAGCCTAAAAACCGCATCGGTGCTGTTCTTGGCTCATTCGGATGGAGCGGTGAAGCGCCCGGAGCCATGGCCAAAATTCTGGATCAGGCAGGCTTTGATCTTCCCCTTGAACCAATCCGGGTCAAACATGTTCCCACTCACAAAGATCTGGCCCAATGCAAAGAAATGGGCAAGTCACTCGCGGATATAATCCATGAAAGAACTGAAAAGTAAGATTCTGGGCTTACTCAGCCTGGAAGATATCTCTGACTCCCTGTCCGAGCTTAATACATACCCTCCCAAAAAAATTCTGGGTCCCCTTTTTTCCGGCCTGCTGAGTTCTGATCAATTGATCCGCTGGCATTGCGTAACTGCCATGGGCCATGTTACAGCCCGCATGGCAAGAACAGACATGGAGGAGGGCCGCGTAATCATGCGCAGGCTCATGTGGTCTTTAAATGACGAATCCGGAGGCATAGGCTGGGGCGCTCCGGAGTGCATGGGAGAAATAATGGGCAGACAGGAAGAGCTGGCCAGGGAATTCAACTCAATTTTATTTTCATACACAGTGGAGCGTCAGGACGGGGCTGATAATTATCTGGAATATCTGCCCCTCAGAAGAGGCGCGTTCTGGGGAATGGCCCGCCTTGCCCAGAACAGGCCGGAAACCGCCAAAAAAGGCCTTGGCAACGCCCTTAAGGCCCTGCAGAATGAAGATGACCCCTTTATCCTGGCCTGCCTGTGCAGGTACTTCCAGCAGATAAATCACTCTCCCTCGGAGCTGCCGGCCAAGGCCAAGCCTCTGAAAAATAAGACCTTGGAATTCTACTGGAATCAGAAGTTATCCGTACTGTCCATCAAGGATATCTGCCCTGCCGGCTGATTCCCGCCCCATGTGCTTATTTCTTATGAATAAAAAATCTATTTACCATATGTTATGGTCAGCCAATTATTTTAAGGTTTGCCTTGGGTTCATGTTTCGCCATTGATGCGATGTTTGACCGTCGTCGGTTCCGTTGGACAAACCATGCATTGGTTGAAAACTATCGACTTTTTCCAAAACCTTTAAGGCTATCAAGTTCGGCATACAGGACCAATTAATGGTTTGTCTTACGAAACCGCGGCAGGGAGTTCGTATCAGCAGAAACATGAACCCAAGGCAAGCCGGCAACTAGTGAAGAGTTGCCGAATAAACTAACTACTTGTGCGTGGCAACGATATCAATGACTGTAATTTCCGCCGGAGCCAGAACCCTGATGGGCGGGCCCCAGCTCCCGGCCCCGCTGGTGACAACAATGCTTGACCCTTTACTTTCATAAAGACCGTAAACATACTGAAACTGGGTTTTTACAAAATATCTGAAGGGAAAAATCTGGCCGTTGTGGGTATGCCCGGCCAGCTGCAGATCCACTCCGGACTGGGCAGCGTAGTCAAATCCCCAGGGTCTGTGACTGACCAGGGTATTAAATTTACCCGGCACTATATCCCGGACAAGCCTTCTGACAACTCGTTCCTGATGATCCCTGGGGCTGGCATGCCGGGCTGGATCAGTCACTCCTGTGAGAACCAGATTTAACTCATCCAGGTATATGTGCTCATCGTCAATAATGGTTATGCCAGCCTGCCTGAACAGATCCAGGGATTCTTCCAAACCCGCGTAAAATTCATGGTTGCCCAGGACTGCAAATTTTCCCAGGGGAGCTGACAGCTTTTCAAGCTGCACGGCTTCGTCTTCCATCCACTCCAGGTGGTCATTGAAAACGTCCCCTCCGAAAACAACCAGATCAGCTTCCTGTTCATCAATCAGTTCAATGAGTCTCTCCAGACGCCTGCACGAATTCTGGACACCCAGATGCAGTTCAGACAAAAATACCAGCCGCACGTCTTCTGGAACTTCCGAGGTTTCAAATTTATACCCGGTAACCTGTACCGGACGGGAGGCTTCATAAAACCCGTATATCACAATAAGCCCGGAGCAGAGTATAACCAGGCCGCCAACAGCAAAAGATATCTTTGGCCAGACGTGCTTGATAAATGGCCAAAGCATGAGTTTCACTGCCAGAACAACCAGCTGGAACAAGAACAGATAAAAAATCACGGCCAGCCAGGTAAAGGTAAACTGCCAGAAAAAATAAACCGCTTGCTGGGGCCAGGAAAGAGGCAGAAGGTGAGCAACAGCAGGGCTTGCGGCCGCAAACAGACAGACTATGTACCCTGAGGCCGCCCTGTTCCGGTTCAGTGAAAACTGGCAGGAAAACATGAACCACGTAAAAACGTGCATGGTCAGATAGATTGAAAAAAAGGCCAGAAAAAATAACATTACATACTCGGAAGCATGATTCAGAAATTACAGGCGGATTATAAAATTTTATCCAGAAAGGCTTTGACCCGCTCGTTTTCAAAATGCTTTTGAAAGAAATCTTTGGGAGCGCCCTGGGTGATGAATCTGCCGTGTTCCATAAATATCACCTTATCAGCCATTTCCCGGGCAATGCCCATCTGATGGGTAACAATGAGCATGGTCATGCCCTCCTGTGCCAGGGTCTTTATGGAATCAAACACCTCGCCGACCAGCTCCGGATCAAGGGCTGAGGTGGGTTCATCAAAAAGCATGAGCTTGGGGCGCATTGCCAGGGCCCTGGCAATGGCCACCCGCTGTTTTTGTCCTCCGGACAGAGTGGCGGGATACTTGTCTTTTTTGTCCAGAAGCCCGACTTTTTTGAGCATATCCATGCCGATTTCCCTGGCTTGGGCTTTGGTTTTTTTCTGAACCGTGACCGGGCCTTCCATAACATTTGCGATGACGCTCATGTGCGGGAAGAGATGAAAATGCTGAAAAACCATACCCATTTCCGAGCGTAGGGCGCATATATTCTTTGGTTTATCCAGGACTGTTTTTCCCTTCTTTTTGATATAACCCACTTCCCTGCCTTCAAAAAAGATCCTGCCGGAATCAATAACCTCCAGGAAATTAATGGCCCGAAGCAAGGTGGATTTACCTGATCCGGACGGCCCGATTATGGCCACCTGTTCTCCTCTGGCAATATCCAGACTGACATTGTCCACGGCCTTTAATTTCCCGTAATATTTATTAATATTCTTTAGTTCTAAAAGTGTATCCATGATTATCTGTCTTCGTAGGCTCCCACTTTCCGCTCAACCTTCTCAAAAACCAGGGTAAAAATGGTTGTAAAAAACAGATAGATGCAGGCAGCCAGAATAAGCACTGTCACGTTGAAATAGGCGTTAAAAAGCTGATCCGCGGCCCTCATGAGCTCCACCATGGCAATGGTTGAAACCAGGGCTGTGTCCTTGATAAGGGCAATAAACTCATTGCCCACCGGCGGCATCAGCCTTTTATAAGTCTGGGGGATTATCACCCTGCGCATGGTCTGGGCATAAGTCATGCCCAGGGCCTTGGCCGCCTCATGCTGACCATGATCAATACTCTGGATTCCTCCCCGGATAATCTCGGCCAGATAGGCTGAGTAATTAAGACTCAATCCCAGAAGGGCCGCGGTTAGCGGCGAAAAAGTTATACCCAGGGCCGGCAGGCCGTAATATATGAAAAAGAGCTGAAGCAGAAGCGGAGTGCCTCTGAACAGCCAAATAAAAAACCAGCATACCCCGGACAAAGGCGCGAATCCGCTGATCCTGCCCAGAGCTATCAACAGCCCGCCCGCAGGTGAGACCAGCATGGTAAAAAACACCAGGATCAGAGTCATGATGCTGCCTTTGAGAAGCAGGGGCATGAACTTCAGAGTATCTTCAAAAAACCGGATATATGAAGGTTTAAGGACCCGGTCCAGGGCAGCGGCAAAATTTCTGGCTTCAGCATTATGCGGGTAAACCTCCAGGACTTCCTGACATACTTCACTGGCCCGGTCATATTTTTCCTGACCAAAGTAAAGCCTGGCCATTATCATCCTGCTGTTCACAAAAGAGCCGTCATCCAGCTTCTTGTCCACAGGTTTGGGAATGGACAGAAAAAGTTCTTCGGCCTGGTCAACATTACCCAGGGCCAGGGCATTCTGAGCGTCCAGAAAAACCTGCTGGTAATCCCCTGTTTCCGCGCGGACCGGAGCAACCCCAAAAAAGAAAAGCAGGAGAATAATAATTCCCCTGCTTTTTATTAAACAATGCATATGCAAAAAATACTATAGGATAAAAGGATTACCACTGAGCCGGGTTGGTGATGTCTTCACCAAACCATTTTCTGGAAATTTCCGCCATGGTTCCATCAGCGACCATCGCGTCGATTTCCTTTTGAACAACCTCGCGCAACTGCTTATCTTCTTTGCGAAAAGCCACCCCAAATGGTTCCTGGCTTACCACGCCCGGAAGCACCTTGAATTTGCCCGGCCTGGTCCCGATATAATAACGTCCGGCAACATTATCCACAATCATGGCGTCCAGTCTGCCGGCCTCAAGGTCAAGAAAAGCCTTGGGATTGGTTTCGTATTCGCGCACCTGTCCGGGTTCTTCAGGAAGAGCGTCTACCGCCTGCAGAGCTGAAGAGCCTTTTTGAACACCGACTGTCTTGCCCTCCAGGTCTTCAAAGGAACTGATCTCTTCTTCACCAAGCTGTAAAACCACAATCTGCCCGTCCATGATATAGGGATCAGTAAAGCTGACCCTTTCAGCGCGTTCCTCGGTAATGGTCATGCCGTTCCAGATACAGTCGAACTTTTTGGTGTTCAGGGAATGAATAACACCGTCCCAGGCTGTTGGCTGCCAGACAATATCAATGCCCAGGCGCTCGCCAAGGGCGTTGGCCGCATCCACGTCAAATCCAACGATTTCACCGTCCTCACGGAAACCCATGGGAGGGAAAGCATCATCAAGTCCTATGACCAGAGCGCCTTTATCTTGAACCCTCTCCCAGGAACCGTCAGCCATGGCTGTTCCGGACGCGGCCAGAACCATAACCAGAGTCAGAATTTTAACTAAACCTTTCACTCCATTACCTCCTGAAAAAAAATTATTTAGGAAGACTGCTTGCTACAACAAGGAAACATGGGATGCAAGAATAATAATTAGCAAGTAAATTCAATATATTAACCAGAATCAACCTTAAGCCAGCAGGCAGAATATATTCCAGGATTGTTTTTTCCCGCAGAAAACTGCTTCTTGCTGACAACTTTTACTTGATATATGTTTTAATATTAAAAATAAACTATCCAACTTCATTTTATATTAAGCATATAATCCATGGAAAAATCACCCGCAAAAATCAAAAGGCTGTTTCAGGAGGCCATTGACCAAAGGTCTAAATTCATTATCGCCCTGCCTGAGGAGCTGACCAGTGTCAGCAGCCTCAATGCTTCACTAATGGATTTCAACGACCAGTATCTCTACCTGGAAGTCTCCACCATAACCAAACTCAATCCCAGATGGGAAGACCTTGGCGTAACCTGTTTTTTCCGTTTGATAACCAGGAAAAAACCCCACAAGGAAATGTTTTTCAATTTTAAGTCAAAGATTTCCGGCCATGAACAGGGCAGAAGCGACCAGGTTCAGATACGGCTGGAGTTCCCTGAAAAGCTGGAAATCGGGCAGAGACGATCCAGCCTGAGAATAGATATGGACCCCAGACTTGTTCTTGGCTTCTCAGTGTGGGAAGAAGACAGATTCATCAGGGCGGCTGAAGGGGGAAACAAAAAGGGGCTGCATCCTCCCAAAATCTCCATAGACCATATCAAATCCGGGCTGATAAAAATTATTGATCTATCAGCCGGAGGAATGAAGAAAAAAATCACTCCTGAAGCAGTACAGCAACTTGGGCTGAACTGGAGCAAAGGCAGCACCATGATCATCTGGCTGGTTCTTCTGGATCCCGGCACCCAGGGCAAAGATCAGTTCTGGCTTAAGGCCAGGATAAAATACAGGTATCAGGACTTTGTCTCCAAAGAAATTGACCTGGGCCTGGAATTCACCAGTTTCGGCCAGATCAGTCCGGACAAAAAAATGAAATGGCTCAGAGTCAAACAAAACAATATCGATCAAATAGGCAACTGGACCTATCAGAGATACCTGGAGCATTACCGGCAGGGATTAATTTGAAGC
>JBKHCI010000033.1:0-17214 GCA_046541915.1 Desulfonatronovibrio sp. | reverse complement strand
TTATTTTTCCACAAAGCTCAAGCAGATTAAGTATTAAAATTTGCTCCTGTCTGTGATGAATTTATTGTTGAATTCAGAAATTACTCCAGAATAAAAAATGTATACGCTGCTAAACTCTAGTTCACTGCTTCCTTCAAAACTTTCCCGGCCTTGAACTTGGGAACTCTGGCTGCCGGAATAGTCATCTCCGCTCCGGTCTGGGGATTGCGGCCGGTCCTGGGTGCTCTCTCGCCAACAGAAAAAGTGCCAAAGCCAGTAAGTATAACCTTATCTCCATCTTTCATCTGATCAGTGATGATTTCAATAACACCATTCAGGGCGTCAGCTGCCTGGGCTTTTGTCAGTCCGGTTCTCTCTGCGAGTTTTGCTGCAAGCTCGGTTTTGTTCATGGGTGTCTCCTTTTACAGTTCGTTATTTCTTTATTTTTTTAAAAACCCTGTGAAAATCATCAATTTTTACAGCCAAGGGCATTTCAGTATTGATCTGCCTGCCTGGGCGGACCGGCCGTATTCTGGTCAGGCCTCTGCTCGGCAGTTGACGCAAGAAACGCATGCGGTATAATAAAGATTATATTTTACACTTTTGGAGTAATATGAAAATTGACCTGCAATTACTTTTGTCAGTTCTGGCCGGTGCTTCGGTTTTGGGCCTGCTCTTCTGGAAGAAAGGGACAAGCTGTATTCCGTGACTTTTTATTTACGGTCCGCTGGGAGCGGGCATACTCACTTACTATGTTTTGTCCAGCCTGTTTTGAAGAGGCTCAGGCTTGTCACTGTTCTGAAGAAAGGCCCTGAGCATCTTCTTCAGATACAGTAAAGCGCCATTTGCAGTACATGTCCCGGGGATGGGAGTCAGGCGGAGCAAAAACGCAGTCAACCTTGATCCTGGGATCTATTTCCCCGGCAAAACCGGAGAATTCTTTGTGGTGCATGTCTTTGCATTTGTATTCGCCAAGCCCGTGCTTTTTCCGGCCTTCCTGGGCCGGGCAGGAAGCAACGCTTAACAGCAGCTGATTATGAGAGATACGTTCTACCTGATAATCAACCATCATGGTCCAGCAGAACAGATTAAAGGCCTCTAAAAATCCGTCCAGCCCTGTTTGAGTAATTTTGAAGCGTTCTCTTATTTCCCTGGCCGCCAGTTTACCCACCTTGGACCATGTTTCCGCGTTGAGTTCCTCGGCAGCGGCAAGTCCAAAGCGCTTTTCAGTGTAAATGAACCAGAAGGCATCGGTCAGTCTGAGCTGCCAGAGAAGGGAGTGGACCACGTCTTTTAACTGTTCTTTGCTCAGCCCGTTCAGATCTGGTCCGGTCATGATTGTTGTCCTCGGTATTTTATGATTCCAGAAGAAAAAAATCCCGGCAATTCCGTCCGCATGTAAGCCATAGTTCCCCCAGGTCCATATCTTTTATCTCTGCGACCCTGAGGGCGGTGAATCCCAGCAGGGCTGGCTCATTCTCCTTGCCCCGGTAAGGCTCGGGCGCCAGAAAAGGACAATCTGTTTCCAGAAGCAGATGACCGGGATGAATAACTTCCACTGCCTGTCGCAAGATTATGTTTTTCTTGAAGGTAACGCTGCCTGGAACTGATATTTTCCAGCCATAAGACATGATCTCCCTGGCCTGGTCCGGTCCCTGACTGAAGCAGTGCCAGAGCAGGGGACGGTCCCTGAATCCCATCTCCAGCAGGATGTCCACGGTTTGTTGGTAAGCGTCCCTGGAGTGGATAACTACCGGCATATCCAGTTGTTTTGCCAGATCCAGCTGCTCCTGGAAAGAATGCCGCTGCTTTTCAGGGGAGCTGTGTTTATAAAAAAAATCCAGACCGATCTCGCCTACTGCCTTGATTTTCTCATCTTTTTTCACGCATTCAATCATTTGCGCGGCAATTCCGGGAGTGAAAGTTTTAGCCTCGTGAGGATGGATACCCATGATGAAAAACACCTGATCATGGTTTTTAAACATCCCCCTGCCATGCAGGTAAGCCTCAGGCCCCATGAATACGTTGCCCAGGGTGGAAACACCGCAGTCAGCGGCTCTGGCCAGCACCTGGTCCAGAGAGGATTTGAGCTCGCCCATGTCCAGATGTGTGTGGCTGTCGGCCCCGCCGGAAGGGAGATTAAGCTCCCGGGGCGATGGTCTGGGCTTTTTTCGGGCCATGCTACTTTTTCTCCCGCACACCTTTTTCCCATTCTTCTACTGCCACAGCTTCATCAATGAGCATGATGGGAATTTCATCTTTTATGGGATAAACCACTGAGCATTCCCGGCATTTCAAGCCCTCTTCATTGCCCACGAGTTCCAGATCCGCCTTGCACTTGGGACACGCCAGGATTTTAAGCAATTCTTTATTAAGACTCATGTTGTACCTCTTTTTTGTTTACTGGATATAAGTATTTATGAACAAAATTTTCAGGCAGAACAGTCCAGATTTTGACCATAATAAAGATCAGGGCAATGGAAAAAAACAGCCTGATGACAAGGATCCCGGAAACATGCGCTCCCAGCAGCATCATCAGGAGGGTGTCTTCAACCAGACTGTGCGCTACGCCCATGAGGGTCAGGGAGAAAAATATATCCTGTTTTTTAACCCGTTTAGATCTGGCCTCCTGGATAATAAGCGCTCCTCCGTAAGCCAGCCCCATGGTCAGTCCGACTATGGTGATGGTGGCTGCTTCCCTGCCGATGCCCAGTGCCCTTAGAACCGGAGCCAGCAGTCTGATGAGCAGTTCAGTAACCCTGATATGGTCAAAGAAACGGATCACGCTCATGAGGACCAGAATTATCAGGTAGATGGCTCCCAGATTTTTCAACTGGGCCAGACCCCAGTAAAGCAGGCCGTCCGGGTGGGGATCAGGGCGCCAGATTACAGTATTTGGATTCTGCAGCCATCCGCCCCATTTGTACAGCAGGTTGAGGAGAATGCCCAGGACAAGGGCGCAGCCTACGCGGAAAAGACCCTGAAAAATAAGTCTGGTGCCTGATTTCTGGGCAATTCTCAGTTCTATGGGCAGGGCGTGGGCCATTAAAATGGCCGTGGAAAGAACAGTTACCTGGGCCACGGTGAGTTCAAAGCTTTCAGGCAGAGACACGAAAACAATCATGGCGCTGTAGATATTGTTGAGCATGGCCGTTGCCCAGACCAGGCCCATAATTCCGGGCAGGCCCATCAGGTGCATGAGTGGTTCCAGGGCTGCGGCAAAATATTTTAAAAGATCCAGCTCCGCGATGATTTTAACCACGATAATAATGGGGACCATGATTTTCAGCAGTTCAAACCAGGCCCTGGATGATTCAAAAAAGAGAGCGCGCAGCTGTAAAAGTATATTGTTCATATAAGGCCTTAATACTAACGCAGGCTATGCCCGCAACCCAGTGACAAGAAAAAGAAATACTCACCACAGAGACACAGAGTTCACAGAGAAGAATAAATCATTATGCAATCTTTTTTAACCTCTGTGCCCTCTGAGCCTCTGTGGTTAAAATTTTCTTGTTTTTTATGACAGCATTTCAGGAGTAAGTTACTAACGCGGGCTATGCCCGCAACCCAAATAAAGATAAAGAAGTTTTTGACAGGATTAACAGGATTAAGAGATGGATTAAGAGAGAGGATATTTTATTCCGCCCGGAAGGCGGACTAAAAGGTTCTCAATCGACTTTGGTGATGGCCCATGCAATCAGGGGCTTCCGGCCAATGATTGCTTATCCTGCAAATCCTGTTAATCCTGTCTAAATTTTTTTATGACAGTCTTTTATCTGTGACTTACTAAAACACCTGGCGCAGCAGGTCTTCATCAGATGTGCCGGAAGGCCTTGTTTCGCCGGAATCATCCGTGCCCCTGCTTTTCCTGGAGGGCTCGGTTCCGGTTTTAAAAGGCAGAAGATAGCTTTCCTGCGCATCAGATGGTGCCAGAAGTCCGGTGTCCGGATCAATCCTGGCCATGGTCACGCCTGGAGGACGGGCAAAATCTTCAACCGGATAATCATCTTCCACTTGTTTGCGGTAATTGACCCAGATGGGAGAAGCCGCCCTGGATCCGGTTTCATATTTGCCCATGGGTGTAAGCTGATCAAAACCTACATAGACCCCGGTTAAAAGATAAGGAGAAAACCCTATATACCACGCGTCATTCTGATCATTGGTGGTTCCGGTTTTTCCGGCCACAGGCCTGTCCAGAACCCTGGCCCTCCAGCCGGTGCCGTCGCGTACAACTTCCTGAAGCAGGTTGGTGATGATATACGCGTTTTCCGGATTCGTGGCCCTGACAGGAAGATCTTCATTCTTATACAGTTCCTGCCCCCATGAATCAGCCACCCGGTTGATAAGACGAAGAGGCATGTATGAGCCGTCCCGGGCAAAGGCTGTATATGATTGACACAGATCCATAAGGCTGACCGGGACCGAGCCAAGACTTATGGACAGGTCCCTGGGAAATTCTTCATCAAAACCAAAATCCTGGAACCGGTTGATCATGGTATTAATCCCTAGTCGCTGGGCTATTCTGATGGTGACCAGATTTCTTGACTTTACCAGGGCGTTACGCAGCAGGGTAGGGCCGTGAAACACGCCTTCAAAATTCTTGGGCCGCCATGTGGTCATGGTCTCATAGTCGTCATATACAATGGGCGCGTCCAGGACAATGGAGGCCGGGGTGTAGCCGTTTTCCAGGGCAACCGAGTATACAAAAGGCTTAAATGCGGATCCGGGCTGTCTTTTGGCCTGGGTGGCCCGGTTAAAATGACTGCGGCTGAAATCATAGCCGCCGTGAAGGGCCAGGACTTCTCCTGTCCGAGGATCCGCGGACAAAACAGCTCCTTCAACCAGGGGTTCCTGTTCCAGGGCCAGTTCCCATAACCCATCTGAGGCCATGTCCTTTTCAGCGATCGACGCCCAGACCACATCGCCTGGCTCAAGGATCCTGCGCGCGTCCCGGATTGCCCGGACTTCTTCCGGGGCCTTTGAAGGATCAGGAGTCCTGGCCCAGGACATGGTGGAAACATCCATCCTGCCTTTAATATCTCCAAAGCTCACCAGAGCCCTGTCTTCAGAAACATCAGTAACCAGGACCCGCAGCCATGAACCCTGCTCCAGCTCCCCGGGGTCGGCATCCATGTCTGATAAAAACAGTTCCCGGTCTTCCTGGGGGATATTGTCCAGAGGACCCTGCCAGCCTCTTCTCTTTGTGGAATCAATGAGCCCCTGGCGAAGCGCGGACCTGGCAGCATCAAGGTGTTTCAGATCAGCAGCTGTCTCAACCACCAGTCCTCCCTCATAGACCTTGTCCTCGCCGTACATGTCTATAAGCCGGCGTCTGACCTCTTCCAGGTAATAGGGGCCGCGTTTCCAGGACGGGTCGGACATCCGGGAAAGCTCCAAAGGTTCGTCCAGGGCTTCCTGATATTCCTCTTCAGTAATCCATTCCAGCTCCAGCAGCCTGGACAACACATAAACCTGCCTCTGTCTCGCTCCCTGAAGATTTCGGTATGGATTAAGCCTTGAAGGGGCTTTGGGCAGGGCCGCTATGAGAGCGCTCTGGGCCAGGGTCAGCTCGTGGGCGTGTTTGCCAAAATAGTCTCTGGCTGCTGCTTCCACCCCATAGGAACCATTGCCCAGAAATATCTGGTTGATGTAGATGGTCAGGATTTCATCTTTGTTCAGGTGTTTTTCCAGACGATAAGCCAGAATGGCTTCCTTTATCTTTCTGGTATAGCTTCTTTCAGGTGTCAGAAGCAGAGACTTGATTACCTGCTGGGTAATGGTGCTCCCTCCCTGTACGATTTCTCCGGCCTTCCAGTTTTGAATGGCGGCCCTGACGATGCCCATAAGCTCCACACCCTCGTGCTGATAAAAGCCTGAGTCCTCAGCCGCCAGAAAAGTCTTGACAAGCCAGGGGGAGGTTTCAGACAGGGAAACAAGGAAACGCTTTTCCCGGTAAAAATGTCCCAGAAGCCGCCCGTCTCTGGTCAGTACTTTAGTTGCCAGGGGGGGGTTGTAATCGGTTATTTCTTTGTAGTCGGGAAGATCGCGGGAAGCCCATTTGTATATTCCAAACATGGCTGCAGCGGATAAGATAAGCAGAAAGATGATCAGTATAAAAAGTATTTTTAAAAATTTCATATTTTTTAGATTGTTAGGATATAAAAAGTTAATCTAACATGTCAGGATCCCCGAGTCCGAGGTTGTAAAGCATCAGGTCAAAATCCTGTTTTAATTTCAAAGGCTCCATTCCAAAAAGTCTGAGCAAACCCCGGATATTGTCTGTCTTATCCTGGGCAAGACATAAAGGGTCATTTAACCATGCAAGTTTGTTGTTTTTAAACCAGAACGGGTATAGCCGGCAATAGACAGGCCTTATTGCACCTGGAAGAACGCATCCCTGCCTGGTCAGAAGAACACATCTTCCATTGTTGTCAGTTTTTAAACGGCTGTGGAAATTACCAAGGGGGAAGCCCCTGCGGATGAGTTTCCTGGGCCGCGGGATTATCCTGAATAACCGGGCAATGAAATCCGGATCATTGATCTGGCGTACAAAAAAATCATCTGTCTCTAGATATGCGCTGATGACCTTGATTTCAGGGTTTGATAAGGGAAAAAAGGATTTTTCCTGGCCCGGAGCCAGGACGCAGCATGTCGGGTTGACCCTGCTGCATTTCAGGCAGATATAATCATCGTTTGCAGACATCAGACATATATTTCAGAGTAAATGGTTAAATGATCATCCGCCATTGGAAAACTTGTATTTGCCTTTGCCCAGAAGGTCATGCAGGTGAATCAGCCCCAGGATTTTCCGGTGTTCATCCACAATGGGCAAAACGGTTACCGCGTTCTGCTCCATGATATCCAGCACCTCGGCGGCAGAAAACCCCGGGTTTGCCCGGAGTGGTTCAGGTGTCATGTATTTATTTACAGGGTCTTTCAGGTGGAACGTTTTTCCGCATACCATCCTGCGGACATCACCGTCTGTGATCACTCCCAGCATGGAGTCATCCTGATCCACAATAAACACTACTCCAAATCCTTTTGAATTGAGTATGTTAAGGGCTGTCTCCAGATCCGAACTGGCGCTGACCAGAGGCAGGCCTCTGGTATGCATAAGTTCGGGGATGCTTTTCCTGAGCCTTTGTCCCAGAAAGCCTCCGGGATGATATCTCTTAAAATCTTTCTGTTCAAAATGCCTGTTCTGCATCAGGCAGACCGCCAGGGCGTCTCCCATGGCCAGGGTGGCGGTGGTGCTGGCGGTGGGGGCCAGATTCAGAGTACAGGCTTCTCTGGGAACGCGGACCAGAAGGACAATGTCTGAAAGCGCGGCCATGGTGGACTCAGGATTGGAGGTCAGGGCGATTATTTTTACCCCTAGGGCCCGGAAGCTGGGAATGATGGAGTTAAGTTCGTCGGTTTCCCCGCTGTTGGATATGGCCAGGATGAGGTCGTCCCTGGTGAGCATGCCCATGTCTCCATGAGCTCCTTCCACCGGATGCAGGAAAAAGGAAGGTGATCCTGTACTGCTCAGGGTGGCGGCTATTTTTCTGCCGATGAGTCCGGACTTGCCTATGCCGGTTATCACGATTCTGCCTTTGCACCGGGCCATTTCTTCCAGGGCCTGGCAAAACGAGCTGTCCAGGTCCTTTTTTACCGCTTCAAGGCCTTCAATTTCAATATCCAGGACTTTCCCGGCCAGTTCAAGCCAGCCTGCGTGAGAATCATTCATTTTTACCATTCAATACACATTTTGTTGCAGTTGGGACCTGGAGGAACGGGATAATCCTCGTTAAAGCAGGCCAGACAGTATCCCTGGCTTTTATTGACCGAGGACAAAAGGCCTTCAATGGACAGATAATGCAGTGAATCAAGGCCGATATATCTGGCAATGTCCTCAACGCTGTGGTTGGCGGCGATGAGTTCACCCTTGGAGGAAAAATCAATCCCGTAGTAACAGGGGAATCTGATGGGCGGACAGCTTACCCGCATATGGATCTCTCTGGCTCCGAGCTCCCTGAGTTTCTTGACCCTGGTTTTGATGGTGGTTCCCCGGACAATGGAATCCTCGATAATAATGATCCTGCGGTTTTTGATCATGCTTTTGGCTGGATTGAGTTTTACCCGGACCCCGAAATCACGCATATCCTGGGAAGGCTGGATAAAAGTCCTTCCTACATAATGATTCCGGATCATGGCCATTTCAAAGGGCAGTCCGGATTCATGGGCGTAGCCCACTCCGGCGTACATGCCCGAATCAGGAAAGGGCATGACAAAATCAGCGTCTATGGGAGCTTCCCTGGCCAGGACCATGCCCATATTTTTTCTGGCCTGATAAACTTCTTCACTGAAAACTATGGAGTCGGGCCTGGCAAAATAAATCAGCTCAAAGATACAGGAGGTGTTTTTCTGAACTTCGGCAAACTGTGAGCTGTAAAGGTTGCCGTTCTGGATAGTGACCATTTCTCCAGGCTTTACGCACCGCAAGTATTCAGCTTCCAGCAGGTCAAAAGCGCATGTCTCCGAGGCAAACACATAAGAGTCGCCAAGCCTTCCTATGGACAAAGGCCGGAACCCATTGGGATCTCTCACTGCGATAAGTTTGTCGTTGGCAAGAATAAGCAGGCTGTATGCTCCTTTTATCCTGCTGAGCGCCAGGGTCAGGGCTTCCTCAAGGGTGTTGCCGTTAAGGTATTTGGAGATGAGATGGACGATTATCTCGCTGTCCATGGTGGTCTGAAAGATTGACCCCTGTTCTTCAAGTTCCTTGCGCAGATCATAGGTGTTGATGATGTTGCCGTTATGTCCGATGGCAATGGACATGCCTTTGAACCGGACCAGGAAGGGCTGGGCGTTGCGGATAAGGGAGGCTCCGGTGGTAGAGTACCTGATGTGCCCCAGGGATATTTCGCCTTTGAGCTGGTGCCCCAGATGCTGTTCGTGAAAAACATCAGCTACCAGGCCCATTCCTTTCTGTTCTCTTATTTTCTGTCCGTCCCAGGTAACAATTCCCGCGCTTTCCTGACCCCTGTGCTGCAGGGCGTAAAGGCCGAAATAAGCCATTCTGGCGGCTTCAGTATGTCCGTAAATGCCAAATAATCCACAATATTCTTTTTTCATGATTTAATCCAGGGACAGATATTCCTGCATACTTTTGACGCTAAGACCCAGCAGGGATTTTTCCTTTATGGCCAGGGCCAGGGTTTGAGCAGCGGCAATGGTGGTGGTGTAGGGTATTCTGTATAAAACAGCGGCCTGTCTGAGCGATGATGAGTCGCTTACGGTCTTCTTGCCTGAAGAGGTATTTATTACCAATTGTATTTCTTTGTTCTTGATACTGTCAATAACATTGGGCCTTCCTTCAAAGACCTTGTTGACCACCCGGGCGCTGATTCCGTTTTCCCGCAGAAAGGCAGCGGTTCCTCTGGTAGCCAGGATATCAAATCCCATTTCCTGGAACTGTTTGGCCGGGTCCAGGCTGTAAGGCTTGTCATAGTCATTGACCGAGATAAACACGCAGCCCTGATCCGGAAGCATCTGCCCGGCACCGAGCTGGCTTTTCATAAAGGCAAGTCCCAGGTTGTCGTCAATGCCCATTACCTCGCCAGTGGAGCGCATTTCAGGACCAAGGAGAACATCCACTCCGGGATATTTGTTAAAGGGAAGAACCGCTTCCTTGACTGAGTAATACCCTTTTTTGCACACGGACCAGGGGTCAAGCTCTTTAAGGCTGACTCCCATCATGACCCGGGTAGCCATTTTGGCCAGGGGCACACCAGTGGCTTTGCTTACAAAGGGAGCTGTCCGGGATGCTCTGGGGTTTACTTCCAGGATAAATATCTGTTCGTCCTTGACAGCGAACTGGATGTTGAGCAGTCCGACAACACCAAGCTCAAGGGCCAGTTTTCTGGTCTGCTCGCTGATTTCATTGACCACTGACTCAGAGATGGTGTGCGGAGGCAAAACGCAGGCTGAATCTCCGGAATGAACCCCTGCTTCTTCTATATGTTCCATTATTCCGGCCACATAAGTGTCTGTGCCGTCACTCAGGGCGTCCACGTCAACTTCTATGGCGTGCTCAAGAAACTTGTCTATAAGGATGGGGTGCTCTGGGGATACCACCACAAACTGCTTGAAATAGGATTCCAGCTGTTCCTTGTCATAAACAATTTCCATGGCCCGGCCTCCCAGCACATAGGAAGGTCTGACCACCACAGGATAGCCGATGTTCTCAGCCACCTGGGCGGCCGCTTCAAAAGATTTTGCAGTGCCATTGGCAGGCTGAAGAAGGTTGAGTTTCTGGATCAGAGCCTGAAACCGTTCCCTGTCCTCGGCCCGGTCTATGCTGTCCGGAGAAGTGCCCAGGATGGGCACGCCGGCCTTCATAAGGGGGACCGCAAGGTTGAGAGGGGTCTGCCCGCCGAACTGGATAATGACTCCTTCAGGCTTTTCAAAGTCAATGATGTTCATCACATCTTCAAAGGTCAGGGGCTCAAAATACAGATAATCAGATGTATCATAGTCGGTGCTCACGGTTTCCGGGTTGGAATTGACCATGATGGAACGCACCCCCAATTCCTTGAGGGAATAGGCCGCGTGTACGCAACAGTAGTCGAATTCAATTCCCTGGCCTATGCGGTTGGGGCCGCCCCCGAGGATCATGACTTTTCTGGCATGTTCAGGTTTGACTTCTTTCCCGTGTTCGTAAGTGGAGTAGAAATAGGGAGTATAAGCTTCAAATTCACCGGCGCAGGTGTCCACCAGATAGTAGGTGGGAAGGATGTTCAACTGCTTTCTGATGGCGCGGACATCTTCCTCGCTTCTGGTCCATAAAAGGGCCAGCTGCTTGTCGGAAAAACCTAGTTCCTTGGCCCGGGATAAAACAGCCGGCAGTTTGGGGTTATTGATGGTCAGGCTTTCCTGGGAGCTGAAGTCTATCAGTTCACGCTCAAAGGCAACCAGTTCTTCCAGCTGGCGGATAAACCAGGGATCTATGCCGGTCAGATCATATATTTCAGCGGTGGAAAAGCCTGCCAGAACCGCCTGGCGCAGGGCGTATATTCGCTGGGAATTGGGGACCCGGAGCGCGGTCCGGATTTCCTCCAGAGGAGGCAGGTCTTCTTCAAAGCTTGAAGCCAGGCCCAGGTTCCCGGTTTCCAGAGAGCGCAGCCCTTTCTGCATGGCTTCTTTAAAGGTGCGGCCGATGGCCATGGTCTCGCCCACGCTTTTCATGGCCGTGCCCAGAATATCCCTGGCTCCGGGAAATTTTTCAAAGGTGAATCTGGGAATCTTGACCACGCAGTAGTCAATGGTGGGCTCAAAGGAAGCCATGGTTTCCCTGGTAATATCGTTGGGAATTTCATCCAGGGTGTAGCCCACAGCAAGTTTGGCAGCGATCTTGGCAATGGGAAATCCAGTGGCTTTGGAAGCCAGGGCCGAAGACCTTGAAACCCTTGGGTTCATCTCTATGACCAGCATTTCACCGTTGTCCGGATTTAAGGCGAACTGGACATTAGACCCGCCGGTTTCCACGCCGATTTCCCGCATGATGTCCAGGGAGGCGTCGCGCATGAGCTGGTATTCGCGGTCGGTCAGGGTCTGAGCCGGGGCTACAGTGATGGAGTCTCCGGTATGTACGCCCATGGCGTCAACATTTTCTATGGAGCAGATAATCACGCAGTTGTCGTTTTTATCGCGCATGACCTCCAGCTCGAATTCCTTCCATCCCAGGACCGACTCTTCAATCATTATTTCATGGGTAAGACTGGCAGCCAGGCCCTGAGAACAGATTTCCTCAAGGTCTTCAATATTATAGGCGATGCCTCCGCCTGTACCTCCAAGGGTGTATGCCGGTCGGATTATGGCGGGGAAGGGTATGTTTTTTCCCAGTTCCCTGACTTGATCCATGGTTCTGGCGATGCCGCTTTTGGGGACTTTGAGTCCGATGTTGGCCATGGCCTGGCGGAACTCCTCTCTGGATTCAGCCTTTTTAATGGCCTGGAGAGAGGCGCCGATGAGTTCAACCCCGTATTTGTCCAGGACTTGGTTTTCTGCCAGGGCAAAGGCTGTATTCAGCCCGGTCTGGCCGCCCAGGGTAGGCAGCAGGGCGTCGGGTCTTTCACGCTCAATTATCCTGGCCACTGTTTCCGGCTCTATGGGCTCGATATAGGTGCGGTCGGCCAGTCCGGGATCGGTCATAATGGTAGCCGGATTGGAATTGACCAGGATTACCTCGTATCCTTCTTCCTTGAGGGCTTTGAGGGCCTGGGTTCCTGAGTAGTCGAACTCACAGGCCTGGCCGATAACAATGGGGCCGGAACCGATAAGCATGATTTTTTTGATGTCTTCTCTTTTAGGCATAACTTTTGATGTATTGGGGGTTATAATTCTTGAAAAGAAAACCAGTCAGGACAGGGACTTTGACTGACCTGATAAAAATGTGGTGAATAAATGCTTCTGCTGTTCATAAACTGTTGCTGTTTACTTGGAATAAGCGTCAAGGTCAATATTTATAAACCATGGGACCCGGCAGTAGATAGAAGCGGCCTGGAAATGTTTTTTGCAGGAACGCCCGACAGTCCGGGCAAATATTTGCTCGGGGTTCAGCAAGGCAGGTGAAGGTTTATTTTCATAGTTTATGGTTAGACAATTTATAAAAAGAAACATATCCTGCTTGCGAATACTCGCCATAGTAACCGGCTGATTCTGGAGGCTTTCGCGGTATGGTTTTTTCAAAAATGTAATTTTCAGCGCGTTCGTTTTTGTTTTTTTTGACAAAAGTGTATTATTAAGGAATAATTTTTATTATGCGTATAGCTTTGCTGCAATTAAACCCTGTGGTGTGCGATCTTAAGGGTAATGCCGGGATGATTGCCAGGGCAGCTCAAAAGGGGTTTGAACAGGGTGCTCAACTGTGCGTGACTCCGGAAATGGCAATCATGGGCTACCCTCCCGGGGATATACTTTTTAACCGCGAGATAATTGATAATTGCCTGCACGCGGTTAAACAGGTGGCTGAAAAGACCGCTGAACTGGGGCCGGTACTGGTGGGAACTCCCTGGCGCGCCAAAGACGCGGGGGAATCTCTTTACAATGGGGCCTGTCTTCTAAACAGGGGGCGGGTTCACTCCTTTTTCGGCAAAACCCTGTTGCCCAATTATGATGTCTTTGATGAAAAGCGGTATTTTGTTTCCTCAAACGGTCCTGGATATTTTGAAATACAGGGTCGGAAAATCGGAGTGACCATTTGCGAAGATGTCTGGAATGATAAGGATTTCTGGCCGGTCCCCAGGTACGGGCCAGATCCGGTGCAGATGCTGGCGGAGCAAAAGGTGGACCTTATTATTAATATGGCCGCGTCTCCTTTTTCCCTGGGCAAAGACAAGCTGGTCCGGGATATGCTTGCTGCCCAGGCCCGCAAACACAGTATTCCTGTTTTGTTCTGCAACCAGGTGGGGGGCAATGATGATCTGATTTTTGCCGGGCGCAGCATGGCTTTGAATGAGAAAGGAATTATCACGGCCCAGGGCCGGGATTTTGAAGAAGACCTGGTGGTAGCGGATACTTGCAGTCGGGGTTCCCTGGATTGCGGCTTTTACGAGCCTTCCCCGGAGGCTGAAATATGGCAGGCCCTGGTTCTGGGGCTTGGGGATTATATGCGCAAGAGCGGTTTTTCCGAGGCCCTGCTGGGATTGTCCGGAGGAATTGACTCAGCTCTGGTGGCCGCTTTGGCCGTCCAAAGCATAGGTCCTGACAATGTGACCGGAGTGCTTATGCCGTCTCCGTATTCCAGCCGGGCAAGCATTGATGATTCCCTGGAGCTTGCCCGCAATCTGGGTATTAAAACCATAACCATACCCATAGATCAGGTCATGCGGGCTTATGACTCCGCCCTGGAGCCGGTATTCTCGGGAATGGAGCGGGACGTTACCGAGGAAAACATTCAGGCCAGGATCAGGGGCAATCTGCTCATGGCCATTTCCAACAAGCTGGGAGGGCTGGTTCTGGCAACAGGCAACAAGTCTGAATTGTCAGTGGGTTACTGCACAATTTACGGAGACATGGCCGGAGGGCTGGCTCCCATATCTGATGTGCCCAAGACACTGGTTTATTCTCTGGCCCGGTGGATCAATGATAATACCCGACTGTTGATTCCCCGGCGGATCATCACCAAGGCGCCCTCGGCAGAGCTTAGTCCCGGGCAGAAAGATCAGGATACTTTACCTGAATATGAGGTTATGGACCAGATTCTGCATAAATACATCCGCTCTTTTCACCTGGACAAGGAAATCAGCGCTGAGGGTTTTGACCCTGAAACAGTAGCCCGGGTCGTGGATATGGTCCAGAAGGCAGAGTTTAAGCGGCGCCAGAGTCCCCCGGGATTGAAGATATCCGATCTGGCCTTTGGCAGAGGAAGGAGAATGCCTCTGGCTGCCAGATGTTCACGTGTTACAAAAAGGTAATTTCTTGGCAATTAAACATGAACATTACTGTGTTCATTAAAAGAAGAGTAAAATATGTGTCGATTGTTTTCACTGACCAGCAGGGAACCAGTTTCGCCCATCAAGGCCATTGAAGCCCTGGATATGATGAAGGAGGGCCATGACGGTTCCGGAATCGGGCTTTACCTGAGCGATCTGGGCGGACCGTTCAGTAAGTTCAAAAATTTGCCCATTCTTTCAGGGATATTTACCCAGGCCGGTCTGCGCCGCCAGGAAGATTTCATGTCCGGCATGGGTTTTGTTCCCAAATATCGCCTGATTCTGGATGTAAAGGACGCTCCTCCTCCAGGGACCCCAAAAAGAGAAACATATCTCATCCAGGTGTATGAGCCACCGCAAACCTGGCATGATCTGGAGCAGGAAGAAAAAGAACGGCGCATGACCAGAGCCAGGCTGGATCTTCGCCGTATGGGCCAGGAAAAAAAAGATATGGTTGTGTTCAGCTTCTGGCCCAACGCAATTATGATCAAGGAAGTGGGAGATCCCATGGATATAGCCGGTTATCTGGGCCTGGACCGCCAGGAACTCTTTGCCCGGCGCATCCTGGCCCAGGGACGACAGAACACCAATTACGGGATCAACCTGTATGCCTGTCATCCCTTTTTTATCCAGGGAATTGCCTCCATGACCAATGGAGAGAATACAGCATTTGTGCCCATTAAGGAGTATTTAAGCGCCCAGGGCGTGGACGGTTATGAGGGATATCAGTCTGACTCAGAGATATTTACCCATATTCTGCACTTTACTCTCAAGGAACTGGGGCTGGGGATCGAGGAATACAAACATATCATTACCCCGCTGCAGGATTCTGATCTCATGGTTCACCCCAACCGCGATTTTCTGATCAACCTCAAGCAGGCCTGCCGCAGGCTGATAGTGGACGGCCCTAACTGCGTCATCGGCTGTCTGCCTGATAATACCATGTTCATGGTTCAGGACCGCAAAAAACTGCGTCCAGGGATTGTAGGCGGCAGGCCCGGACTGTTTGCCTTTTCTTCAGAGTCCTGCGGCCTGGATGCGGTAATTCCTGACCGGGACAAAACAAAGGATTTTCAACCCATGCATTTAGATACTGTCATTGTTGCACCAGACTGTAAGGAGGTAAGGATATGCCGGCAAACACAGCCATTACCCCTTCAACATTAAGCCGGCGTGATCTTCCCTGGCAAATAAAGTGGGACAAGCATACCTGCACTCTTTGCGGCAGGTGCACAGCCATCTGTCCGGTCAACGCCATTGAACTGGGAGTGTTCCGTAAACGCGAGATCAGTGTCTCTCCCCTTGGCCTGAAGGATAAGCCTGGCTCAAGTTTCAGTGTTTATCACGGCATCCGCCAGCGAACTGATCCGGGATATGCCTGCATAGGCTGTTCCATGTGCAATATGGTCTGCCCTAATAACGCTATTGAGCCGGTTAAGTCCGAAACCACCGACATGCTCAGGTTTCACAGGGACAGGGGCGGGCAGCCACGGACCCGGGGGGGCAGGCGCAACAACCCGGAAAGCCTTCTGGATCAGATCAAGTTTGTCCGCATTTCCATGCTGACTGATCCGGCCCTTGACGCGGGCCGGCATGAATTTGAGCTTAAAACCCTGATAGGCAGGGTCCTCCCCCCGGCCAAAGCCATAAAAGCCAAACAGGAGCAGGGCTGGATGCCTCCGGTACGGGAAGTGTATCCCCTCCTTATCGGCGGCATGAGCTTTGGAGCTCTTTCTCCCAACATGTGGGAAGGTCTTCAGATGGGAGTGGCTTACCTCAATGAGGAAATGAACATGCCGGTGCGTATGTGTACGGGTGAGGGAGGATGTCCGCCCCGGCTTTTACGGTCCCGGTTCCTGAAGTACGTGATTTTGCAGATTGCCAGCGGTTATTTTGGCTGGGATGAAATTATTCATGCCATCCCTGAAATGAAGGAAGACCCTTGTGCTGTAGAAATTAAATACGGCCAGGGAGCCAAGCCCGGAGACGGCGGGCTTTTGCAGTGGCACAAGGTGAACCGGCTTATTGCCGCCATAAGAGGGGTCCCGCCCGGGGTCAGTCTGCCCAGTCCGCCAACCCATCAGACCAAGTATTCCATTGAAGAGGCAGTAGCCAAAATGATCCAGTCCATGAGCATGGCCTGGGGATTCCGGGTTCCTGTGTATCCCAAGATATCCGCTTCCAGCACCGCCTTTGCAGTGCTTAATAATCTGACCAGAAACCCTTACGCTTCGGGTCTGGCCATTGACGGTGAAGATGGAGGAACCGGCGCTGCTTATAATGTATCCATGAATCATATGGGGCATCCCATAGCTTCCAATATAAGAGACTGTTACCTTAATCTGGTTAAACTGGGCATGCAGAACGAAATTCCGCTGATAGCAGGCGGGGGAACCGGCAAGAACGGCAATCTGGCAGCCAATGCAGCGGCCCTGATCATGCTGGGGGCAAGCGCAGTGCAGACCGGAAAGTACATAATGCAGGCTGCTGCCGGGTGTCTGGGTACGGAAGGAGACCGCTGCAATATCTGCAATATCGGCAGGTGTCCCAAGGGGATAACTTCTCAGGATCCCAGGCTTTACCGTCGTCTCGACCCAGAAAAAGTGGCTGAAAGAGTGGTAGATATGTATGTGGGATTTGATGTTGAACTTAAAAAAATAGTGGCCCCCCTGGGGCGCTCCACATCACTGCCCATCGGCATGTCCGATGCCCTGGGCATATCCCACCGCGATGCCGCTGATCGTTTGCAGATCAAGTA
>JBKHCI010000136.1:0-4222 GCA_046541915.1 Desulfonatronovibrio sp. | reverse complement strand
ACATTATCCCTGGGAATGATTACCCCCTGCTGTCCAGTCAGTCCTTTTCTTTTGCATACTTCAAAAAAGCCCTCGATCTTTCTGGTCACTTCTCCCACAGCCATAATGGCGCCGGACTGACTGACCGCACCGGTAAAGGCGAAAGACAGGTTGATAGGCACTCCGGAGAGCGCTGAAAGCAGGGCTGCCAGCTCGGCTCCTGAGGCTGAATCACCATCAATGTGGGCATAACTCTGCTCAAAACAGAGACTTCCGGAAAGGACCAGAGGTTTGTCCTGGGCGAACAGATTCTGCAGATAACCCTTTATAATCATCATCCCTTTGGTATGAATGGGCCCGCCAAGCTCGGCCTCGCGTTCCAGATCCATAATGCCGCCGTGTCCTACTCCGGTTGTGCATGATATCTGGTGCGGCAGGGCCAGGACGTAATCCCCGAACGCGGAAACCGAAAGACCATTGGCCCGTCCAGGACTGAAGCCATGGGTACGGACCTTTATTGCTTCTCGCTCATATTCGGATAAAAATTCATCTTCATACAAATTAAGCCGGTATTTCCTGGCTTCCCTGGCCCGGCGTACTGAGTCAGCATCCACTCTGGACTTATTCTCCATGGAGGCAAACGCGTCAGCTTCGATCATAAGTTCGGAAATCCTGGAAAGTTTCAGGGAAAGCTTCTGTTGATCCCTTGCCAGTCTTGAAGAATAATCAACCAGAACCGCCACCGCGTCTCTGTTAAAGGAGCGCAGATTATTCAAGTCGGCCATCCTGGCCAGAATCAGGCTCTGCTTATGAACAGACTCATTGTTTCTGACCATGGAATCCTGCATATGCGCCTTGATCCTGAACAGTTTGGCAAACCTTTCATCAGCATCAAGGAGAATTTCATAAACCTCGTCTGAACCGATAATTACAATCTTGATATCCAGAGGAACCGGCTCCGGCCGAATGGTCCTGGTCCTGACCATGTCATAATGGTCTGAAGGATCATCAATCTCTGCCCTGCCTGAACGCAGACACCTTAAAAGACCTTCCCAGGACTGGGGCTGAGCAAGAATATCCTCCGCCCGCATAACCAGGAATCCCCCATTGGCCTTATGGATACTCCCGGCCTTAAGCAGGGTGAAGTCTGTATAATATGTACCCATTTCAGACTCGCGCTCAATACAGCCCAGGAGATTGAAATAGACAGGATTGTCTTCAATAAAAACAGGGGCTCCCTCGTTTCCGGAATTATCAACAAATATATTTACTTCATACCTGGTAAAAAAACTCTCCTGGCTTGCGCTGAATATATCTGCGGGGGTTTCCTGGGTTTGATCCTTGGGTTTGAAATGTTCCAGGTTATCCAGAATATCATTTTTCAAATCATCCAGATATTGTCTGACCCTGGAGATATGCCCATATTGATCAATAACCGGCTTTAAGCAGGTATCAACACGCTCTCCGGCAACTTCTAAATCCAACTGCTTTTCGCTTTCGCGCAGGTCCTGCTCTTTTTTAGTAATCTGCCTGGAAAGCCCCAGAAGGGCTTCCATGATTTTATTACTTTCCTGCTTAAGCTCTTTTTTGAGCTCAGGATTTAATTTTTCAAATTCCTCGGGAGTCAATACCTTGCCCTCCACAAGGGGATACAGGGTCAAAGAACTGTTTTCATCAACACTCAGGCTGAAACCGTTTTTGTTGGCCTTGTGCTCCATGCTGCTCAGAAGATTTTCCCGGATATCGTTATATTCCTTTATCAGGTCTCCGTGTTTGCGTATGTAAAAATCCTGTTCAAACCCCAGAGGGATGGACTCCCGGATCTTTTTCACAGCCAGGTTCATGTCCCGCTTAAATTTTCTGGCCATCCCCGGAGGCAGGGCAACGGCCAGGGGCTGATCCGGGTCCAGAAAATTGTTAACATAAATAAAGTCTTCAGGAATTTTCATGGAAGCGGCCCTGGGCTCAAGAAAATCCTGCACAAACCTGGTCCTGCCCAGCCCCTTTTCTCCGGACAAATAAATATTGTATCCCGGGCGTGTTATGGTTAAAGCCAGCCCCAGGGCCTCAAAAGCCCTTTGCTGGCACTTTCCGGCATCAAAGTCTTCAGGCCGGGAAATTCTGGTATGAGCGTACCTGATTTTTGAAGGGGACAGGGACACCCGCAGTTTCGACGCTGGCAAGGGTATATTTTTTTTCATTAATTCCTCGAAACAAACTTTTTATATAAATTAAATAGTTCAGGGAAAGGCTGCAGGCGGATATGAATAATAACTGCATCTTTCTCACAGAATCCTGTTTTTCAATCGCTAAACATACAAATATATATCCAACTACGACTGATAGCAAGAATGAATTGGGGTGCGGACAGACCCGCAATAAGGAGTTCCGTCCAAAAAATCTAAATTCAAACTTGAATTTAGATTGACTTGAAACAGGGGGTTTGCTAGTTGAAGATGTTTGTGAATGAATGCACGAGCATCCAGATATTAAAGGTTTAATAATTATATGTTTTTCAAATCCAAAACTTATCAGACCATGTGGGGAGAGCTGGGAAAAGCCAGTCTCATGGGTATCCACCTGGTTTCATGCACCTTTGTCGGATTCGTCATAGGCTATTTTCTGGACAAATGGCTTGGCACAGAACCCTGGTTTCTGATAAGTTTTCTGATTTTTGGGATTGCGGCCGGATTTAAAAACATGTATCAGGAAGCCAGGAAAATTCATGAGGCGGATAAAAAGCGTGATACTGGAACGGATAAACCAAAAGACTGAGTCCTTTCTGCATGGCAGAGGGCTGACCCAGAGCAGTGTTCGCGTACTTGTCCGCAATCAGATTTATCTAAGCATCCTTGGCTCTGTCGGCGCTGCCGCTTTTTTCTCAAGCCCGGTGCTCATAGGTTTTATCACTGGTGCCGCACTTGGCAGTTTTAACTTTTATTTTCTTGCAAAGCTCATTCAGGAACTGGTTTACGTCAAAAAAGGGGCGGTAGCCCCGCTGCTGTTCAGTTTCTATATCAGGCTGGGTCTGACCGCCCTGATTTTATATCTTTCCATTGTTTACTGGAACGCAAATATTTTCTCTCTGCTGATTGGCTTAAGTATTGTCCTTTTGAACGTATTAATATTTGGCGCCACTCTGGTTGGTCAAAAACTCAAGGAGGCTTAATAAATGGCTGGCGATCTTCATCAATTTCTGATTCTGGAAAAAGTGGCAATTGTTCTCGGCCTGGGCGACGGGCATGGACACAGTATCATACCTACGCATGTACTGTACTCATGGGCCGTTATCATTATACTCCTGATACTGGCATGGATGGCCACAAGGAGGATGACCCTGGTTCCCAAAGGGGCGCAAAATTTCTTTGAGTTTTTAATAAAATCGGTTGAAGACTTTGTGGTGGCCAATATGGGCGAATCCGGACGAAAGGTTTTTCCGGTCCTGTTCACCCTGTTTATTTACATCTGGTTTAGCAATATTATCGGCCTTCTGCCCAGTGCCGACGCACCTACCGCCAACATCAACACTAATGCGGGCATGGCCTTGTTTGTATTTCTTTACTATAATTACTGGGGTATCAAACTCCACGGCGCCTCCTACATCAAGCATTTTACCGGGCCTTACTGGTGGCTGGCACCCATCATGCTTCCTATTGAAATAGTCAGTCATCTTGCCCGGCCGCTTTCACTGACTCTCAGGCTTTTCGGCAACATCCGCGGCGAGGAAATCGTTATCGCCCTCATGTTCCTTTTGGCACCGCTGCTTGGCTCACTGCCAATCTTTCTGCTCTTTCTGCTTATGAAAACCATGCAGGCCTTTATTTTCTTCATGCTGTCCATGATGTATCTCAAGGGCGCATTTGAAGAAGCTCATTAATAGAGCATCTACTAACAGGGGAAATGGTCATTTGACCAATTAAATATCATTATTAGGAGGTTTTTGAAATGCGTAAGTCTTTTTTGATTTTTGTGAACACAGTTCTGCTTGTTGGTCTGGCCAGTGTTGCTTTTGCAGCAGAGGCCGCTCCTGAGGTTATCTCCAGTATCGCCATGGCCACAGCCATTGGCATGGCCATAGCGGCATTTGGTTGCGGCATCGGCCAGGGCCTTGGTCTCAAGGCAGCATGTGACGGTACAGCCCGCAATCCCGAAGCCGGCGGTAAGATCACTGTTACCATGCTTATCGGTCTGGCCATGATCGAATCTCTGGCCATTTACGCACTGGTTATCAACCTGATTCTTT
>JBKHCI010000032.1:0-17313 GCA_046541915.1 Desulfonatronovibrio sp. | reverse complement strand
TAAGTAAATAATGTGATCAAAAGACATATTTTTAAAAGGAATTGGACATGAATTGTTTTGATCAGGTAGAATTCGCTTCCAGGAGCGATATAAAGCAGATCCAGGCCATAAGGCTCAAGAATACTCTTTATCAGGCTACAGCCTCCAGGTTTTACCGCAATAAGCTGGCCATGGCCGGGGTAAAGATTCCCTCCATCACCAGCAGCGAGGATATCAGGGACCTGCCTTTTACCACCAAGGAAGATCTACGGGCCAATTATCCATATGGCCTGCTGACTCTGCCGGTGGAGCAAATGGTGCGCCTGCATGCTTCTTCAGGCACTACAGGCGCGGCCACTGTTATCTTTCATACCCAGAATGATCTCAACGCCTGGGCTGATCTCGTGGCCAGGTGCATGCATATGTCAGGAGTCCGGCCCCAAGATGTTTTTCAGAACATGAGCGGATATGGTCTTTTTACCGGCGGCCTGGGGATTCATTACGGAGCTGAACGCCTTGGCTGCCTGACCATTCCAGCCGGAGCAGGCAACAGCAAGCGCCAGATCAAGATGCTTAAGGACTTCAAGGTAAGCGTAGCCCATATTATTCCTTCTTATGCCCTGCACCTTGGTTCTGTGTTTCAAAAGCTGGGGCTTGATCCCAGGGCTCTGCATCTGCGGATTATGCTTATCGGTGCTGAACCGCATTCTGAAGAAATCCGCAGAAGAATCGAGGAGATGTACGGAGTAAAGGCTTATAATTCATACGGACTATCAGAAATGAACGGGCCTGGCGTGGCCTTTGAATGTCAGGAACAGGCAGGCATGCATCTGTGGGAGGATTCTTATCTGGCTGAAATTGTTGATCCTGATACTCTGGAGCCGGTTCCTGAGGGAGAAATCGGTGAACTTGTCCTGACCACTCTCTGCCGCCAGGGCATGCCTGTGATCAGGTACAGGACCAGAGATCTGACCCGGTTTATTCCCGGAGATTGTGCCTGCGGACGCAAACACAAAAGGATTGACCGCATTGCCGGCCGCTCCGATGATATGATAGTTTTGAAAGGAGTGAATATTTATCCCATACAGGTTGAAAAGGTCCTTATGTCCATTCCTGAAGTTGGACAGAATTATCTTATTGAGCTGGAACGCGAAGGTTTCATGGATCAGATGCGGGTTAAGGTGGAGATCCGGGATGAATTTTTTGTGGAAGACATGCGCAAGCTGCAATCACTTCAGAAAAAGATCACAGCTCTTTTGCGGGAAGAAATCCTGATAACCGCCAGGGTTGATCTGGTGGAAAGTGACAGTCTGCCCAAAAATGAAGGCAAGGCAGTCCGGGTCGTGGACAAAAGGTTTGCGTGATCTGTATCAAGGATTATGATTTTTACCTGGAAGTATAAGGTTTATTTATTCCGTTAAAAGAAAAACACAGAGGTTGATATGGTAAAAGTTGCAATTTTCATGGGCAGCAAGTCTGATCTGGATAAGGTCAAGCCGTGCGCCGGCGTCCTGGATGAGCTTGGAGTGGAATATTTTATGACTGTAACTTCAGCCCACCGGACTCCGGACCGGACCAAAAAGCTGATCAGAGAAATGGAGGAAAAAGGGTGCCAGGTCTTTATCTGTGCCGCGGGCATGGCAGCTCACCTGGCAGGAGCGGTAGCTGCTTCCACCATCAAACCGGTCATAGGAATTCCCTTGTCAGCATCAAGCCTTGGCGGAATGGATGCTTTGCTGGCTACTGTACAGATGCCCCCTGGTTTTCCGGTATCAACCGTGGCCCTGGATAAAGCCGGCGCAAAGAACGCAGCCTGGACCGCGGCCCAGATTCTGGCCCTTAAAGATGAAGGCCTGGCCGCCAGGATTGAAGCTGCCAGACAGAAAATGCGCGAAGACGTGGAAAAATCTTCAAAGGATATCTAGTGAACAGGGATAACAGTCTGGCCTTTATTCTCCTGGTTTCACTCTTCAGCGGGAGCCTGGTCATTGCTTCGGTAATATCTTCCAAGATCATTACTATTGGAGGGGTGGTTCTGCCCGCGGGTATTCTGGCTTACTGCATAACCTTTGTGGCTTCTGATGTTATCAGCGAAATCTGGGGCAAAGAAAAAGCCAGTCAGGTTGTTCTTGGCGGGTTTGCGACTCTGGTGGTCTGCCTTGGGCTGATTCAGCTGGCATTGGTGTGGCCCGGCGCTGTATTCTGGGATAATCACCAGGCATACGGTTCCATTTTAGGGGCGGCTCCGCGGATAATTATCGCTTCACTCGCGGCGTATCTGGTCAGCCAGAATCATGATGTCTGGGCATTTCACTTCTGGAAAAAAACATTCAGGGGCAGGCATCTCTGGATCAGGAACAATCTCTCCACCGCCTCATCCCAGGTTATTGACAGCGTAATATTTATTACCATTGCCTTTTACGGGACAATGCCCATTCTTCCGCTTATAGCCGGGCAGGTAATGATTAAAATCCTTATTGCCTTCATGGACACTCCGGTAGTCTATTTTCTGGTATGGCTGATCAGGAGGCGTCCTCACGGCCATGTCCCCGGTTCTGAAGGCTTGACCGGGCTTGTGGATAGATAATCAAAAATTAAACATAAGGATGCAGGCAGAGAAAGATAATCTTCTGTCTCTGCCTGCTGACATTTAAAATCCGGAAGCTTACCTGATCAGACCTTTTCTGCCGATATCCCGGCGCAGATATTTATCTTCAAAATCCACTTTTTCCGCTGCCTGATAACATTTTGTTACAGCCTGTTCCAGGTCACTGCCCAGGGCGGTGACTCCAAGGACGCGGCCGCCATTGGTCACTATCCGCCTGTTTTTTTGTTTTGTACCGGCCTGGAAAACCTTGACTCCGGGATCCTGTTCAGCATCTTCAATTCCGGAAATCACATGACCTTTCCGGTATTGCCGGGGATAGCCTCCGGCCGCAAGGACTACGCATACAGCCGCCTGAGGGTTTATCGCGATTTCGGTGGATTTGAGTTTTCCCTGAACACAGGCCATCATCAGCTCCACAATGTCTGATTCCATGCGCATGAGCAGAGGCTGGCATTCAGGATCTCCAAACCGGACATTGTACTCAAGGACTTTTGGACCGTCTTTGGTGAACATGAGTCCGGCATAAAGAATTCCCCGGAACGGCCTGCCCATTTCCTCCAGATGCTGGATTATCGGTTTTATGACCAGATCAGCGGTTTCCTGGTATCTGGCTTCCGGCAGTACCGGTGCTGGACTGTAGGCCCCCATGCCTCCTGTATTGGGACCGGTATCGTTTTCTCCTATCCGCTTGTGATCCTGAGATGACGGCAGCAGGGCAAAGTCATGTCCGTCGCAAAAGGCCAGGAATGAGGCTTCCTCACCAGCAAGGGCTTCTTCAATGATAACTATTTCCCCTGCCTTGCCAAATACCTGTTTTACCATCATGTCGTGCAGGGCCTCCCTGGCTTCAGCCAGATCCGCGGCCACAACAACCCCTTTGCCTGCGGCCAGTCCGTCTGCCTTGATAACCAGGGGATAATTCTGTTTCTTTAAATATTCGTCTGCCTGGGCGTAATCTTCAAATACCTTGAAGTCCGCAGTGGGCACTTCTGCTTCAGCCATGAGAAACTTGGAAAAGGCCTTGCTTCCTTCAAGCTGGGCCGCGTAAGCGCCGGGTCCGAAACACGGGATCTTTTCGCGCTCCAATGCGTCGGCCAGCCCCAGAACAAGAGGCAATTCAGGACCCACCACTACCAGATCGATTTTTTTGTCTTTAGCCAGCTTGATAATTCCTGGGATATCGTTGTCGCTGACCTGAATATTTTCTCCAATAGCGGCAGTCCCGCCGTTACCCGGGGCGATGAATATATTTTCAGCTAAAGGGCTCTGTCTGATTTTCCAGGCCAGGGCGTGTTCCCTGCCTCCTGAACCCACAATAAGAATATTCATGTAACCTCCTATTTTCTTTTAAACATTTTTTGCAGTTCATTATGGTTAAGCTGTCTGCTGATGGGCCGCCCATGAGGACAGAATTGATTGTTTTCACAAGCCAGAAGTTTCTCCATAAGTCCTGCTGCTTCATCCGGAGTCAGGCTGGTTCCTGATTTAATGGCGGTTCTGCAGGACATGGCAATAAATATCTGATCCAGGTTCATGATCTTCTGGGTCAGGATGTCTTTTAAAGACTGAATGGCTTCTCTGGGGGAAAAAAAATCCGGAATGCCCGAAACAAGGAGTTGGTTGTCAGGATTTATCTCCAGGATGAAACCCATATCTTTCAGTTCTTTCCAGATAGTTTGAATCAGTTCCAGTTCTGACGCGTGCAAAGCCATTTTTTCCGGCAGGACCAGTCTTTTAATAACTGTTTTGTTGAATCCGGTTTTGATTTTTTCAAGCATTACCCGTTCATGGGCGGCGTGCTGATCAACGATGAGCAGAGTTGAATCATTTTTAAGAAACAGCAGGTAGGATTTTTCCACCTGGCCCAGATAAGTCAGGCCTCTGGTTGATATAGGCTGATTCCGGGGCGGCGCGTTCATTCTTTCAAGAAAAGATTCTTTGGGTGTCTGTGTAAATTCCAGTCCGGATTGTTTTTCCCTGAGCCGGGTGAAAAGATTTTCCTGTTCTGTGGATTCATAGGAAGATATGTTTTCATGGACTTTTTCCGGAAATTTGTTCGAGATGGGGTCCAGCTGGGCTGACTGGTAAACATTTGTCTGGACGCAGGGCCTTAAAGCCCTGACTACCAGGGGAAACACCTCTTTTTCATTTCTGAAGCGGACTTCGTTCTTGGCGGGATGGACATTGACGTCTACTTCCTCTGGGGGAAGATCAATAAAAACTACCGCCTGAGGGTATTCTCTGGATAGAAGGCGGCCTTTATAGGCCTGTCGAACGGCTGACAAAAGCATCCGGTCATTGACCGGACGCCTGTTGACATAGAAAAGAAGTCTGTCCGCTCTGGCCTGAGTGCTTTGGGGGTTGGAAGCCAGACCATGTATGGACATGCCCATGTGTTGTTCTGAAAATTCCTGAAGGTTTTCACATACCTGCTCAGGCCAGATAACTTCCAGACGCCTGCGCAAGGACTGGTTGGCAAAAAATCTGTACTGAGACCTGGATTCTGAAAAAAGTTCAAAATCAGTGTCCAGACACGCGAGGCAATGCCGAATAAACGCCTCAATACATTTCTTGTTTTCCGTGGTTCTGGTTTTTAAAAATTTAAGCCTGGCAGGAACATTGGCCAGCAGGTTTTCAACTTTTACCCTGGTTCCCGGAGTCATGGCTGCGGGACCCTGTTCAGTAAGTTCCCCAAAAGAAAGTTTGAGGTAAAAACCTTCATTTTCGCCCGCAGGGCACGATGAAATGGTCATCCGGGAAATGGAGGCAATGCTTGGCAGGGCCTCGCCCCTGAACCCGAAGCTGGATATGCGGGAAAGTTCTTCCATGCTTGATATTTTGCTGGTGGCATGCCTGGTCAGGGCCAGGGGTAGATCATCCGCAGTCAGACCAAAGCCGTCATCTATGATTTCAATAAGATTCTGGCCTCCGTTTTCCAGATAAACCTGGATACTTGCGGCTCCGGCATCCAGGCTGTTTTCCATGAGTTCTTTTACAACGCTGGCCGGACGTTCAACCACCTCTCCTGCGGCTATCTGATTCTGCAAACCAGAAGAAAGTATTTTGATGGCACTCATAGACTATCCGCCGATTGAGCCCAGATTGAGCAGGTTGATGCGTATTTCAAATTTATGGTCATAGTCTGTTTCGGTTATGTTAAGTTCCAGGCTGTAGCACTGGTGCCGGTAAATTATACCCAGGCCTTTTTCCAGATCTTGGTCTGTGTCCATGTCCCTGCGATAGATCAGGTTAAACTGCCAGTTCCTGATAAAATCAAAACTGGCTCCAAGCTTCATAATACTTGTCTTCTGGTTGATCCTGCGTTTGAATTCGTTGATTTCGTCCAGAAAATCCAGGCTGAACCATGCGGACATCTTGTCCGGCCAGATTAATCTCAAAGAATGTTCGTGTTCAGTGATTCTGTTTTCATAAAAAGAGTACCAGGTTTTATTCCTTAAAGAGACAAAGCGGCCGGGATTAAGTTCTATATCGGTCAATAAGTCTGAAAAAGGGCGCCTGGAATACCTGTTTAAATCTTTAGTGCGTCTGGCTTCCCTGAAATCATAAGACTGCTCGAATTTTAACCGGAAAAAATCCAGATAGCTGAATTCAATTTCAGGTTCTGTGCTTTGATTTGCGCTGACAACGCTGTCTTTTCTCCGGGTAAATACATTGCTCAGGGAATAGGTCAGCTCTTCGCGGGGTTCAATGCGGTCGGTGGAGTCGAATCTGGGTCGTTTGTCCTGGCTGACCTCAGGGATATAGTCAAAATCAATTTCCGGGCGAAGGCTGTGCTTGATTCTGGTCCATGACTTATGGCCTATATTCTCAGGCAGAGCTTCCGGCTCGGGCTGAAGATCAAAAACCCGGTATATATCTGAATAGGCATTTATGTTGAGATCATACATGCCCCTGCTTTGAAACTTGTCGTCAGTATTACGGCCTGAGGGATCGTTTTCAAATCTGTCAATAAAGTAGACAGTCTGTTTCCAGCCAACGCGGGGAGTCAGAACGCCGTAAGGGCTTTTCAGGGGAAGGCTGAGTTTTGGATGCACATCAACCCTGGTGGCGGTTGTGCCGTATTCTCTCCAGAAATGTACCGCCTGGCTGGTGGCTTCAATGTCAAAGGGTGAGGAGCCAAGGCTTGTCTTGAATAGATCAAGGTTAATTTCAGGAAGCCTCTGAATTGTGGGGTTGAGACTGGAACGCAGGTTATGGTTTTTATATCTGAGATTGTCTGAATATACTATCCTGGCGTCCAGACCGATATTGTTCCAGTATCTGGAGGCGCTGAAGATGTTTGTGCGGATTAGGCTGTCATGGTCCTGAATATCCCGGCCGAAAGTCTCCAGGAACGCGTCTCTGGAAGCCTTGAATCCTGATTGTCCGGACTTGAATTCACGCAGGTAGTTCTGATCGGAAACATAATCCAGATCAAGTTTGTAAGACCAGCCTGAACCTGGATTGTGCCGGTCATACTTGGCCCGGAACCAGTAACGGTTTTTGTTGGGCCGCAGCAGATCATCGTCCTGAAACTTGGACGGCTCTGTTTCATCTGTATCGTGTTTTTCCTTGTCCAGCATCCAGTCAGCCCGCCACAGTCCCTTGGTGAGCAGGGAAGGGGTGTGCCTGTATTCCAGGCCGAGCATCAGCCCTCTTTTGGAGTAGTAATTGGTGTACAGGGTCGCGTCGCGCTCTTCATCGATCACATGATAATAGGGCAGGTTTATATTTGCTCCGTAATCTGATTCATAGCTAAGATCAGGAAAAAGAAAGCCGCTCTGGCGCTCCGTTTTGACCGGTACAAACATATAGGGAGAGTAGAAAACAGGGCGGTCTTTGACTCTGAATCTAGGATGCCACAGACCTGCGTATCCTCCAACTGTGATTTTGCCCCGGCTTGATTTTATGGACCATGGAGGGGTATCATCGTCACAGGAGGTCACTGTTCCCTGAAAAAAATTATAGGTATTTTCACCTGTCTTTTCCAGAAGTTCCCCAGTGAAATACATATGTGGATCAGCCATAAAGACCTGACCGTTTTTGAGCCAGCCAGTATTGCTGTCCAGATCCAGCTCGGCCTCCTCTCCCTCAAGAAAATCATTGTCCCACTGGGCGGAAATATTGCCTTTGAGGTAAAGCCAGTTGGTATCTGTGTACAATTTGGCATAGTCGGCCTGCAGGAAATTTCCGAGTCTAAAAAGATAGACATTGCCGAATGCCTCAATGATTTTTTCATCATCCCTGGTTTCTATCCTGTCCGCGTCAAGGGTCCAGGGTGTGGCAGCCAGGACTTGTCCGCTGAAAATTAAAAGAATAAAAAGAATCTGCGTGAGAATGAATTTGTTTTTTATCACTTCAGCCAGCTTTGGTCTAAGGTTGGGATGCTTTTGAAACAGGTAAAAAAAACAGATTGAGAACACGGTTATATTTTATCAATAAACATCAGTACGCCGATAATCAGAAAACCCGCGGCAGCAATTTTTTTTAAAATCGACTCCGGCATGTACTGGCCGATTATATGGGCAAAGATTACCCCCAGAAGGGTTATAGACACCAGGGCCAGGGAAGCCCCGACAAAAACAGTCCATGGTTTACGGGTGTGAGCGGCCATCATAATGGAAGCCAGCTGGGTTTTGTCTCCAAGTTCTGCCAGAAATATTAATCCGAAAGTGGTAAAGAAAAGTTTTAAATCCATCTGTTTACTCTTTCATGTCGCAGCCTGGCTTGTGTTTTAAAGAAAAGGAAGATAATATAAATTTTTTATTTTAAAGACTTCGCACCATAGCCTAACATTAACCCGGGCTCAATAGTAAGTTTTTATCCTTAAAAGACAGCTGTTTATTTAAGCATTTGACCATTATAATATGACACATAAATTTGAAGAAAGTCTTGAATTTCAGGACGCCATAACCATCCAGGAATTGTTTGGACCGCAGGGGCGGAACCTGCAGGCAATACATGCCGGAACAGGAGCGCATATTGAAAACAGGGGCGGCAATGTGCTTCTTGAAGGACCTGATGAGGATAAAATTAAACTGGCTGGAAACTGTCTGGTTCAGTTGTATAATCTTATTCAATCTGGTTACCGGGTCCATCCTCAGGATGTGGAGGCGGCCATCAGGATTCTTGAAGACGATCCAAAAGCGGATCTGAAGAAGGTCTTTAAAAAAGAAATATTTATCGTTTCCAACAAAAAGACCATTGTACCTAAAAGCGCTACTCAACGCCGGTATCTCCAGGCGATAAAGTCCAGGGATCTTGTTTTTGGTGTCGGCCCGGCAGGCACGGGCAAGACTTATCTGGCAGTGGCGGTAGCTGTTTCCTATCTTATGCAGAAAATGGTCAAGCGAATAATTCTGGCCAGGCCGGCTGTGGAGGCCGGAGAAAAACTGGGTTTTCTTCCAGGTGACCTGATGGAAAAAGTCAACCCTTATTTACGCCCTCTTTACGATGCCCTTCATGACATGCTTGATTTCAGAAAGGTGCAGGAGATGCTTGAAACCGGAGTCATAGAAGTGGCCCCCCTGGCATTCATGCGCGGACGGACCCTTAATGAATCGTTTATTATCCTGGATGAAGCCCAGAATACAACTCCGGAACAGATGAAGATGTTTTTGACCAGGATGGGGCTGGGATCAAAAGCGGTAGTCACCGGCGATGTGACTCAGGTTGATCTGCCGGAGAAATCCATATCAGGTCTCGTTCAAACTCAGAAAGTACTTTCCGGCATTAAAGAAATTGATTTTGTTTATTTTAATGAGAGAGATGTTATCAGGCACAGCCTGGTTGGCAGGATTGTTCATGCCTATGATAAATTTGACCGAAAGAGGCGTCAGGCGGGTCCGGAAAATGAAAGTGAGCAGGGAACGTGATCACCATCCAGGTTGACGCTTTTATGTGTGTGGCGGTTCCAGTAAGTTCAAGGGAAATTAAGGAAAATGCCTGGAAAATTATTTCAGGGCTGGGCATGGATCAATTGTCTCTGGACATTCTGATCACTGATGACCTTGCCATGCGGGAACTTAACCGTCAGTTTCTCGGTATGCAGGGCCCGACCAATGTTTTAAGTTTCCCAGGACAGGAAGATGATGAATCCGTTTCCCCGGGACAGCTGGTCATCAATGTGGACGCCATCAGACGGGAGTCCATTCTTTATGGTCAAAAGCCATACGCGCACCTGGCAAGACTGATGATTCACGGCATATTGCATCTGGCCGGCTTTGATCATGGCCGGGTTATGGATGATGCTGCGCAGGGAGTGATGCAGGAGATTACAAATGAATGACCAAAGTCTGAAAATGAAGATACTGGTTGTTCTTCCCATGTACGGAGGGTCTTTGCCTGTGGGCCGGTTTTGCGCTCAAGCCCTGAGGCAGCAGGGGCATCTGGTGGAGGTTTTTGAAGCCCCGGATTTTTATCCTTCTTTTACCGCCTTGAAAAATATCCGGGTCAGCTCATCCAGTCTGGAATATCTGGAAAACAGTTTTCTGCAGGTGGTGTCCAGCGCAATACTGGCCAAAGTTGAATTCTTTCAGCCGGACATGGTTCTGGCCCTGGCCCAGGCACCCCTGAGCCGTCAGGCTTTGAAAAAACTCAGGGAGGACAAGGTCCTTACAGCCATGTGGTTTGTGGAAGATTTCAGAATATTTAGCTACTGGAGGGCGTTTGCACCGTACTATGACATATTCGCTGTTATTCAGAAGGAGCCTTTTTTTTCCCAGCTGAAGTCCATTGGCGTTGAAAACACCTTGTATCTTCCCATGGCGGCGGATCCTGATTTTCATAAACCCCTGCAACTTGGCACTGTGGAACGTACCAAATGGGGCAGTGATCTGTCTTTTATGGGGGCGGGCTATCCCAACAGACGCCGGGCCTTTAAAAGTCTGACCGGCTATGATCTGAAGATATGGGGTACGGAGTGGGACGGAGATTCAATGCTGGCCCCTCATGTTCAGATGAGCGGCAGGAGGATAACTTCTGAAGAATGCGTAAAGATTTTTAATGCTTCCAGGATAAATCTCAACCTGCACTCCACACTGGATAAGAACCAGCTGGTCAAGGCCGGCGACTTTGTAAATCCCAGAACCTTTGAGCTGGCATCGTGCGCGGCCTTCCAGCTTGTGGATCATAGAGAGCTCATGAGCGAACTGTTTGCTCCTGACGAACTGGCAACTTTTTCAGATATGCAGGATCTCAGAGAAAAGATTGATTATTTTCTGGCTCATCCTCAAGAAAGGCGGGTTTTTTCCCTGAAGGCCAGAGAAAGGGTTTTAAGGGAGCATACCTATGAACACCGGATGAAAGCCCTGGTTGATTTTGCCGCTTCCAAAACGGATTTCCAAAGAAAACAATCCGCGAATACTGTTTTTGACGAACTGCCCCGGGAATTGAAACAGGATTTGGAGTCCCTTCTGGCCAGGCTGGGTCTGTCTTCCAATGTGGAGTTCGACGATCTGGTGCATTATGTCCGGCAGGAAATAGGTACATTGACTCCTCTGGAAACATCCATATTGTTTCTGGACGAATGGAGGAAGCAGTATAAGAAATAGTTATTCACCAGAATTTATGACTTAGATCAATAGACTGGAGAGAGTCTGTTTTTCTGATCCCTGAACCCTCAGCAATAAAGAGAAAAATGATACCTCCCAAGACCCAGATACGCCCTGAAGGCTTGAACGCCATTGCCATGGCAGTTCTCATAACCCTGGTCTTTGCCCTGAATGGCTGGGGATTTATGTCCCTGGTGGGCCTTGTCCTCACTGGATTTGTTCTTAATTTTTTCCGCGATCCGGAACGGGTTGTGCCTGATGAGCCGGAAGTGGCCGTGGCCCCGGCTGACGGCAAAGTGGTTAAAACAGGAACCATGACTGACCCTTTTACAGGGCAGAGCAGGCAGACGGTTTGCGTTTTTATGAATGTTTTTAACGTTCATGTGAACAGGATGCCGGTTACCGGAAATATTGAGGCGATAAAATATTTTCCAGGTAAATTTATTAACGCTTCCCTGGATAAGGCTTCAAAGGATAATGAACGCTGCGCCTGGCTGGTCAGGGATGAACATGGCCGGGACTGGACCATGGTCCAGATAGCAGGTCTGGTGGCCAGGCGCATTGTCTGCCTGGCGGAAAAAGGAGACAGCCTGAAACGGGGAGAGCGATACGGCCTGATAAAATTCGGCTCCAGAGTTGACCTTTATCTTCCTGAAGGATATGTATCAGATGTATCTGTTGGAGAAAAAGTAGTAGCCGGACAGAGTATACTTGCCCGAAAATCCAAATAGTTATGACAGAGCAAAAAGGACCCAAACACAAAGGATTCTATATCCTGCCCAACCTGCTGACAACAGCCAGTCTGTTTATCGGCTTTATGGGCATTTTATGGGCCATTGACGGGCGGTTTACTCTGGCTGCCCTGGCTATCCTGGCAGCCTGTGTTTTTGACGGTCTGGACGGCAAGATTGCCCGTCTGACCAGATCTACTTCTGATTTCGGCATTCAGTTTGATTCTCTGGCAGACCTGGTTTCTTTTGGAGTATGCCCGGCCATTATGATTTATCTGTGGCAAACCCATGCCTTTGATCAGACCGGGCTGGCAGTGGCTTTTCTGTTCATGGCCTGCGGGGCTTTGAGGCTGGCCAGATTTAATCTGCAGACCAAAAATCTTCCCAAGAAATTTTTTCTTGGCCTGCCCATTCCCGCGGCAGCCTGCACTTTAGCCGCCTTTGTTCTGTTCAGTACTTTCCTGCCTGAAGGTGTTGTGGAGATTGTCCTCCCCAGATTCACCCTTATTCTCAGTTTTGCTTTGAGCCTTCTTATGATCAGCAAGGTAAAATACGCGTCATTCAAAGAAGTGGAAATGCTTCGTCTGCATCCTTTCTCCTCCACGGTCACCGCTATCATGATTTTTGTGCTGGTGGCTTCAGAGCCCAAGTTTATTCTTTTTCTTTTTTTTATTTCCTATGTTTTTTCAGGACTTATCTATACCTACCTGTATCTGCCTCTACGCAAGCCTGCCAACCTACGGGAGCCCAAACGGAGCTCTCATAATTAAATAAAAATTCATACAGACCGTTTTGGTTATTTTTTCAGAAATCATTCCAGAAAGGGAGAAGTTCAAGGTGTCAGGCCAGGGAATCATAACCGGTTCCACCACGGTTATGATTGTACGTTGTCAGTTCTGCCAGGCCGGTTCAGTATTTACATCCTGAATCCGTTATAAATAAAAGGAGTATAATAATGTCAGATAGAGTTTATATTTTTGATACGACTTTGCGTGATGGAGAGCAGTCTCCCGGCGCTACCATGAATATGAGGGAAAAAGTACGCCTGGCCAGACAGCTGGAGAGACTCGGCGTGGATATTATTGAGGCCGGGTTCCCAGCAGCCAGCCAGGGCGATTTTGAGTCTGTGGCCAAAATCGCTTCAGCAGTGAAGGATTGCGAAGTGGCCGGGCTCTGCCGGTCGGTAAAATCAGATATTGACGCGGCCTGGGGAGCTGTAAAGCTGGCTCCCAAGCCCAGGATTCATACATTCATCGCGACCTCTGATATTCACATGAAATACAAGCTGGGCAAAAACAGGGATCAGGTCCTGGAAATGACCAGAGACGCAGTGACTTACGCCGCAAGGCTCTGTTCCAATATAGAATTTTCAGCTGAGGACGCTTCCAGGTCAGAACCGGAATTTCTGGCTCAGATTGTCAGCACAGCCATAGATGCCGGGGCCAGGGTAATTAATATCCCTGACACGGTTGGCTATGCCCAGCCTCAGGAATACGGCGAACTCATCACTTATCTGCTGGAAAAGGTGGCCAACAGCCATAGGGCTGTTTTCAGCGTTCATTGTCACAATGATCTGGGACTTGGAGTAGCCAATACCCTGGCCGCCATCAGGGCCGGAGCCAGACAGGCCGAGGTGACCCTTAGCGGAATCGGGGAAAGGGCTGGGAACGCGGCCCTGGAAGAAGTGATCATGGCCCTTGATGTCCGCAAGGATTATTACAACCTGGAAACAGGAGTAAACACCAGACAGATTTATCCCTCGTGCAGGCTGTTGTCTATGATTATCGGTCAGAGCATCCCTCCGTACAAGGCGATTACCGGGGCCAATGCCTTTGCCCACGAATCCGGTATACATCAGGATGGAATGCTTAAAAACAGGCAGACTTATGAAATTATGACTCCGGACAGCATTGGCAAGTCTTCCAGTGATATTGTAATCGGCAAGCACTCCGGCCGCCACGCCCTGAAAAACAAGCTGGATGAGCTGGGGTATAACCTGACCGAAGAACAATTGTCACAGGTATTCCAGGCTGTTAAAAAGTTGGCAGATAAAAAGAAACAGGTGTATGTGGAGGATGTGGAGGCAGTGGTCCTGGAAGAGGTTTACCGCATTCCAGACAAATTCAAACTTATATATTTGAGTTCCATGTCCGGCAACATGGCCATACCTAATGCCGCCCTTAAAATGGAAATACAGGGCAAGGAAAAACTCCTTTCTGATTTCGGCGTGGGTCCCATTGACGCGGTGTTCAATACCATTGACCGGTTGGTTGAGAGAAAACCAAAACTTACAAGGTATTCTGTCAATGCCATCACCGGTGGCACCGATGCCCAGGGCGAGGTGACTGTAAAGCTGGAGGAGAACTCCATAACCTCTGTTGGCCGCGCGTCTGATCCGGATATCATATTTGCCAGCGCCAAAGCGTATATCAACGCTTTAAACCGTCTGGCCAAAAAGGAATCCGATCCTAAAGAAGAGGTTGATATTCAGGATCCCGGAACTCCATAACCCATCCTCAAATATTAAGGAGACATAAATCGTGGGAAAAACATTAGCTCAGAAAATTCTGCAAAGACACAGTCTGGACGAAGTAAAGGAGGCCGGACGCATCGTACAGTGCAGGACAAGCATGGTCCTGGCCAACGACATAACCGCTCCCCTGGCCATTGATTCCTTTAGAAAAATGGGTGCCTCCAAGGTGTTTGACCGGGAAAAGGTGGCTTTGGTATGCGATCATTTTACTCCGAACAAAGACATTGCTTCTGCTGAACAGGTCAAAAAGGTCAGGGAATTCGCCAGGGAAATGGATGTGCTCCATTACTATGAAGGAGGAAACGTGGGGGTTGAGCATGCCCTGCTTCCTGAACTTGGTCTGGTCGGGCCAGGCGATGTAGTGGTGGGCGCGGACAGTCATACCTGTACTTACGGCGGGCTGGGAGCTTTTGCCACAGGCATGGGCAGTACTGATATTGCCGCGGCCATGGCCCTGGGCCAGACCTGGTTTAAAGTTCCTGAAACCATAAAGGTTAATATTTCCGGCCAGCCTGAAAAATATTTAACTTCCAAGGATCTTATTCTGTATCTCATCGGACTTATAGGAGTGGACGGAGCTTTGTACCGCGCCCTGGAATTTGGTGGTCCGGTTGTTGATGAAATGGATATAGAGGCCCGCATGACAATGGCCAATATGGCCATAGAAGCAGGAGGGAAGGCGGGGTTGTTTCCTGCTGATGCCAAAACAGTGGAATACTGCGGAAACAACGGCTTTGCCAGTCCAAAGGAAATATATCCGGATGAGGACGCAACATACTGCCGCGAGGTTGATATTGACGTAACAGGGATGGCTCCCCAAATCGCCTGTCCACACCTGCCTGATAATGTCAGCTCAGTTGATGAGCTTATAAACATCAGGCTGGACCAGGTGGTGCTTGGATCATGTACCAATGGGCGTATTTCCGACTTGCGTCAGGCAGCTGAAATAATCAAGGGTCACAAGGTGCACAGGGATGTGCGTTTTATTGTTTTGCCTGCTACTCCCAGAATTTATGAACAGGCGCTGGATGAAGGTTTGCTGAGCATCTTTCTCAAGGCCGGCGGCATTGTCGGTCCTCCCACCTGCGGCCCCTGTCTCGGCGGACATATGGGAATTCTTGCCGCCGGTGAAAGGTGTCTGGCTACCACCAACCGCAACTTTAAGGGGCGTATGGGCAGCCTGGAAAGCGAGGTTTATCTGGGTTCACCCATTGTGGCTGCTGCTTCGGCAGTAGCAGGGGAGATTATTAATCCTGATAAAATGTAGTATTCCTGATGATTTCAACAATCTGATCAGCATGGAGAAGTTTTATGAATTACGCAGGCAAGGCCCATAAAGTCGGGGATCATATCGACACTGATGCCATAATTCCAGCCAGGTTTCTGGTTACGTCAGATCCGCAGGAGCTGGGCAGAAACTGTTTTGAAGGCCTGGAAAGTGGCTGGGTCAACAGGGTAAAGGCCGGTGATATACTGGTGGGAGGAAAGAATTTCGGGTGCGGATCTTCCAGAGAACATGCCCCCATAGCTATTCTCGGTGCCGGCATGCCCGTGGTTGTCGCCCATAGTTTTGCCAGGATATTTTATCGGAACGGCTTTAACATGGGCCTGGTTCTTCTGGAAATCGGAAATGACATTGACAAGATCGAAGACGGAGATGATCTGGAAGTAAATCCGGGTACCGGGGAAATTACAAACATTTCCACGGGCATTACAATCAAGAGCCTGCCGGTTCCTGAGTTTATGGCGGAAATACTGTCCAAGGGCGGGCTGGTGAATTATGTCCGGGATAAAGTGGCGTAGTTCTCTGCTTTTGGATATAATAGGTGTTGAAAAAGTCCTTATTCAACAGTCAGATAAAATTTACTGATTAAGAGGGATAGATCATGGAAATGAAGATGTGCGTGCTGCCCGGTGACGGCATTGGCGTGGAAATCATGGCTGAAGCGGAAAAAGTCCTGGACAGGATAAGTCTGGTTTTTGAACATGATTTTGAGATTGATTACGGGCTTATCGGTGGGGCGGCCATAGATGAAAAAGGCCATCCCCTTCCTCAGGAAACCATTGACATGTGTGAGGACAAGGACGCAATTCTGCTGGGCGCGGTGGGTGGACCAAAATGGGATGAGATAGACAAGTCCATCCGCCCGGAAAAAGGGCTTTTGGGCATCAGGAAGGAATTTGATCTTTTTGCCAACCTCAGGCCTGCTTTGTTGTTTGAAGAACTTAAGAACGCTTCTCTTTTAAGGCCTGATATCGTGGAAAAAGGAATTGATCTGCTGGTGGTCAGGGAGCTTACCAGCGGTGTTTATTTTGGCGAACCAAGAGGCGAAGAGATAAGAAATAAACAGAAAACAGCCTTTAATACCATGGTCTATTCAGAGGAAGAAATAAGGCGGGTGGCCAGAGTGGCTTTTGAAGCCGCCAGGAAAAGGAGTTCAAGGGTCTGTTCCGTGGATAAGGCCAACGTTCTTGATGTTTCCCAGCTGTGGAGAGAAGTGGTGATTAAGACAGCCAGGGAATATCCTGATGTGGAGTTAAGCCATCTTTATGTGGACAACGCGGCCATGCAGCTGGTTCGGGACCCTTCCCAGTTTGACGTGATTCTTACCTCCAATCTTTTTGGAGACATTTTGTCTGATGAGGCCGCGGTTATTACCGGCTCCCTGGGCATGCTGCCTTCGGCTTCCATGGGCCTTGAAAACCCCGCCCTTTATGAGCCTATTCACGGCTCTGCCCCGGATATAGCGGGAAAAGATCTGGCCAATCCCCTGGCCATGATCCTTTCCGTGGCCATGATGCTCAAACACTCTTTTGCTCTGGACAAAGAAGCCCAGGCCATTGAGCAGGCTGTTAAAAAAGTTCTGAGTAAGAATTTCCGCACCGGAGATATCATGTCCAAAGGCATGA
>JBKHCI010000031.1:0-17651 GCA_046541915.1 Desulfonatronovibrio sp. | reverse complement strand
AAGTGACCTTGTTGACATGTTCTTTTATATCCTGCCAGCTAAGCAGACCTATGACTTCTTTTTCCCGACAGACCGCGACCTGATCTGAATTATTTTTCATCATTACTTCCAGGGCCAGCTTTACAGGCTGTATAGACTGCACAGCACACTCTGGAGCGGGCAAAGTGCCTGAAAAATTTTCCGCTGGTTTCATCAACGCCTCAGATTTGGTCAGATCCAGGATCTTTACTCCCCGGTCATCACCAATCAGACTTAAAACAAAATCATTGGCTGGTTCTGTAAGCACTTCAATGGGCGATCCCATTTGAACCATTCTCCCCTCATTGAGAATAATCAGATAATCCCCCATCTTGATTGCTTCATTGATATCATGAGTAACAAAACAGATGGTCTTTTGAAAATGCTGCTGCAAAGACAGAAATTCATCCTGAAGCCTGAGACGGACAATTGGATCCACGGCCCCGAATGGTTCATCCATAAGCATTATGGGTGGATCAGCAGCCATGGCCCGGGCCACCCCTACCCTCTGCATCTGACCACCGCTGAGTTGATGAGGGTATTTGAGAGCAATGTCATCCGGGTTTAAACCCATCATCTCCAGTAATTCCCAGACCCTTTTCCGAATCCTGTCAGTCTGCCACCCCAAAAGTTCCGGAACCAGGGCGACATTTTGCTCAATGTTGCGATGGGGCAAAAGACCGATCTGCTGGATGACATACCCAATGGAACGGCGTAAATCCGAGGGATCAGCTTCCAGGATATTCCGGTCGTTGATAAAAATTTTACCGCTGCTGGGTTCTTCCAGCCGGTTTATCATTCTTAAAATAGTGGTTTTACCGCATCCGGAGGGCCCTAAAAAAACACATATATTGCCCTCATTCACCCTGAAGGAAACCTGGTCCACTGAGACAGTATCAGCGCCTGGAAATTTTTTTGTTATGTCAACCAGCTCAATCATAAAATCCTGTTAACCTTCCGCTTGATAACGAATACCCGGTGATATTATTTTTTTCTGAACCCGGCCCATTATATAGTCAAGAAACAGAGCCATTAAAGAGACAATGACCGCTCCGGCGATAATCATGTCAGCGTTGCCCCGGGTTATTCCCTGGTGAATCAAGCGGCCCAGGTTTTTTTCACCGATAAACGTTGCCATGGTGGCGATGCCTGTAACAAGGACCACTGAAACCCTGATTCCAGCAAATATTACCGGCCAGGCCATGGGTATGCGAATCTTGAACAAAATCTGCGAACCAGTCATGCCCATGCCCTTCCCTGCTTCAATTACAAAGGCGTCAACAGACTTCACCCCCAGGTAAACGCTTCTTACCAGAGGCATCATGGCATAAAGAAGCAGAACAACTACCGCGGTTTTTCTTCCCAGTCCGAAACCAGGCATGGTCATGAATACGCCGAACAGGGATATGCTGGGAATACAGAATAAAACATTGCTGAACTGAATGACTGTGGCTGCCAGACGGTCATACCTGCTGATAAGCAGACCAGTCAGAATCCAGAAACACAGAGAAAGAATTACAACGGTTAAAACCAGGGAAATATGGTTTAACGTGTATTCCAGGACAAGACCTGAATTATTGATAATAAAATTAATAAAATTCATTCTGAATAATTAAAAAGTTCAAAGGCCAGGAACATAATAAGTATGTTTTTTAATCACTTAACTTAATTGCTGCTTGCTGTCGACACTCAATCCTGAATCCGTGAAAACAGGTTCCTGAATTTGTCAATACAGCCGCAAAAACCCGTTTCAGGGCGGTCTGACAGCGTGAAAAGGTCCTTATCAGGCTGGCTGTTCAAAAAAACCAACTTCACGGATTCAGGCTCAGTATTAACGTTCAATGATGTCTCTCCGGGATTAACCGGCTTTTCTGAGAAGCTTACATGCTTCTTGCAAAAAAGTATGTCTTGTTTTAATTACTCCCCGGTCCTGATAACGACTTCAGAATAACTTACAAGTAATTTAGAGCGTTTATACCATAATTTCAAAATATTACGGTTTTGCTATAGAGATTGCTTCGGTCGCTTTGCTCCCTCGCAATGACAGGTATCGAGCAACCACGTCTGTGGCGACTATCTGTCATTGCGAGCGAGTCTTCGAGCGCGGCAACCTCTCCTTTTATTCGCAGGTTCGGTCCTGGACGCGCCCGGGTGACAGGCTTTTTAATTTCATCGCCTTGAAGGGGGCATAGGCGCAGCGGACACGGAGCAAATATTATATTCATAATAATCCTTAACCAATAAATAACAACTTTTTTATAATGTTTTATTTTTTAAGAATGTGCAGGCAGGCTGTCTACGATTATTTCAGTCAGGAAGACATGAAGTACTGCTGGAAAACAGATATAAGGCAGTATCTGGATGATCAGGGAGAAATTCATCCATCAGTATCCAGGTCGTCCATGATAATTGCAGGGTATTTTGGACGGATCATTGGTGCTGCCTCCCGGCAGGCCACCTTTGGCCCATTCTGTTCCGGAGTAAAATGCCGGAGAAGGCCGCGTAGAATGCCCTGCTCCGGAAGAATTGAGATAATTTATGTTGATCATCTGGGTGACGGCAGTATTTTCTGGCGCTGTCCTGTGTGCGGAGATAAAGGCCGGATTTTTGGATGGATCGGCTCCTGCTGGGATGAAATGCAAACCAGGAATAACCTGTCGGATTTAAAAAACAGTACAATTTATTGACAATCAGACTGTTTATCAATATAAACTCATGAGTTTTGGGGAAAGATTGTATTCTTAACTTTTTAGTAATGCAAATTTTACGAGGTTTAACTTACAAGATGGACCTTCCGAGTAGTCATTTAACAAGTGGTTTTAATTCTTTTTTTTCAATTGAAGTCTTAATCTTCTTGTCCCCGCGGCCGGCTTTAGCATCTGACCCTAATCCTTTCTGAGTGGTCATGATCCGACTTTGCCGCCCACCGGGAACAGAAGCAAAGGAGACGGATCATGACAGACAAAATTCTTCTCCAAGAACAGGAGTTTCTTAAATCCGCCTTGGCAGGTGATGATACCAGCCGGGATTTTATCATTTCCAAACTCAAGGAATTCCTTCATACCAAAAATCAGGAACTTTTGCGTGATTTTTTCATGCATCAGCATCCTGCAGATGCCGCTCAGATCATGGAATTTTTTGAGCCTGAGACTGCCTGCTCGCTTATAAAATATCTTGATATTGAGGATCAGGCCAGGATTTTCAATTATCTCCCTGCGAACTTTGAGGCTATGATGGCCAAAATCATGGGCAGAAAAGAACTGGCCATAATAGTCAGCGCCATGTCTCATGATGAAAGGGCTGATCTTTTTAACCGGCTGAGTCCTGAACAGCAGGAGGAAATACTTCCAGCTCTGGCCCAGGCTGAAAGAGAAGATATCAGAAAACTTGCCTCCTATCCTGAAGATACTGCCGGTTCAGTAATGACTTCAGATTATTCAGCCCTGCAGCCAGATATCACAGCCAGAGAAGCCATAGAAAAGCTGCGCAGAGAAGCCCCTGACAAAGAAACCATTTATCAATCCTTTATAATTGATAAAGACAGAAAACTTTTAGGTGTTGTGTCTTTAAGAGAACTTCTGGTGGCTTCTCCAGGTGTTAAAGTCAAAGATATTATGAATACCCACCTCATCTTTGGGAGGGTCCAGGATGAAGCAGAGGATATTGCCGACACCATGGCTAAGTATGATCTTATGGCCATGCCCATCATCAATGGAAATGACAAGCTCGTAGGGATTGTTACTTTTGATGATGTGCACGACATAATCGAAGAAGAAGCCACTGAGGATTTTCATAAAATGGGATCCATTTCCGGACATGGAGAAAGCATATCAGGAATGAATTTTCTGAAGGTCAGTCCCTGGCTGCTCATTCAAAAGCGTTTGCCCTGGCTTCTGGCTCTGGTTTTTGTTAATGTCCTTTCCGGAGCGGGCATAGCTTTTTTTGAAGACACAATTCAGGCAGTAGTGGCCCTGGTTTTCTTTTTGCCCCTCCTTATAGCCAGCGGAGGAAACGCCGGGGCACAGTCTTCCACCCTGATGGTCAGGGCCATGGCCACCGGAGACGTTCAAACCAAGGACTGGCTCAAGCTTCTTGGAAGAGAAGTGGGTATCGCGGTGATTCTGGGAGTGGGCATGGCAGCAGCGGTTTCTTTAATAGGTATATTTCGTGCCGGTCCTGAAGTCGCCCTGGTGGTCGCCCTGACCATGATCGCCATTGTTCTCTTCGGGAGCCTCATCGGATGCCTTCTTCCTTTTGCCCTGACCCGGCTCAATCTTGATCCGGCCACGGCCAGCGCTCCTTTAATCACTTCAATAGCTGATGTGGGAGGGATACTTATTTATTTCAGTATAGCCACCTGGATTCTGGGAACACACAGCCCTGCCTGACCACAGTGTAATTATAAAAAAGTACAATATTTACCATGATCATTGATCAACCCTGGTTAAATTTAGCAGGGATTTTCCAAGTAATAGTTTGACAAAAAATCATGATTCAGTACATAATAAAAGAAAATGGCAAGGTTATGGAAAGTTTTATGGTTCAACATTAAAACCAAACTATTTACTAGGAGGTAGGTTATGTTCGGCAAAAAAATCTTTATTACTCTGGCAATTATCGTGGGTTTGGCCCTGTCTGCTCCACAGGCCATGGCCAAACAGGATATTCTGTTTGGAGGAGCTTCCATTACAGGGGTTTACTACCAGGTTGCACTGCAGATCAGCAACATGATGAACAAGCACGAGGGTAAAAATTATAATTATATCGGTCGCCCTACCGGCGGTTCGGTATTTAATATCAATGCCCTTGAACGCGGGGCCTTTGATTTTGGTGTTGCCCAGTCCGACCGTCACTGGCAGGCATATAACGGAGCAGCAGACTGGGAAGATAAGCCTGTTAAAAGCCTGAGAAGTGTTTTCAGCATGCATCCTGAAACAATAATGCTGGTAACCCGCAAAGACACCGGCATTAAGAAAGTTGAAGATATCAAAGGTAAAAGAGTAAACATTGGAAATCCTGGTTCAGGCCAGCGCGGCAACGCCATGGATGTGCTGGAGATATACGGTCTGGATCCTGATAAAGATTTCCAGGCTGAAGGACTGCAGCAGCATGAAGCATCCAGAGCACTGGTTGACCGTAATATTGACGCCTTCTTTTACACTGTAGGAAACCCCAGTGCCGCCATTGAAGAACCAGCCACTTCAGTTGATATCCGCATGGTTCCCATCAACTCATCCGGAATTAAGAAAATGGTTGAAGAAAAGCCTTACTATGTTATGACCAGTATTCCCGCGGGCACCTACCGTGGCATGGATGAGGATGTAGAAACTTACGCTGTTACAGCAACTGTTGTTACTAATGAAAATGTTGATGACCAGGTAGTTTATGACATGGTCAGTACTGTTTTTGAAAATCTTGATGAGCTCAAGGGCTCCCATGCCGCCTTCCGCAATCTGAAAGCTGAAGAAATGCTTAAGGGTATTTCAGCTCCCATACACCCCGGCGCTGAAAAGTACTACAAAGAAAAAGACTGGATGTAACCAATAACTAAACCGGCGCCCGGAAATTCCGGGTGCCGGTATTTTATTATCCCCATTTGCTGCCAGCTTAAGATTGGCTCAGCCATCCCGCGGAAGGACTAATCTTGAACTGGCAAATTTGAACCACCTTATTCTGATTTTAAATATTCAGTTTCCTTCCGGAAAACCTTTCTTTCCGGATGAAAACTGATCAGCCATTATTGTTAAACTTTCAATACGCAGGACATGATAATGCAGAAAGATTCCCAAAAATCAGACAACCACCAGGACATCCTGAAAGACCAAAGAACACAGAGCACCAAGGAAGCAGCTGAAGACATCGTAATGATGACCGAGGCCGGCGCGCGTGATCCTAAAAATTTTCTTGTCAAATCCCTCATTGTTCTGCTTTGCCTTGCATGGTCCCTGTACCAGCTGGTGATCGCGTACGATCCCATTAACTCTCACCTAGCCAGAGCCTGGCATCTGGCCTTTGCCATCTGCCTGGCTTTTCTGGCTTATCCAGCCTACAAACAGCAGAGTCCTCCCATCTGGGTCAACTGGACAAACAAGGTCATGCCTTATCTGACCAGAAAGTCCAATCGCAGATATATACCTTTTTATGACGTAATCTTCGCAATTCTGTCCACTTCTTCCTGTCTTTATATATGGTGGGAATATGACAATCTGATTTACAGACAGGGACTGCCCAACACCCTGGACATTGTCATGGGAGTAATTCTCATGATCACCCTGCTGGAAGCTGCCAGAAGATCTCTTGGCCCTGCCCTGGCCATTCTTGGCCTGATTTTTCTTTCTTACAACTTTATAGGTCCTTATCTGCCGGAAGTCCTCAGACACAGGGGACTTCCACTGGATTTCATCATCAGTGACATGTATCTGAGCACAACAGGTATCTTTGGGGTTCCCCTGGGAGTCTCGGCTTCCTTTGTGTTTCTCTTTGTATTATTCGGGGCCCTGCTGGACAAAGCAGGCGGAGGTAAATACTTTATTGATGTTGCTTTTTCAGCACTGGGCACCTACAAAGGCGGGCCTGCCAAGGCCGCTGTTCTGGCCTCAGGTTTAACCGGCATGGTCTCCGGTTCTTCCATTGCCAACACGGTTACCACCGGAACTTTCACCATTCCCTTAATGAAAAAAGTAGGCTTTCCTCCGTACAAAGCGGCGGCGGTTGAAGTGGCGGCATCCACCAATGGCCAGCTCATGCCTCCTATTATGGGCGCGGCCGCCTTTATCATGGCCGAAATAATCGGCATGCCTTACCTGGATGTGGTCAGGGCCGCGCTTATTCCCGCCCTGCTTTCTTATCTGACCCTGTTTTATGTTGTTCACCTTGAAGCCCTGAAAATGGGTTTGAAAGCAATCCCCCAGAGTGAACTGCCTAAATTCCTTAAAACCCTTTTAAGGGGATGCCACTTTATTATTCCCCTGGGTATCCTGCTTTTTTATCTGGTGGTTCTGCGGCGCTCGCCCATAGTTTCAGCCTTAATGGCCATCCAGGCCCTGGCAGTAATAATGATTGTGCAAAGACCTATTATCGCTTTTTTAAGTCTGGGCGCGCATAAAAAAGCCGGAACCCTGGACCCGGACATCCATCTTCCCTCCTTTATGGGCAAGGCGTTTCTCGCTGGAATCCGGGATATTATTGATGGTATGATCAGCGGTGCCAGGAATATGATTTCCGTTGGAGTAGCCACAGCAACCGCGGGAATCATTGTTGGGGTTGTGACCATCACCGGTCTGGTGGGCAGATTTATCAATCTTATTGATACCCTGGCCATGGGAAACATTGTCCTGATGCTGATTTTTACAGCCATGACCAGTCTCATTCTGGGTATGGGCATGCCCACTACAGCCAATTATATTATCATGGCCACCCTGACCGCACCGGTTATTGTCCACCTGGGAACAGACGCGGGGCTGGTCTTCCCTCTCATCGCCGCCCATCTGTTTGTTTTCTATTTTGGAATTCTCGCGGATGATACTCCACCCGTGGGCCTGGCCGCGTACGCGGGCGCGGCTATTGCCAGGACAGACCCGATTAAGACAGGCATTCAGGGCTTTACCTATGATCTGCGCACCGCAATTCTTCCATTTATATTTCTGTTCAATACAGAATTATTAATGATCAGCGGAGTAACCGATTCTGGAATGCCCATATGGATAGACAGTTATGTATACATTGCCTGGATATTCTTTTCCGGACTTATCGCCATGTTCTCCTTTGCTTCAGCCCTTCAGGGGTTTCTGGTCACAAAATGTTCCTGGCTGCTGCGTCTGGTCCTGCTGCTGAATACAGTTACTGTCCTGCGGCCCGGAGCTATAGAGTCATACCTGCCCCTGGGCCGCTTGGGGCTGCAGATTGTCGGAGTGCTGATCTTCTTTGCGATTTTCTTTTCTCAGATGTATAAAAGTAATATTAAAAAAAGACTTTTAAGAAAAAGTTAGACACTGGAGGAAAAACTACATGTATAAACACATCCTGATCCCTATTGATCTGCAGGAAGAAGATGAACGGCCGCGCACAATGGCTCTGCACAAAGCCATAGAGTTATGCCGGGTTTATGACGCGCAGCTTCATGTCCTGACCGTTGTACCGGACGTGGGCATGCCCATAGTGGGGTATTATTTTCCTACTGAAACCGAAGATAAGATTGTGGAAGAATCAGAAAAGTTTCTTCATGATCTGGTGAATAAACATATCCCCGATGATGTAGATGTTCAACATCTTGTAGCCCAGGGTACTGTTTACAAGCGGATTCTTAAAATGGCCGACAAGATTCACGCGGACCTTATTATAATGCCGGCCCAGCAGAAGAAGCTCCAGGACTACCTGATAGGGTCCAATGCTTCCAGAGTTGTGCGCTACGCCAAATGTTCAGTGCTGGTTGTCAGGTCTGAGTTTGATGACCAGTTTGTCTGCGTCAGCAAGGTTAAATAGTTTTCATCCGGCAAGAAAGAGTTTTCTATGGAAACTGAATAATTCAAAACGCACTTCTTTCAACCATGAAAAAAAGCTCCCTGACTCTGGAAACGGGGAGCTTTTTTTATAAATAGATTCCGCCCAGATTGCACCAGCAACTCTTTCTTGTCAGACAATATTCCGGAAATACAACAATCTGCTCCTTAATTATAAACAAGTTTGCTCAGTCAAGACTGGTATGGACGCTGGGAGTAAACATATGCTCTCCTTGGCCTGTCACGGAAAATCCTTTGGGATCCAGCGCTCTTAGATCATAAGGCAAGGCGTAATCAGTCGCTGCCATGGTCAAGCCGTCCGCGCTCCTGAGGATCTTGGCGTTAACATAAACCTGATTATAAACCACTGAATATGTGCCTACCAGAACTGAATGGGCCTGTTTATCCCTGGCGATCTCCTGAAGCTTCCTGGACAAGGCGAATTCTCCCTGGTTTTCTCTTACCAGCAGACTTTCGCCCCGCAAACGGATATCCACAACTTCTATGCCGTTCTGAGTGAGTCTGGTTCCTATCTGCTGGGGAATAATACGGCCCAGGGTGCTTGTCTCTCCAAGATCATCCAGATTAACAAAGCTGGTTAAAAGCAAAGGAGAATTTTCAGGGTGCCTTCCTGCGAGCACAGTAAGCAGACTGGTACCGGCCTCATAGTTGGAATTGATAATCTCTACCTGACTGACAGGAATATTTTTCCCTGAGCCTTCCAGCTGTCCAACCCGGTAGCCAGAGGAGCAACCAGCTGTAATTAAAGCACATAACGCAAATATTGATAGCTTCAGGATAAGATACATTGTTTACCTCCGCTTCTTTATTAGCATTTAACATGCCAGTTATTTACATCCATAAGCGGGAGAAGAATTTTCCCAAGTTGTGGTGAATACCCTACATATTATTATTTTCCCAAGGCAGGCTTTGCCCGCAACTCAGATGTCAGATGTCAGCGAGAATTTTCCCGTCCTGTCCTCTGACCTCTTGCCCGGATCACCCAACATTCTCGCGTAATATTTCTTGTCTTTTATGACAGAGGCTTTAGAATAAGATATTAAACTATTTCCAGTTTCAGCCGAAATATTCAAGACAAGCAAATAACTACTTTTATGTATAAAAAATTAATATGGAGGCAATAATGTCTTTAACGCGCGTCTTTATTGTATTATTTCTGCTGACTTTTTATATGTCGGGATGCGCCTCCAGATCCTCCGAGCCAACGGTTTCCTCTGAACAGACAGCTTCTGAGCCTGTGGCCTCTCAAGTACCTGTGCCTGCGGCATATCCCCTGAACACACAACCTAAAATGCAGGCCATGCATCACTGGGAAGTGCTCGCGGAAGATGTGGTCAGCCGGATATCTGGTTTTCTGGAAGTAAGCGTGTTTGAGACATATTATCCCGTATATGTTGCCGCCGGCGGAACAACCCCGTTTGAAAAGGCATTTTATGATCTGCTGATAACCAAAATGGTGGAAAAAGGTATCAGGGTATCCAGAAACAGAAACAAAGCCTTGGTTTTATCCTTTGATCTGCATATGGTCAGGCACAGCAAAAGAACAATCATGACCCGGGAAGGGGTTTTCAAATCTCTGGTTCCAGGCATGTTTGTCCAGAGACAATCACCGGAAATGAATACGTCCGCATCCATCAGATTAAACGAACTCCATGTTGCACAGTCCAGAATAAATGTTGATTCAGGAAAGTTTACCCATCACGTTCCCAATGTGGAAATCATGGTCACCACATCCCTGACCAGAAATGACAACTATATTGTACGTGATTCATCAATATATTATATAAATGACGCGGACTGGGGCAACTACAAACAAAACGTGCTCTATCAGGACCCCTCGGTAGTGAATTACAAGCTGGTTGACTGATCAGGAGAGAACATGAAGAAAAGTGCTTTTGCAATACTGCTGTTTCTGATATTTTTTTCCAGCGCTTATTCTGCCTGGGCCTGGCCGCCTGTTTCCAGCCAGGGCCAGATCAGGACGGAAGCCTTTCCAGGAATAGCGTATCAGGCTGCTGATGCACTTGAGTACAACTTAAGTTCAGATATAAGCAGAACCCTGCCCATAATGTTCTCAAGTTTTGTGGATATCAGTAAACTTCACTCCACTTCAACCCTTGGCAGGATGCTGGGGGAACAGATCGGTTCCAGATTTTCCCAGCACGGTTACAATGTAATTGAAATGAGGCTTAGGACAGACTCTTTGCAGGTAATTCCCAAAACCGGAGAACTGGCTTTGTCCAGGGATATGAAGAAGATAAGGGATTCCTGGGACGCGCAGGCAGTGATTACCGGCACTTACCACATTTTTGATGATAAGGCTGTTGTTTCAGCCCGGATTGTGAGTACAGTGGATAATTCAATTATTTCTTCCCATGATTTTGCCTTCAAGCTGGACAGATATCTGGCCACCCTGGTGAGCCCGGAAACAGTTACGCAGGAAAAAGAAGAAACAGAAGAAACAAAGGAGGAAAAAACTCCTGAAGGCCCAATATCCACAGGGGCCATTACGCTTAATCCATCCAGAAGCACTGACGCCAGACTGATTCAGAGCCGTCTGGCAGACCTGGGTCTGTATCTGGATAAAATAGATGGCATCTGGGGTAAAAATTCAAAAATAGCCCTGGAAAGATTTAAGGCAAAACATCAGCTTCCAAATCCTGATAAATGGGACATGCCAACGCAGATAAGACTTTTTCAAGACACAAATCAATAAACATTCTGGCGGCAAACTTTGCGGATTCATCCGTCATAAAGAATTTTGCCAGACATTCATAACTTCTTCCTTGTACATATCCAGATATTTAGCGACTTCTGGGGGAACCAGCCAGTCTATGCTTTTCCCGGACAGCCATCTGGAGCGAAGCATGCTGGAACTGATATCAATTCTGGGTACGGATAAGTATCTGATCTGTTTGCCCTGATGGATCTGCCAGAAATCCTTACTCCGTGTTTCAACATCCCAGAACCCGGAAATGAAATCATCAACTTCCCGGTCATCCTCACCCTGTCGCCCCACTACCAGAAGATTGCTCAATAAAGCTATTTCCCGGCCCATATGCCATTTGGGCATGGTCAGAAGATCCCGGTCTCCCATGATAAAAAAATAACTTTTCTCAGGATTGTCTCTGACCAGAATCTGTAAAGTATCATAAGTATATGAAGGGCCTGAACGTTTACTTTCCAGGGGGTTTACGCGTATTTTCGCATAATCTTTAACAGAGGACTCCAGCATTGCGAGACGAAGATCAAAAGGGAGAATGTCTTTAATATCTTTGTGTGGCGGGATATGAGTCGGGATCAGTTCAACATGATCAAGGCCGGCCTGTTCCAGCATTTCAGCGCAAACCCGCAGATGCCCTATATGCAGAGGATTGAAACTGCCGCCCAGAAGCCCGACACAGGTTTTATTTTTGTTGCTGGATTTTTTTTCCATTTCAGGTTACACCATCAAGACTTTTTTCAAAGCATGGAGTTTATCCCGGACAAGAGCCGCCTTTTCAAACTCAAGATCTCTGGCCAGAGCCCGCATCTCCCGCTCCAGTTTTTTAATTTCCTTTTCCAGCTTATCCTTGTCTGTTCCGTAAGCCAGGATCTCTTCAGCCGCGAAACCAATGTTTTCAGGCTTGTCGTGCTGATGCATGTCATAGAGGGTGTTTATCCCTTTTTTGATAATGGTTGCCGGAACAATATCATGTTCTTTGTTGAACTGAATCTGTTTTTCCCTGCGGCGATCCGTCTCTTCCATGGCCCTTTGCATGGACCCGGTAACCTTGTCTGCGTACATGATTACCCGACCTGAAACATTGCGCGAAGCCCGGCCAAAGGTCTGAATCATGGATCTGAAGGAACGCAGGAAACCTTCCTTGTCCGCGTCCAGAATAGCCACCAGGGAAACCTCTGGTATATCCAGTCCTTCACGCAGCAGATTTATCCCCACAAGCACGGAAAATTCTCCGCCTCGCAAAGCCTGAATAATGGCCACTCTTTCCAGGGTATCAATATCTGAATGCAGATATCTGGTCTTTACTCCACGTTCCTGAATATAATCAGTCAGATCTTCAGCCATTCTTTTAGTCAGAGTGGTTACCAGAACCCTTTCATTATTTTTTTGCACTTTCAAACATTCATTCAAAAGATCATCCATCTGTCCGTCTGTAGGCCGTATCTCAACTTCTGGATCAACCAGGCCGGTAGGACGAATAATCTGTTCCACCAGAAGACCATGGGCATGCTCAATTTCCCAGTCTCCGGGAGTGGCTGAAACAAACGTAGTCTGGCCCATGCGTTCCAGGAATTCATCAAAGCTCAGAGGCCGGTTATCCAGGGCAGAAGGCAATCTGAACCCGTAATCCACCAGTGTTTTTTTCCTGGACATATCTCCGTGATACATTCCACCAACCTGAGAAACAGATATATGGGATTCATCCATGAACAGCAGGTAATCTTCAGGAAAATAATCAAGCAGACATGAAGGTGGCTGGCCCTGCTTGCGGCCGTCCAGGTGCCTTGAATAATTCTCAATCCCATTGCAATATCCCATTTCCTGAATCATTTCCAGATCCAGCTGGGTTTTCTGCTCAAGGCGCTGGGCCTCAACCAGCATATTGTTCTTTTCAAACCAGGCCAGCCTGTGCCTGAGTTCCTCCCGGATATCACTCATGGCCCTTTGCAGGTTGTCCTGATCAGATACATAATGGCTGCCAGGATAAATTATGGTTTTTTTCAGCCTGCTTTTAATTTCGCCTGTGAGCGGGTCTGCTTCATAAATGGCTTCAACCGTATCCCCAAAAAACTCTATACGCAGGGCCTGTTCCATTCGATAGGCCGGGATAAGCTCCAGGACATCTCCGCGCACCCTGAAAGTGCCTCTGTGGAAATCATAATCATTGCGCTCATACTGAATCTCCACCAGTCTGCCCATAAGTTCATCCATATCAAACGACTGACCTTCCTCAATGGGAATAATCATCTTGGCGTAGTAATCCGGTGAACCAAGCCCGTAAATGCAGGAAACAGAGGCAATGATGATCACATCTCGTCTGGTCAGAAGGGCATGGGTCGCAGAATGCCTGAGCTTGTCAATGTCGTCATTGATGGAGGAATCCTTTTCTATATAAGTATCTGTACGCGGCAGATACGCTTCAGGCTGATAATAATCATAATAGCTCACAAAATACTCCACCGCGTTTTCCGGAAAAAGCAGCCTGAATTCATTATAGAGCTGAGCAGCCAGAGTCTTGTTGGGGGCCATGATCAGGGCGGGACGGTTAAGGGTGGCGATTACATTGGCCATGGTAAAAGTCTTGCCTGAACCGGTCACTCCCAGAAGGACCTGGCTGGATACGCCTTGTTCCAGGTTCTTCACCAGGCCGGCAATGGCGTCTACCTGGTCACCCCGGGGAGAGTATTCTGATACCAAATTAAATAAAGACATGAAATTGTATAATAGTCAGATGTTTATCTCAGACAAAGTCGAAGACTTGTTTATAAACGTTTCACCCTGGCGGCCCGGGACCGAACCTGCAAGCAACAAGAGAGATTGCCGCGCTCGAAGACTCCCTCGCAATGACAGACAGGGTTGAGCAATACCTGTCATTGCGAGGGAGCAAAGCGACCGAAGCAATCTCTATGGCAAAACCATAACATTCTGAATTTATTGCATAAACAATTTAAGCTACTTAGAAGTTTAAGAATAAAATTCAGGTTGAACAAAAATTTATTCTAAGCATATTTATCATGGGAGTAAAGCCTGCTCAGAACTGGCCTCTGACAAAGTCAGAGCAGGAAGACTGCTGAAATCAGAAGTCCTTGTTGAATCATAAATCACTGGCTTAAAAAAATTGAATTAAAAAAATATTTGACAGCTTATACAAATTTTTTTAAAATTAATTTATTATTATTTAACTTACCGGAGTACCAGGATGAATGAAAAGGAACATATCTTCAGTTTGCTAAGGCAGATATCCGATGCCCTGGTAACCATGTTTCCCAAAAACCTTGAGGTTGTGCTGCATGATCTATCCCAGCCCAATAGTTCTATTCACCACATAGCGGGCAGCGTCACCGGCCGTAAAAAAGGCGGTCCGGTAACTGATCTGGTGGTTAAAACCCTGCACAGCGAGGGGAAAGAGAGCAGGGATCGTCATAATTATAAGACTACCAGCAATGACGGCCGCATTTTGAAATCAAGCACTGTTTTCATCAGGGACAGTTCAGGAGAAGTAATCGGGGTCTTTTGTATAAACTTTGATACCACTGATTATCTTAACGCTGTCAGGGCACTGGACATGTTTACTGCTGCGGTATCTGATTTCAACGGCACAGAAAAGATGGAAACATTTTCCGGTTCAATTACTGAAACCATTGAATCACTTATAGAACAGGCCGTGGCCAAAACCGGCCGTGAACTGGCATCCATGTCCCTGGACGAACGGATCAGGACCGTGGGCGAACTGGACACCAGCGGCGTATTCAAAATCAAGGGAGGCATTGATCTGGTGGCCCAGCGTATGGGGGTTTCAAAATGCACTATATACAATTATTTAAAACGTCTAGAAATAGAAAAGAGCCTCAGCAAACTTTAACCTGCTTTTTTACAAGGAGAGCATTTATATGAATAAAGAAACTTCACCCATACCAGTATCCACTGAACAGGCTCCAGCTGCCATAGGGCCTTATTCCCAGTGTGTCATCGCCGGGGACCTGGCCTTTATTTCAGGGCAGCTTCCCATTGATCCAAAAACCGGTTCCTTTGTTGAAGGAGATATTTCAGCAAAGGCCCGCCAGTGCATGGAAAACGTTTCCGCCATTGCCGCTGCCGCCGGTACCAGCCTGGACAGGGGGATAAAATTCACCATCTTTTTAACCGACATGACTGATTTTGCCGCTGTTAATGAAGTTTACGCCCAGTTTTTTCAAGATACTTTCCCAGCCAGATCCGCTTTTCAGGTGGCTGCTCTGCCCAAAAACGCACCCATAGAAATCGAAGCCATCCTGGCGCTTTAATCTTAAACAAACTCTTCAGGAGACATACCATGAATTTAGCCAGATTCCCCCGGCGCCGTTACACGGAAGGCCAGACTCCCATTGAATTTCTGCCCCGCTTCACCGCAGCTGTTGGCGGACCTGATATTTACATTAAAAGAGACGACCTCCTGGGGCTGACCTCCGGAGGCAATAAAACCCGTAAACTTGAATTTCTTGTTGCCCAGGCCCTTGAACAGCAGGCTGACACCCTGATTACCTGTGGAGCTGTTCAGTCCAACCATTGTCGTCTGACCCTTGCGGCTGCTGTCAAGGAAGGACTTAAATGCCGTCTTGTCCTGGAAGAAAGAGTGCCCGGCAGTTACAATCCAGAGGCTTCCGGGAACAATTTCCTTTTTAACCTGCTGGGAGTGGAGCAGATCACTGTAGTCCCTGCCGGATCCGATATGGCCCAGGAAATGGCCAAAGTCGCAGCCAGCCTGGAAACAGAAGGACGCAAAGGGTATATAATCCCCGGAGGAGGTTCCAATCCAGTGGGCGCTACCGGATATGTCGCCTGCGCTCAGGAAATCCAGGATCAGTTGTTCCACAAGTCCCTGAACATCGACCAGCTGTGCGTCGCGTCCGGATCAGCAGGAACCCACGCCGGGCTTTTAACAGGCTTCCTGGGTTGCAGCATGAACATTCCAATTGTCGGAATCGGAGTAAGCCGTGACCCCCAGGATCAGGACCCTATTGTTCATGAACTGGCCCTTAAGACAGCTGAAAGAATCGGGGTCAAACAGGATATTCCAAGAAAGGCAGTGGTCACTTTCGGAGACTATTGGAGACCCAAATATTCTGTGCCCAACCAGAAAATGGTGGAAGCTGTCAATCTCATGGCCAAAACCGAGGGCATCCTTCTGGACCCGGTGTATACGGGCAAAGCCGTGGCCGGGCTCATAGATCTCTGCCGAAACGGTTATTTTAAAAAAGGAGAAAATATTCTTTACGTCCATACCGGTGGATCACCAGCTCTTTACGCCTATATTTGCCCTTTGCTGGGCAAAGAAGAAGTTGCCGAGTAAATTCGTCTAAATAACTTAAAACGTATAAACAATAAGCTCAAAATATTACAGTTTTGCCATAGAGATTGCTTCGGTCGCTTTGCTCCCCCGCAATGACAGGTATTGCGCAACCCTGTCTGTCATTGCGAGGGAGTCTTCGAGCGCGGCAATCTCTCTTGCTACTCGCAGGCTTGGTCCCGGGCATGCCCTGGTGGAACGCTTACAACAAAATTATTATGGGAAAAAGGGAACTCCATGGCTGAAAAAATTGCAGGCATCCTGGGAGGAATGGGCCCGGAAGCGACAGTTGACCTGATGAACAGGGTTATCAAGGCCACTCCGGCAAAGGATGATGAAGATCATATCAGAATGGTGGTGGACAATAATCCCAAGGTTCCATCCCGGATAAAAGCCTTAATCCAGGGTGATGGAACCAGTCCCGGTCCCTGTCTGCGGGAAATGGCCCGCAAGCTTGAGAGCTGGGGCGTGGATTTTCTGGCCATGCCCTGCAACACTGCCCATTTTTATCACCAGGAAATCCAGGAGGCTGTTTCCATTCCGGTTCTGGATATGATTTCTCTGGCTGTGGAAGCTGTGAGCGAACAGAATCCCCGCACTGATACTGTCGGGCTTATTGCCTCCACCGCGGTGCTGAACCTGAATTTATATAAAAACGCGTTCGCCGGCAAAAGCATCAATCTCATAACTCCTCACCCCCGCCTGCAGGACAAATTGATGTCAGCCATCCAGCGCATCAAAACCGGCTGTTACGGTGAAGAAACTTACCAGGCCATGCAGGAGGCTGCTGACAATCTGGTGCAAAGCAAGGCACAGGTTCTGCTCATCGCCTGCACGGAAATTTCCATTATCAGCCAGCGCATCCAGGCGGAAGTGCCTGTTCTGGACGCGGCACAGATCCTGGCAGAGGCTATTATCAGGGAAGCCGGGCAACAAAGAGCTGAAATCCAATGATAAAATACAGAAAACTTCACAGGGAGTCTGTATCAACACAAACACGAATCCATGGCAGGTTGGCGGCTATGGTAAATAGTCAGGATGTATTTAACAGGGTGTTGAAAAT
>JBKHCI010000030.1:0-17820 GCA_046541915.1 Desulfonatronovibrio sp. | reverse complement strand
AAATTAATATTTTGGGGGAGGTTTTTTATGTGTCTTGCCATACCCATGGAGATTCAATCCATAGAAGATAATGTTGCCCAGGTGGAAGTAGGGGGCGTCAAGAATCAGGTTCGTCTTGATATTATTGATCAACCGCCACAGGTGGGTGATTTTGTTATTGTTCATGCCGGATTTGCTCTGCGCCGCATTGACCGGGAGGAAGGTCTTGAGACCCTGAAACTTTTCCAGGAGGGGCTGGGGCTTGAACTTGTTAAATAAATTCAAGGATCCAGAACTTTGTCTTAATATCCTGGATCAAATCAAGGCTGAACTCCAGGGAGAGTTCAGGTTTATGGAAGTCTGCGGAACCCACACCGTGGCTATTTTCCAAAGCGGAATAAGGACCCTGCTGCCTGAGGAGATTGTTCACCTTTCCGGTCCGGGCTGTCCGGTATGTGTAACCCATGACCGGGAAATAGCAGCTTACCTTTCCCTGGCGGAAAAAAATATTACTATCGCCACCTTTGGCGATTTGATTAAGGTTCCAGGCCCCGGTGGTAAAAATCTGAAAATGGCCCAGGCCGAAGGCGCGAAAATTAAAGTGGTTTATTCTGCCTTTGATGCTCTGGATATGGCTGCTAACAATCCTGGTGAGCAGGTGGTTTTTCTTGGAGTGGGTTTTGAAACCACTGCGCCGACTGTAGCCGCCACCATTAAACTGGCTAAAGAACGGGGCGTGAAAAACTTCTCTGTCCTGTCTTTTCATAAACTGGTTCCACCGGCCCTTAAGGCGCTGGCAGCGGACCAGGATATCCGGGTGGACGGCCTGCTCCTTCCAGGACATGTATCCACGATTATCGGGCTCAAGCCTTATCTGTTTCTGGCTGAAGATTTTGCCATGCCCGGAGTTATTGGAGGATTTGAACCTCTGGATATTCTTCAGGCCATTCTCATCATGATCCGGCAGAAAAATAAAGGCGCGGCAGAGGTTGTGAATAACTATAAAAGAGCGGTGAGTGATCAGGGTAATCCCAGGGCAGCGGATACCATGCATCAGGTTTTTGAATCTACTGATGCCCTCTGGAGGGGGCTTGGTACTATTCCTGGAAGTGGTCTTTCCATAAGGCGGGAGTACCGGGATTTTGACGCGTCTCTTATATTTGATCAGAGTCTGCCTCAGGTTGATGAAATACCCGGCTGTAAATGCGGAGAAGTGCTCAAAGGACTTATGTCTCCGGATAAATGCCCGTTGTTTGGCACCAGATGTACCCCGGCCAAACCAGTAGGGCCTTGCATGGTTTCTACCGAAGGCTCCTGCGCGGCATACTATAAATACCGGATATAAGCGTTGACGGGCCTTGTTTGCTCCAGCAACTAAATACCAGAGCTGACCTTAAAAGTAATTAACTGATTAATATGGAATAAGCTATGTCTGAAAAATTAATTCTGGATTACGGCAGCGGCGGGAAAGCTTCTCAGCGCCTGGTCAAAGATCTGTTTGTAAAGCATCTGGGCAATCCGCGTCTGAATAAGCTGGACGACGCAGCCTTTATCTCCGGCCTGGAAGGCCCTTTGTCCATGAGCACGGACACCTTTACAGTTGATCCCATATTTTTTCCGGGCGGAAACATTGGTTCTCTGGCAGTGCATGGAACCGTGAATGATGTGGCTATGCTGGGAGCTGTTCCCAAATATATCAGCTGCGCGTATATCCTGGAAGAAGGTCTGGACATGGAGGAGCTGGAAAAGATTGTCAGCTCAATGGCCAGGGCCGCTGAAGATGCCAAAGTGTCAATAGTTACCGGAGATACCAAGGTTGTGCCCAAAGGCGCGGTGGATAAGATATTTATTAATACCACGGGCATTGGAACGGTTATTGCCGATCCTGCGCCTTCAGGCAGCAGTGCGCGCGCCGGTGACGTGATCCTGGTCAGCGGCAGTATTGGAGATCATGGTCTGGCAATACTGTCCCATCGTCAGGGCATATCCTTTGAAACAAGCATACTGAGTGATTCAAGGAACCTTAACCATCTGATAATAAAGCTTGTCAGAGAAGTAGGCAATATTCATGTTTTTCGCGATCCTACCAGGGGGGGGCTGGCTACAACCTTAAATGAAATCGCCCAGCAGTCCGGGGTGGAATTCCTTATTGACCAGGAAAGAATTCCTGTTCGTGAAGAAGTTGAAGGAGGATGTTCGTTTCTGGGACTTGATCCCCTTTACCTGGCTAATGAAGGGAAATTTATCTGCATACTGCCGCAGGAATCAGCAGAACAGGCTCTGGAAATTATGCGAAACGATCCCGCTGGACAGGGCGCAGTCATGATAGGTGAGGTCAGAGAAGAAAGAAAAGGCAGGGTGGTGCTGAAAACACCCCTGGGAGGCCACCGTCTTCTGGATATGCTGGAGGGTGAGCAGTTGCCCAGGATCTGTTAGCAAGAGCCATGAATGACTGGACAGGGCTTGGCAAGTCAATAATTATCGCTGGTATAGTGTTGGTCATAATCGGGGCAGTTATCCTGTTCAAGGATAAGCTGCCCTTTGGCATTGGACGGCTTCCCGGCGATATTTTTATTGAAAGGAAAAATTTCAGGTTTTATTTTCCGCTGGGTACGAGCATAGTTGTCAGCATTATCCTGACGCTAATTTTTTCTTTGTGGAAAAAGTGAAGCTAGCTGGTGCTTTGTTTCAGTCTGTTTACAACCCTTTTTTTACCCAGCACTTCCATGGTCTCAAACAGGCCTGGACTGGCTGTTTTTCCGGTTATGGCCACTCTTAAGGGCTGAGCTATGGCCTTAAACTTGATTTCTTTTTCCTTGATATAATCTCCAAACACTTCTTCCAGGGATTTCTGATCAAATGAGCGGGTATGCTCAATTCTGGGAACAATTTCTTTCAGATATGTTTTTGTTTCAGCTGTAAGAAATTTATTTACCGCCTTCTGGTCATATTTCAGGTTCTCATCTTCTACTAAGAAAAATTCCGCCATTTCCGCCATTTCTTTCATAGTTCCGGCTCTTGGCTGAAGCAGGGTGATGATTTTTTCCAGGTAACCGGTGTTTTCAGGAATTAATTCTTCATCCAGGTGTTCGGTTAAAATTAGCGCCAGACGGCTGATATCGGCTTCTTTTATGTAATGGGAGTTGAGCCAGGTCAGTTTGCTTATGTCAAAGACGCAGGCGGATGATCCAAGATTGTCCAGAGAAAATTTCCTGATGAGATCGTCTTTGGAAAAGATTTCCTCATCCTTGAAAGACCATCCCAGCCTGACCAGATAATTGACCAGGGCTTCAGGCAGAAATCCCATTTCCTTGTAAGCCATGACAGACAAAGCACCGTGGCGTTTGGAAAGTTTCTTCTTGTCAGGTCCCAGGATCATGGGCACATGACCAAAAAGAGGAGGCTTGGCATCCAGGGCCTGATAGATAAGTATCTGCTTGGGAGTATTATTGACATGGTCGTCACCGCGCAGGATATGGGTTACGCCCATTTCCATATCATCCACCACCACAGCCAGATTATATGTAGGGGTTCCATCTTTTCTCTGAAGGATAAAATCATCAAGTTCCTGATTGGCAAAAGAAATGGGCCCTTTAACCTGATCCTCAAAGACAGTCTGGCCTGCAAGGGGGGCTTTAAGCCTTATGACCGTGTCCGGTCCGGGTTTAAGACCAAGTTCACGACATTTGCCATTGTATTTGGGCTTAAGACCCTTTTGTCTTGCGCTTTGGCGCATGGCCTCCACCTCTTCCGGGGTGCAATTGCAATAGTATGCGTTTCCTTTTCTCAGAAGGCGGTCTATATAGCTTAAATAAATATCTGTTCTCTGACTTTGAAAGAACGGCCCCTGATCACAGTCAAGCCCCATCCAGTCCATGGCATCAATAATTGCCCGGGTCATCTCCGGGGTCGACCGTTCCTGATCCGTGTCTTCAACCCTGAGGATGAATTTTCCGTTCATGTGTCTGGCGAAAAGCCAGTTGAAAAGCGCTGTTCTGGCTCCGCCGATGTGCAGATAGCCTGTTGGGCTGGGCGCGAATCTGGTCACTACTTTATCCATCATAATTACCTTTGAGTATCTTTTTGTCTGACAAAAAAAGGCGGACCTGAAGCCCGCCTGTAAAAAGCAGCAATAATAGTTCTGACTAAGATGCCGGCTCCACGCCCTTGAGTTCTGGTATTTCTTTTAAGAGCATGCGTTCGATGCCGTTTTTAAGGGTCATCTGGGACATGGGGCATCCTTTGCAGGCGCCGGTCAGCCGGACCTTGACAATCCCCTGATCAGTCACCTCAACGAGTTCAACATCACCGCCGTCAGCCTGAAGCGAAGGTCTGATCTTATCCAGAACAGCCTGTACTTTTTCTTTCATAACAATCCTCCCTGAAAATTAATAAGCATAGTTTTTTGGGGCTGTTTTGTCAAAATTTGATCTTTTCCGGCGGCCTTCTTTCAGGAACGTACTGGTGAGGAATTCTGTGTTCATTCCACTCCCTGGAAACATACAGGCCGCAGAAACAGCTGCCGAATTCCCGTACATCGGGTTCGCGGTAAATACACGGACAGATAATATCTTTGTCGTCTTCCTGTTTTCCTGAAGCCAGACGGCAGGGACAGGCCATGTAGCCAAAGCGTGCTTTGTTTTCCAGCAGGCTCTGCATAAGTTCCATAACCATGTCTTTGTTTTTATTAAAAAAGTATCCTTTGGGTTCCTGAATCTTTTTCAGGGTTTCATAAAGTTTTTCCGGGGTCATTTGCCGCACGCCTCCAAGATCTCATCTTCCTTGAATCCGACAATGACCTTTTCATTGTCAACAACAAGGGTGGGAAAGGAGATTTTTGGGTTGTATTTTTTAACTTCCTCTACAGTTTTTTCGCGTTCTTCTCCGCTCAGCTTGTCCACATATACATAGTCGTAGTCAATATTGTTTTTATCAAGAAACTTTTTAGTGTTTTTGCAGTGAATGCAAGTACTCAGGGCATAAAGGAAAACGTTATCAGCCATTTCAACTCTCCTTGGAAAACAGAATATTACTATTTACAGTCCGTCAACCGAACTCTATTTGGGGGTGTCCCGCAGCCAGAACAGTACTTTAAAGTCTTGACTCAGCTTGTCTTTGAGAACATTTTCCCGGCCTTTATCCATATCATGGATGCGCATGTAGACGTGTCTGAACCCCGGCTCTGCCTGATCATGAGAGGTGAGAATGCTTATGACCCTGGCCCCATGGGATCTGAATAAATCCAGGACAGGCTTTAAGGTGCCTTCCTGGCTGGGAAGCTTCAATCCAATCTTGATTCCTCCCTGATATGCTCCGGTGATGCTTACCAGGGCTTTAAATATGTCTGTTTCAGTGATGATGCCCACTACTTCGTTGCTGTCACTGACAACAGGCAGTCCTTCCACTCTTTTATCCAGCATCTTAATGGCTGCTTTTTCCAGACTGTCCTCTACGTTGATGGTAAAGGGATTGGGAGTCATGATGTCTTTGATCTTGATTTCGGAAAGCAGATAATAAAGTTCGTGGACGTCCAGGGTTGTGGCCTTGGAGGGTGAAGCATCCTTGATGTCCCGGTCTGTGACAATACCCACAAGCCTGTTTTGGTCATCAGCTACGGGAAGACGCCGGAAGTTATTGTCTTTGAATATCTTGGAGGCCTTGAGCATGGAAGTATCCCTGCTGACAGTAGTTACTTCCTTAGTCATCCAGTCTTTTACCAGCATTACTATTCCTCCTGATTTTACGTGGTTGTAATATAAGATCTTCTCAATAAGGAAAGGAAATGCTAATCCAAAAAAAACTGCAAATCAATAGTAACCTGGGAGTTCAAAGTTCAAGGCTCAGCATTAAGATGGCAATTGTCAATAAACAACGGCCGTCATAAGCTTATGACGGCCGTTGTTTACAGTCTTAGGGTTTTATTGTGCTGCTGATAAGTCTCTTGCTGAAAGAATGTTTTCAGGAAAAAACTGATCAATGATCAACCGCGGCTCCGGCGCCGCGAGGCGTGCGCACGTTTTCCACCAGTTCCTGGATTTCAGCCGGGGGAGCCTTGGTGAACCTGGAAACAGTCATGGTTACGGCAAAGTTGAGGAGCATGCCGATGGTTCCTATGCCTTCGGCGGTGATGCCGAAAAACCAGGGATCAGCCCCAAAAAACCTTGTCTGCAGGATATAAAACATGGTAAAGCCTATTCCGCAGATCATCCCGGCTATGGCGCCTTCCCGGTTGACCCATTTGGTGAATATACCCAGGATTATTACGGGAAAGAAAGAAGAGGCCGCCAGCCCAAAGGCAAAGGCAACCACCTGGGCCACAAATCCAGGCGGATTAATTCCCAGATATCCGGCGATCAAGACTCCGACTCCCACCATGGTCCTTCCCACCACCATGCGTTTTTGCTCAGAGGCCTGCCGGTTGATTATCCGGTAATACAGGTCATGGGATACTGAAGAGGAGATTACAATTAAAAGCCCTGAGGCTGTTGACAGGGCGGCTGCCAGACCTCCGGCGGCCACCAGCCCTATGATCCAGGGGGATAAATTTGCCATTTCCGGGCTGGCCAGAACAATTATATCCCGGTCAACATACAGTTCATTTTCATTGTCGGTTGGAGGATTGGTTACCATTCTCTGACCGTACTCTCCAAGTTGCTCTGAAAATTCCGGTTTTCCCTGGAAAGCGTCTCCTGCCCTGTATTGTATTATGCCGTCGTCTGATTTGTCCATCCAGGCCACCAGTCCGGTCTTTTCCCAGTTTTTAAACCAGGAAGGAGCTTCAGCATAGGGCTGTTCATTAATGGTTTCGATCATGTTGTATCTGGCAAAGGCAGCCAGAGTTGGGGCCGTGGTATAAAGCAGGGCGATGAAGAAAAGGGCGTATCCTGCGCTAAGCCTTGCCGCTTTGACGCTGGGTACTGTATAAAAGCGGATGATGACGTGGGGGAGCCCTGCGGTGCCCACCATCAAAGCCAGGGTTATGCATATGACCGAAAGCATGCCTATGTCGCCAGAACTGAAGGCTGAGGTGTATTCGGAAAATCCAAGATCCGTGTGAATTCCGTTCAGGGCTTGAAGGACATGCTGGCCTGCGCTTTTTCCTTCAATAATGGTTGAGCCGAAGCCAATCTGCGGGACAGGCGTGCCTGTAACTTTCATGGAGATGGCTGCCGCGCAGATGATAAAAGCTATGATAAGGACACAGTACTGGGCAACCTGGGTATAGGTGATGCCTTTCATGCCCCCCAGGGAGGCATAGAAGAAAACAATGGCCATGCCGATAATTACGCCTGTATTAACGTCTACTTCCAGAAAGCGGCTGAAAACAATGCCAACGCCCCGCATCTGTCCGGCAACATAGGTCAGGGAAACAAATATCGCGCAGATTAGGGCCACCACTCTTGCCGTGTTGGAGTAATATCTGTCGCCTACAAAATCAGGCACTGTGAATTTGCCGAACTTGCGAAGATAAGGGGCCAGAAGAAGGGCCAGCAGGACATATCCGCCGGTCCAGCCCATGAGGTACACGGCTCCGGTATAACCCATGAATGAAATAAGCCCGGCCATGGATATGAAGGACGCGGCGCTCATCCAGTCCGCCGCAGTTGCCATGCCGTTGGCCAGCGGAGGCACGCTTGCTCCGGCAATGTAAAATCCTTTGGTCTCCTTGACTCTGGAGCGCCAGGCTATAAACAGATAAAGGCCGAAAGTTATTATGACCATCACATAGGTCCAGGCTAATATCGACATGGTGTAATCCTCCCTGGAATTGTAAGCTTTTTTGAATTGCGCGGTTTATTTTTCGTCAACATCATATTCGCGGTCCAGTCTGTTCATGATAAAGCAGTAAACGAAAATAAGGACTACAAACACGTAGATGGAACCCTGCTGGGCAAACCAGAAACCAAGGGGAAACCCGCCTATCCAGATGGAATTCAGAGGTTTGACCAGGATGATTCCAAAACCGTATGAAACCACTGCCCAGATGATCAGCAGGATGGTGATGAGTCTGAGGTTTTTTGACCAGTACTCTTTTAAGCTTTTTTGCATGGTACCCTCCAGTATTGATGTTTATATTTGTGCCGGCTGCTAGAAAATCCAGCGCCAGCTTCTGCCGGCCATATACAAATCTTTAAGTGTTTTGACGCTGCCGTCTTTCAGCTTGTGCACCAGAAACAGAAAAAGATAGGCGGTCTGAATAGCGTCGTTCAGGGAGTTGTGTTCAGGAAAAACAGGCAGTCCGTATTCAGCGCTCAAGTCCTTGAGGTTGTATGACACGGCCAGATTATAGCGGTCATAGTAGTTGATCCATTGTTCTTCCCGGTAAATCCTGGCCAGACGCATGGTATCCAGACAGGGATTGTAAAGGATCCCACCCAGATTTTTTTTTAATGCCTTGTTGATAAAGGCCATATCCATATCTATATTGTGCCCGATGATCAGAGAATCGCTCAGATAATCAAGGAATTCAGGCAGGATGTCAGCTATGGGAGGACATTTCCTGGCCCGGCCCGGTGAAATCCGGTGAATAAGAGTGCTGAATTTAGGTACTTCCTGACAGGGGCATATATCCGTATAGAAATTATTCTCCAGATTGATGCGCAGATTCTGGATTTTGACTGCTCCAATGGACACAATTTCATCTCTGTTCACATTGAGGCCGGTGAGTTCAGTATCCAGGACCACAAAATCGTATTCTTCCAGAGGCAGGTTCTGGTTCAGTGAGGCTAAGTTTTTCCTGCTCTCCGCCAGGACCGGATGTCCGGGTTCAGCCTTGAACAGCCTTCCCGGCCGGAAGGAGCAAATAAGGCTGGCTGGATATGCTGATAAGTTTGTCATGGCTTAAGCTATATTGAGTTTGAATGTTTCCTTAAGAAAATTCTGCAGACTGGTGATCACGGAAAAAGCTCCTTTGAGTGTCTGTTTTTCCAACTCGCTCAGGTCGGCCGGATTGATATAGTTGTGTGGAGTTTCGCCCGCTTCCATGAGGTTCAGCTGGTTTAGAAATCGAAGCTGCATCTGGAATTCATAGGATTCCCTGGCTTTTAAATACAAGTCTTCAGGCATGTATCCCCCCTGCTTCAGGCGTTCCAGACGTCCCAGAGTATTGGTTTCTTCTATTCCGTGTCTTAAAGCCATAACCCTGGCAAAATCCCAGAAAGGGACCAGTCCTCTGGCTTTTATATCCAGCCTGTTTTTATGTTCTCCGTCACGGTCAACTATGAAATTTTTAAAAAAACTCAGAGGTGGCTTGGTCCTGAAGCAATCCTGGGCCAGATAGCGCAGAAACATATCTTTGCCTTTGACCAGGGAATTCAAATGCTCTCTAAGCTGGTAACCCAGCTCAACATGTCCGTAAGCCGGACGAAAATCAAAAAAGATGGTGGAGTTTAAGACTTCATCAGGCTCAGGCACGTTGACCCAGTTTTCAAAATATTTTTTCCAGACTGTCAGGGGCTGGCACCATTTGGCATTGGAGGCCATGTTTCCTCCCTGGCATAAGGGATAACCACATTTTACTAAATGATTTATGGCTTCCTGCCCGAATATTTTAAAATATTCCCGGGCCGCTTCTTCTTCCTCATGGTTCTGGGGGTCGCTGTATACCAGGGCATTGTCCTGATCTGTCCTGAAAGTCTGTTCTTTGCGGCCTTCACTGCCCATGACCAGCCAGCAGAAAGGAACCGGCGGAGGCCCAAGCTCCTCCTGCATCAAGGTAAGGATGCGGTCCAGGATAAGATCATTGAGCACGGTTATCATTCTGGTGATATTATTGGCCTTGGCGCCTTCTTCAATAAGGGGGCGAACAACCAGAGGAACCCGCATGGAAAGTTCATAAAGGGTTTCAATGCTGTGCTGGTTCATGATTTCCTTGAACAGGTAAACCGGAGATTCGCCCTGTAAAACCAGGATATCATGACTGGTTATCACCCCGATGATCCTTCCCTCGTCTTCCACGGCCAGATGATGTATCTGTTTGCTCATCATGCTTAAAAGAGCATCAAAGCAGACCTTGCCGGCGGAAATTGTTTTGACCGGACTGGTCATTATCTTTTCCACGGGTTCATAGTATGGCAGACCTCTGGCAACCACCTTGGAGCGCATGTCCTTATCCGTGACAATGCCGGCAATCTTGCCGTATTCATCCTTGATGAGCAGAGAGCCAATTCCTATGTCCGACATACGTCTGGCCGCATTCTGGATGGTTTCTACCGGGGTTATGATTTCAGGCTTTTTTCTGATGATATCATTGACCTTGACTGTGAAAAGATAAAGCGCGCCTTCGGTTTTAGGAGGCAGTTTTTCTTTTCTTAGTTCAGAAAATGATTTTTTTATATAATTTTCCGAAAAAGATTTAAGATAATACTGGGAAAAACCTGGATGAGTTTCCAGCAGCTCAACAAAAGCTTTTTTAGTAATCAAAAAGCAGAACGTATCTTCAATGGCTTCCACAGTCAGGCTGGATCTGGCATCTCGGATTATGGCCAGAGCTCCGAAGACTGATCCTTCACCGCGGTAGTCTTTGAGGCTGATCTCTCCGGATTCATCCTGAAGGTATAATTTAACTCCGCCTTTTTGGATAAGGTAGATATGCTTGACCTCGGTTACGTCCTGAGTAAGTATTCGTGAGCCTTTAGGATAAAAATCAATGGTGGCGTTTTTGGCCAGATTTTCCAGGGTCTCCTGGTCAAGTTCATTAAAGGGCAACGTTTTTTTTAAAAATTTCGTTACCACTGCTGTGTCCAGGATATGCGCGGATTTTTTTCTGGAATTAAACATTTTTTCCCTGGCGGTCGCTAAAGGTTCTTCTACAATAAAATTAAGTGGTACTAAGTAAAAATCAGTCCCGCATTCTTTTTTTGGCCAGCGGTCAAAATTATGCGTTAAAATAATCAGTGGTTTACAGTCTTCATTTACAAGGGTTATATGACCATTTAACTGACAAAATGACCGCTGAAAGGCGATGTAAAATGAAAAAACTATATCTGGATCTATCCCGGGGTATAAGCGGGGATATGTTTATATCCGCCCTGGCAGACACTGGAATTGATTTTGGCGGGCTGGAACAGGTGATCAGGAAGGCAGGCATCCAGGTCAGAATTGATGTAAATCCTGAAAAAAGAAATGGAATTTCCGGCAGGCTGGCCAGGATATCCTGGGAAGAAGAGCAGCCACTCCGAAATCTGGAACAGATCGCTGCTTTTATTCGCGGGATGAATATCTCAGAGGAAATAAGGAACAAGTCCATACAGGCCTTTTACAGGCTGGCCCAAGTGGAGGCTGGAGTGCACGGCGTGAGCGTAGAAAGAGTTCATTTCCATGAAACAGGCGCTGTGGACACCCTGGTTGATATTGTCGGAGTGTTCTGGGCCCTGCAGGCCCTGGGGGTTAGCGGAGTTACAGCTTCTCCTTTGCCCTGGTTTGGGGGGGAAGTCCGTATTTCCCACGGCCTGGTTTCTCTTCCTGCCCCGGCAACCGCGGCTTTGATGCAGGGGAAAAAAATATCTCCTTCAAATTTCGACTGGGAGGTGGTTACTCCTACCGGAGCTCTTCTTGTTGACCAGCTGGTAACAGAGTTTGAAAACGGCTTTCAGGGGAAACTTTTAGCTGAAGGCCTTGGTTTTGGTGCTGTGAATAAAGAGTTTAACGGACTCAGGGTGTTTTTGTGGGAAGATGAAGCCGCGGACGATTTTCTTCGCGACCAGGTCTGGCTGCTGGAATCTAATATCGATCATCTGACCGGAGAGGAAATTGGTTGTTTTTTTGAAAAGATTATGCAGGCCGGAGCCCTGGACGTTATTTTTCTTCAGGGAATCATGAAGAAAAACAGGCCCGGAGGACAGTTGCAGGTTTTGTGCGCTGATGAAAATTTTGTCCGGGTGCGCAGTGAATTTTTCAGCCAGACCCTGACTTTGGGTATGCGGATTTCCAGGGTTTCCAGGAATATACTGCCCAGAAAAAACAGCAGGGTCAGCTTCCAGGGAGAAAGTGTGCGGGCCAAAGAAACCTTTTTTTCAGGCGGGTCATACTTGCGTCCGGAAATGGAAAGCCTGTCCAGGCTGGCTGAAAAAAAGGGAATGTCTCCTGCCGGGATGAGGATGAAAAAAAATCAGCCGTAGATTTTTGCCAGAAGTTTTTTGGCGCTTTCAAATCCAGGATCTATTTCCAGGGCTTTTTTCAGATAGCGTCCTGCTTCATCATGTTTGTTCAGGGTAGTATAGACCCTGGCGATGTTATACGGGATGCTGGGTGATTGTTTAAGTATTTCCGGATTGGAACTGAGCGCTTTCTGGAAGTGCTCTATGGACTTGTAATACTGTCTGCCCTGGGCATAAGCCATCCCCATATTATAATACAGTCCGGCATCCATGGGTGAAACTTCCAGGCCGTATTTGTAATATCCAATGGCTTCTTCCCATTTGCCCTGCTGTCTTAAGTTGATGCCAATCTCATTAAACATCCACAGGTCATCACGAGAAAGGTTTTTGCCTTTGTTTTTTATGGCTTTGGAAATGTATTCAGTGCTCATTTCCGGATTGGTCTTGCCCACGCTCTTGGCAATTTTCATCAAAGTGGCGCTGACCATGTCCCTGGCCTGTTTTTCCACCTGCTTCAATGCTTCATCAAAGTTCAGTTTGGCCTGGTCCTGGTTATCCATAAGCAGGTAGGTCTGGCCGATATCTATTTTACGTTCAAAGTTCAAAGGAGAGAGCCTGTCCAGCTTTTTAAGGTATTCCAAGCGTTTTTCCAGGTCATCGATCTGTTCATAAAGCCCGGCAAGTTTTTTCAGGGGTTCCAGATACAATTTGCTGTGTGAACTGGCCTTGAGGTAATGACTTTCCGCCTGGTCAAACTGTTTTCTTTTCTGGGCTATATCGCCCTTTAAAATATAGGCAATGGCGCTGTCCGGTTTTTCTTTGAGGATGCTATCCGCGATTTTTTCAGCGTCTTTCAACTGGTTTTCCTGGATCATGGACTTGGCGTCATGGACCATTTTGGCCAGATTATTGTTGGGATTAAGGGTGAGGGCGATTTTCTGGATCAGGGAGTTGATGGATACTGGTTTTACAATGACGTTATCGGCTCCCATTTCATACATCTGAATGATTTTGTCGCGTTCTGTCTCCCCGGTTATCATAATAACCTTATACTGGTGAGTGAATACGGATTTTATGTTTTTTATGGCCAGGACATTGCTTGTTCCGTCAATGGAAGATTCAATAAAAAAAAGGATCTGCTTGAAACGGTTCATGATCTGTTTGGATTCAGCAATGGCCTTATCCAGATCATGCTTGTTGAAAACGCAGTTATAATCCAGGCCGAGGGTTTTAAAGGCTCCTTTCATGGCCTTGAGAAAAAGGGGGTCAGGAGTGACCGCCATTATGCAGCCTTTGGAGTCTTTGATATAATAATTTAGTATTTTATCATATATGTTGAGTTTTTGAGTTGAAGTCACTGGCTTGTACCTGTTTTGTCTGGTTAAATAGATTATTGTTTCTGGGGCTGTTGGATCGGAGTTTCCAAACAGACAGCTATGCCATCTCCCGGAAAAAGTGAGAGTAAATCAGGCTGGAGTTTATCTGTCTAATATTCAAAAAATATGTATAGGATGTTACATTTTCTTGTCAACACCCTGTGTTAGTGTTGCCTAAAAAAGGTTCCGGGCTCAGCCATTGTCCAGTGTCTGAATTCGGTGACAGGCTATAGAATGAAGTTTGCTGAAGCAGACAAGAAGTTAGTATATTAGACGACTTGGTGTGTGGATGTTCATAATAAAAAGCTGGACTGAAACAGTATTTTTATTTATGTGGAGAATAGTTTTTTACTTTTTCTTTAGAATAGTTATCATCCGGAAATAAATATTTTCCTGGAAAAATCAGTATACAGACAAGGGATGACTGTTTTGAAAAGATTTTTCATAATGATTCTATGTTTATCCGCATGGTTAATTTCCGGATTAAGCCTTCAGGCTCATGGCAAAGATATTGTCCTTGGGATGTCTGCTGATTTTTCAGGCCCAAACAGTGCCCTTGGTATAGAATATTACCTGGGTGCCAAATGTTTTTTTGACCGGGTTAACGCGTCCGGTGGTGTAAACGGCCGCGATATTGTCATAAAGGCCTATGACGACCGCTACAATCCGGACCCGGCCGTCAGCAACACCATCAGGCTTGTGGAAAAGGACCAGGTTTTTGCCTTGTTTAATTATGTGGGTACGCCTACAACAACCCGGATCCTGCCCCTTCTTAAATATTACCGGAATAAAAGTGTCTTCCTTTTTACTCCTTTAACCGGGGCTGATCCCATTGCCGGAAGCGAATATATCTATAACCTCAGGGCTTCCTATGACGATGAAATTAGGGAGATGGTAGATAAACTGAATGAAGCTGGTTTAACCAGAATAGCTGTTTTGCATCAGCTGGACGCTTATGGACGAGGAGGCTGGCAAAGCGTTAAAAATGCCCTGGAAAGTTATGATCTGACAATTGTGGCTGAGGCTACCTATCAAAGGAACGCAAACTTTTCAGCTTCGTTTGATTCCCAGGTTGAACTGCTCAAGGATAAGAATCCGGATGCTGTTATCAGCATAGCCGCTTACGAACCCGCAGCAGGATTTATCAGGGATGCCAGAGACAATGGATTTGACGTGCCGATTCTTAATCTGTCCTTTGTCAATGCCCAGAAAATGTTTGAGCTTTTGCTGTCATTGGAAAAAGACAGTGATAAAAATTATACATCAGGACTTATCAACTCTCAGGTGGTGCCTTATTATGGATTTAAGGGACAGGATCTGGTCCTGGAATATTTTGACTGCCTGGAAAACATCACACCTGACTATCCTGAAGTAACAGGCCTTGGAGAGGATAACCTGCCGGTTCCCGGATCCGTGGGTTTTGAGGGTTATCTCAATGCCAGATTCATGTTTATGATGCTGAAAAAAATGGAGCCGGAGATTCACAGGGAAAAAATTCCTCAAGTCATTGCTCAGTTGTCGGGTTCTGACGGCCCCATCCATTTTAATGATTTCTTCCCTCAATTTCACGGCATGCCCCGGGTTTATTTTGTCTGCTTTGATAATCAGCGCATAGATTCCATAACAGATTTTTCCGGGATAATAAATTGATAGCATCCAGGTTATTCAGAAAGACCCTCCTGGTAGTGACTGGGATTTTTATCTTCATTGTTGTGGCTTCCAGTCTGTTTTCCGTACAGATCCTCAGGCAGCAGATGATAGATGAATACTTAAGCAAGGCCCAGAGCATAGTTGCCAGTATTTCCATGTCAGTACCTGAAACTTTTCTGGAAAGGGACGCGGCCACTATCCAGTCCATTATTGATCAGTATCTGCAGGTACAAGGCGTGGCCTATGTCTATGTCCATGACAACAAAGGCAGCATAATCGCCCATACTTTTTCTCCTGAGTTTCCCAGTGATCTGGATGTCTATCGCTCGCTGGAAGACAGCGAAGAACACTTTTTATACAGCTGGCTGGAGATAAACGGGGAAAGCTTTCTTGATGTTTATGGATCCATTCTTCTGGGCAGGGGAGGAGTTATCCATATTGGCATGGATAAATCCCTGATTGACAAAAAAATTGCCTCTACCCTGCTTAAGATCCAGGCTTTTAATCTGGGTATATTTATTCTCTGTATTCTGGTAATTTATCAGTTCATGCAGAGAATTTCTCAGCCCCTGGTGAAGCTCACCGATTATGCCAGAAGACTGCGCAACAAAGACCTTGATTTTTCCATAGAGGTAGATTCCAGGGATGAAATTGGAGAACTGGCCGGAACCATGGACGGAATGCGCATGGAACTGTCCGGTTATGTCCATAAACTCCAGGAATCTGTCCGCAACGCCACAGAAGAATTGCAGCAAACCCTTATTTATTTGTCATCGATAATGGACAATATTGCTGACGGACTTCTGGTTCTGGACGAAGATGGCCGGATTATCAGGTATAACAGTTCCTTTAAGAAGATGTTTTTCATAGACAGGCATAACCTGGTTGAAGAAAAGGCCAGTGATTTTATCCAGCGAGACCTTGTTAAGTTTTTTCATTCCCATTCCACCAATGGCTATCAGAGACTGGAGTTTTCCTTTGAAAGCCCGGATAGGGAAAAAGTATTTCTGGAGGCAACGATTTCGCTGATAACTATGAGCTGCGGAGTGAGCTATATCGTGATTTTTCACGATATTACCACCCGGAAGAACATGGAGAACGAGTTAAAATCACTTTACGCGGATCTGGAAAAGAAAGTCCTGGAAAGGACCAATGAACTGGTTAAGGTTAATGAAAGTCTTAATCAGGAAGTCACTCTTCGGAAAAATGCGGAAATAGAACTGCAGGCGGAAAAGGAATTTTTCGCGGTCACCCTGAAGAGCATTGGTGATGCCGTGCTGACAACGGATAAAAATGGATGCCTGGTTTTTATCAACAGGATGGCGGAAGAAATACTGGGACTCAGACTGGAAGAATGTAAAGGCGTTTACTATAGAGAAGTATTCAGTCTTTACGATAATTTAGAAGCCGAGATAGAACCATTTGAAAAGGTAACTTCAACCAGAAAAATTGTTGAAAGATCAAGAGGTGTAACCCTTGCCGGTAAAACCGGACAAAAATATCATATTTCCTTCAAGGTTTCACCTATTTATGACCGGCAAAGCGATATTATGGGTACAGTTATGGTTTTTCAGGATATTGGTCATCTCCTGCATCTGGAAGAGGAACGTCTGCGCAAGGAAAAGCTGGAGTCAATAGGGCTGCTTGCCGGAGGGATAGCTCATGACTTCAACAATATTCTGACAGCGATCCTTAATCATATCATAATGGTCAAATCGAATCTGAAAGCTGATGAAAGCAATGTGTCCAAGCTGGAATCAGCTCAGAAGGCCTGCCTCCGGGCAAGGCGTCTTACCCAGCAGCTGCTGACCTTTTCCAAGGGGGGCGCGCCCATTAAAGAGGCAACTTCTCTGGTCGAACTTATTGAAGATACTGTTGCCTTTACTTTGCGTGGTTCCCACGTATCAAGTTCTCTGGATATTTCTTCCAATCTCTGGCCGGCCAATGTTGATCCCGGACAGATTTCCCAGGTCCTGGAAAACCTGGTGATAAACGCGGTCCAGTCCATGCCTTCGGGAGGTCATGTCTGGATAAGCGCGGACAATAAAACCATCCTGCCCGGAAATGAAGGAGTTCTGCCTCCCGGCAAATATCTCAAGATTTGTATCCAGGATGAAGGATCAGGCATTGATCCAAAAAATTTCAAGAAAATATTTGATCCCTATTTTACTACCAAAAAAAGCGGAACCGGTCTGGGACTTGCCACTACATATTCCATAGTCAGGAACCATAACGGTCATATAGATGTCTTGTCCAAACCAGGAAAAGGCACCAGCTTTTTTATTTACCTTCCAGCCATGGCTAAATTTCTGGAACAAAAACAAGAGTCGTCTGGTCAGGTCTTGCAAAAAGGAACCGGTAAAATTCTGGTGCTTGATGATGATGAAGAAATCCTTGAGGTTATTAATGAAGTGCTGGATCTCCTCGGATATGATGCGGTTCTGGTCTCCAGTGGGACAGAGGTCCTTGAAAAATATCAGGAGGCCAGACAGGAAGGAGAGCCTTTTGATCTGGTGATAATGGATTTGACTATTCCAGGGGGAATGGGGGGGCTGGAAACCATGCAAAAGCTCAGGGAGATTGATCCGGACGCAAGAGCGGTAGTGTCCAGCGGATATTCCCAGGATCCGGTCATGGCTAATTACAGGGAATATGGCTTTATAGGGGTGCTGGCCAAGCCTTATACCATTGATGAACTTAGTTCTTTGCTCAAGAAA
>JBKHCI010000029.1:0-17834 GCA_046541915.1 Desulfonatronovibrio sp. | reverse complement strand
TGCATTACGAAGTCCGGCTGAATAACATGCCGACCAATCCCATGAAATATATCCTGAATTAATTTTTATCCGGCACTCACTTGAGTTGCGGATAACAGCTCATTCCAGGAAGTATCCACTCAAGTGAGTGCCGGACCAACGCCTGGATTTTTTAACACCCTGCCTGATAAGGACTTTTTCAGCAGACTTCCAGCCCTTCCACCCTTCACAAGCACCTGACAACAGATCAATCCGGGGATACATTACTAAACGGCTTAACTTTTGCTAAGCCATAGTCATGGAACTCTACAACTATGACCCGGAAACGATTCTGAGCTTCATGCTGACCCTGTTCAGAATAAGCCTGGTGGTGTTTCTGCTCCCGTTTTTCGGTGGGCAGGCAATCCCCACAACTGTCAAGGCGGCATTCTGTATCGTCTTGTCCCTGGGGCTCTGGCCGCACCTGTCCTTTGAAGGCACTTACCTGCCCCAGCACCCCTTCCAGATCATGGTGTGGCTGTTTGGAGAGCTCCTGCTTGGCCTGGTAATGGGACTTACTGTCAGATTCCTCATTGCCGGCATTCAGACAGGCGGGCAGATTATAGGCTTTCAGATGGGATTTGCCATGGTCAATGTGGTTGATCCCATTACAGGAGTTTCAGAGGCTGTCACGGCTCATTTCCTGTACATGACAGGCATGCTCACCTTTCTAGCCCTTAACGGCCACCTTTACCTCCTTAAAGGGCTTACGCAGAGTTTTGAACTGGTGCCGCCGGGCACATTACTCATCAGCCCTGAACTGGTGAACCAGATAATTTATCTTTCAAGTCAAATTTTTGTCCTGGCTGTTAAAATAGCCGCACCCATCATCACCGCTGTTTTTCTGGTTAATCTGGGCCTGGCCCTGATTTCACGAGCCGCTCCACAAATGAACGTGCTGCTCATCGGATTTCCCATGAAAATCGCAATCGGCTTTTTATTCCTGGGTATGGTTTTTGAAATTCTATCCCTGCACATAGCTGAATTCATCCCCGGCCTGGGAGGAAATTTTTATAATCTTTTCAAAGCCGGAACCCAGAGCTGACAACCCTTAAATAAAAAAGCCGTCATATGCCCCAGAAAGATCCCAGTAAAACAGAAGAAGCCACCCCGAAACAGCGCAAAAAAGCCAGGGAAGAGGGAAATGTTCCCAAAAGCCAGGAACTTTCCAAAATTGTCGGCCTGCTGGGCGGAATAATAGCTCTGCGCCTCACTTTTCCATATATCACCAACAGTATTTTGGAAACCATTAACTGGTTTTTCCGGCAGGCCTTTTCTGTAAAATTCACTGAACCCGGAATATACAACCTCTTTATTTTCAGTACCGCAGCCCTGCTCAAAATAGTTCTCCCGGTCATGGTTTTCATCCTTATCTTCACCATAGGCATCATGTACGCCCAGATCGGCCCTTTATGGACCCTCAAACCCCTGAAACCCAAACTGAAGGTATTTAATGTCGTTAATGGCCTCAAACAGAAACTCCTGGATGTTAAAACCCTGGTCCGGCTGGTGAGAAATATCGGCCAGGCCCTGGCAGTGGCCATAGCCCCGTATATTGTCCTTAAAATGGAATTCGCCAAGCTTGCTCCCATGTTTTATGAATCACCCGCTGTAATCGGGGCGTACATCATGGACACCGGCTTTAAAATGGCCCTGTTCGCCCTGGTTCCCCTTTTGATTATCGCCATAGCTGATGTGGTTTATACTAGATGGGACTATAATGAAAATCTGAAAATGACCAAGGACGAGGTCAAGGACGAACGAAAACAGGCGGAAGGAGATCCCAAGGTAAAACGGGAACAGAAACAGAAAATGCTGTCAGCTGTTCAGCAGAGAATGATGCAGGACGTGCCCGCGGCTGATGTAGTCATTACCAACCCCACCCATATCGCCATAGCCATCAAATACGACCCGGCCAAGGCTCCGGCCCCTCTGGTCCTGGCCAAAGGAGTAAATCATCTGGCTGAAAGAATTAAATCAGTAGCCAGAGAAAACAACGTGCCCATCAGAGAAAACAAGCCATTGGCACAGGCCTTGTATAAAAGTGTGGAAATCGGACAGACAATCCCTGAAGAACTGTACAAGGCCGTGGCAGCAGTACTTGCTGAAATATACAGGATCAAAGGCAGATAAAAGCCGTGAACCCGGACCTTTGCAACTGTTCATTACAGATTTCAATCCAAAGGAAAAAACCGGAAATATTATCAAACCAACTAAGCTGAATCATTTTAACAGCGTGATAAAGTCCTTGTTTAACTGGATGTTCAAAAATTCCAAGCGTCAGTCCTGCACCCACTTGAGTTGTCAATAAGAGTTGCGCCGAGATAATGTTAACTCAAGTGGGTGCAGGATAAAGAGCAAAAAAAGTTCAAGGTCGCAGCGTATTCAGGATACGCAAGAGCTTGAACTTTTTGCAGCGACTAAGCCAATTGGAAGATTTGGGGGAGCCGGTTAAACCGCCTCAACCATCTCCAACCTGCAAAAAGGTGTCAATTATATGTCAGTAAAATCGTCGGTCATGAACCTGGATTATTCAAAATTCACCCGGCAGGGGGATATCCTTCTGGCATCAGGGGTTATAATCATTCTTTTTGTCATGCTTATTCCCCTGCCTACCATAATCCTGGACATCATGCTGACCTTTAATCTTTCCTTTGCCTTTGTAATCCTGATGACTGCCATGTTTATCACCTCGCCTCTTGAGCTTACGATTTTTCCATCTCTTTTGCTGGTCACCACTCTCATGCGTCTGGCCATCAACGTGGCCACCACCAGGCTTATCCTTCTGCACGGGGACAAGGGGACCAATGCCGCTGGAAACGTCATTGAATCCTTTGGTAATTTTGTAGTCGGCGGAAACTATCTCATTGGTATTGTCATATTTTTGATTCTGTTCGCCCTGAACAAAATGGTCATTGTAACCGGTACCACCAGAATTGCTGAAGTAGCCGCCAGGTTTACCCTGGATTCACTGCCCGGCAAGCAGATGTCCATTGAGGCTGACCTCAATTCAGGACTTATAGATGAGCAGGAAGCCAAAAAGCAAAGAGAGGCCATCCGCAAGGAATCAGATTTTTACGGAGCCATGGACGGTGCCGGCAAATTCGTTTCCGGAGATGTAAAAGCCGGCATGCTCATCACGGTCATCAATATTGTTGGCGGTCTGCTTATAGGTATTTTTCAGCAGGGAATGTCCTGGAACGAAGCGGCCCAGACCTATACTCTTTTAACCATTGGCGACGGACTGGTGGCCACTATTCCTTCCATTGTCATTTCTACCTCTGCTGGTATAATAGTCAGCCGGGCTGCCGCGGAAGCACAGATGGGCGAAGAATTCATTGCCCAGCTGACCAATCATCCAAGGGCCCTGCGCCTGGTGGCGGTTGTCCTGCTGCTTTTCGGTCTTGTTCCTGGAATGCCTACCTTTGTGTTTCTGCTTCTTTCCGGATTTCTCTTCACGGTTTCATTTCTTGCCCAGAGGCAGAAAACCGAAGCCATGGAGCAGACCGGGGGCAAAGCGCGGGACAAGAAAATCGGCATGGAAACTCCTGAAGAAGTACACGCCCTGCTGCCTCTGGATGTTCTGGAGCTTGAAGTGGGTTACGGTTTAATCCCCCTTGTTGATGAAGAACAAAGCGGAAATCTGCTCTCCCGCATCCGCTCTATCCGCAGGCAGTTCGCCATAGATATGGGCGTGGTTATCCCGTCACTTCATCTCAGGGATAATCTCCAGCTCAAACCCGGTGAATACGCCGTTTTAATAAAAGGCAACCAGATTGCCCGCTCTGAAATCATGATTGATCATTTTCTGGCCATGGACCCGGGCGACGCCAAGCATCGCATCAAAGGCATTGAAACCCTGGAGCCGGCATTTAACCTGCCGGCCCTGTGGATTCCTGAAAATAAAAAAGAAGAAGCATCCATGGCCGGATACACAGTGGTTGATCCTTCCACGGTTATAGCCACTCATCTGACAGAAATATTCAAGCACAATCTCCATGAATTTCTGGGCAGACAGGAGACCCAGAGCCTTCTGGACAACCTTTCCCAGCGCGCGCCCAAAGCCGTGGAGGAACTGGTGCCCGGCATCATCAGCCTGGGAGTCCTTCAAAAGGTTCTGCAGAATCTGGTCAAGGAAAAAGTATCCATAAGAGACCTGTTGACTATAATTGAGACCCTGTCTGATTATGGACAGCAGACCAAGGATCCTGAACAGCTTACTGAATTTGTAAGACAGAAAATGGGCAGAACCATAGTCAAGCCCTTTATGAGTGAAGACGGCCTCCTGCCCATAATCACCCTGGAAGATGATGTTGAAGCAGCCTTTCAGGAAGGCCTGAGACAGACCGACCACGGCACTTACCTGGCCATGGAGCCCAAGCTGGCCCAGAAAATAATCCAGAAGATAAGCAAGATCATGGAAAAGACCATGGTGCCTGACGGACAACCGGTCCTTCTGACCACTCCGGTTATCAGGCCTCATCTTGCCCAGCTGCTGCTCCGGTTTGTGCCCAACCTGCCGGTTATTTCCCAGACTGAAATCCCCTCAAACATTCGATTGGAATCAGTAAACATAGTGAGCCTGAAAAATGCAGATTAAAACCTATCGCGGCCAATCTTATTCTTCGCTCATTAAAGATATCAAAAAAGAACTCGGCCCGGATGCTGTGATCCTGAGTACTGACTGCGTAAGCACAAAAGGCAGAAAAAGTTATGAAGTGGTGGCAGCCCTGGAAGTAGAAGCTGAAACCAGAACAGAAAATAACCAGGGACCCGGAAACAGCCGGACCGGAAAAGACCGGTTTACTTATGATGCCGACTGGAGGCAGGAATGGGAAAATTTCAAAAACAGTTTCTTCAAAATAGTCAAAGAAAATGTCAAAGGCCCGAATATTACCAAAAGACAGAAACAGATACTGGAGTACCTGGAAAAACAGGGGGTTCATTCAGAGGTGATCATGGATTTGTGGTCATCCATGTCTGAAAATATCCATTTGCCAACCCTGAAAGTCCTGGGCGATCTGGTTCCCACCATGTCATGGTCTAAATGCATGAACAAAGGCAGGATCCACGCGTTTATCGGACCAAGCGGGGTGGGCAAAACAACCACCGTACTCAGAATGGCCCTGGAATCCAGACGCAATAACCCAGACTGGAAGATCTGTCTGGTGAACACAGACACGCAGCACGCCGGGGGACGGCTGTATCTCAAGCATTATGCTTCTCTTTCCGGTCTGAATTATCTTGAAGTCAGGACGGCTGCTGACTGGCAGGATCTAGCCAGGAAAAAAACCGCTTTTGACCTGATACTTATTGACACGCCGGGGTTTGGTGAAGAAACTAAAATCATTACCAGAGAAATAGAAAAACTGCTGGACATTCATGCTCACCTTGTCCTCAGCCCTGTGTATGGCACCACCCAGATTGATCATTACCTGCTGAGCGCGGGTAACGGCAACCTCAAAAGTATAATCTGGACTAAGATTGATGAAGCCTGTAATTATGGAGTACTGGTCAACGCCTCATGGAAAACAGGACTTCCAGTGTCTTATTTTTCTTATGGAACAACCCTTAAACAATGTTCAGCCCAGGCCTCCCAGGACAATCTCTGGACCCTTATTTTTAAAAAGAATTTACCGGTAAATAATGACTTGCCCAACTGAATGGAGTCAGGCAATAAAATCTGATCATAACAAAGAGTTAATCATTATGAAAAACAACAAACAGCTTCCCATGGTTTTTTCTGTCACTTCTGGCAAGGGAGGTGTAGGCAAAACCAATATCGCGGTAAATCTGGCCTGCAGTCTCAGTCAGATGGACAAAAAGGTGCTCATTCTTGATGCTGACCTTGGTCTTGCCAACGTGGATGTGATGCTGGGCATTGCCCCCGAACTCAATCTTTTCCATCTTTTTCATCAAAACGAAACCCTGCAGAACATTATTGTCAGCACTAAGTATGGGTTTGACATCCTGCCCGCGGCCTCAGGAGTAAGTGAGATGCTTGCCCTCAGTACAGGGCAGAAGCTGGAGCTTCTTGAAGCCATGGACTTTCTCGAAGACCGGATTGATTATCTCATCGTGGACACCGGCGCCGGTATCAATGAAAACGTTATCTATTTCAACCTGGCGGTCCAGCAAAGACTTCTCATCCTTACTCCGGAGCCTACTTCACTTACTGACGCGTACGCCCTGATCAAGGTCCTCAAAACCAGACACGACATCGACCAGTTCAAGGTGGTGGTCAACTGGGCCAGGACAAAAGACGAGGCCAGAAATGTGTTTAAAAAACTTTATAACGCCTGCGACCATTTTTTAAGCGGAGTTTCCCTGGAATTCAGCGGGGTCATTCCTTTTGATCAGAACGTAAAAAAGGGGGTTGGCAGTCAGATACCTTTTTGTCATTATGACTCAAGCACACCCGCTTCCAGGGCACTGGTCAATCTCGCCAAAACTGTAACCAGCTGGGAAACAGATAAAAATCTAGATGGAAACATTAAATTCTTCTGGAAAAAATTACTCTTCCAAGAATAAACCATGGTCTATTCTGGAAGATCAGGGCATCTCCTTTAATGAGTTACCATTAAGACAGAAAGATGAGATTGTCAGAGCTTACGCCCACAAGATCAAGATCAATGCTGCCAGGATGAAACACAGGCTGCCCAGACATGTGGAAGTAAACGAACTCATCAGCGCTGGAACTCTCGGACTCATGGAGGCTCTGGGCAATTTTGACTTCAAACTGGGGATCAAGTTTGAAACCTTTGCGGATAACCGCATAAGGGGAGCCATGCTTGATGAACTCAGGAGAATGGACTGGTTTTCCAGGGGCCTTAGAAAAAAAGTCAAAAGACTGGAAGAATGTATCCGCAATTTTGAACAGAACTCCGGAAAACAGCCGACCTATTCTGAACTGAAAAAAATAACAGGATTTTCCATCGATGAAATCGAAGAAGCAATGGTGGCCCTGCAGAACCAGATATGCTTAAGCCTGGAGGCGGTGCATGAGAACTTTACTCTTGCCAGAGAACAGGATATAAACAATGAACCACAGAAGAGCGCGGTTTTTAAAGATCTTGTCAATAAGGTGGCAATACTTATTGATAAACTTACCAGTAAGGAAAAACTGGTTCTTTCATTATATTATGAAGAGGATCTTACCATGAAGGAAGTGGCCCGGGTCCTGGAAATTACCGAAGGCAGAGTATCACAGCTGCACTCGCAGGCTATTGGCAAAATTCAAAAAAAATTTTCTGACGAACATGAGCAATTGTAGGAGGAACGAATGCCCATAAATAAACAGATGCGTATCCTGGTAGTTGACGACTTCTCAACCATGCGCAGAATAATTAAAAACATACTCAGGCAGCTTGGCTTTACCAACATGGTCGAAGCTGACGACGGTACAACTGCCTGGGAAGTACTTAATAAAGACAAGATTGATTTTATAGTCAGCGACTGGAACATGCCTAAAATGTCGGGCATTGAACTTTTGCGCAAAGTAAGATCCAGCGAAGAATTCGCAGACCTCCCCTTTCTGATGGTCACTGCCGAAGCCCAGCAGGAAAACATCATCGAAGCGGTACAGGCCAAGGTCTCCAACTACATTGTTAAACCCTTTACAGCAGATACTCTGGGTCAAAAAATTGATAAGATATTTGAATAACAATTCCAAACATCGGTTTTGATCCTGTTTGAAAACTTATGGCAGAAAATGATTCTTCTGAAGAAAAAAATGTCGCCCTCGACAAGAGCGAGCTGAACATTGACCGTGCCAGGGAAAAGGTAGAACTTGACCTGGATGACGCGCCTTTTCTTGATGAAGAAGAACTGCATGAGGAAGAAGAACAGCCTCGGAAGATTGCGGAAAGAAAAAAAGAGCCGACGCCTCCTCCGGAGCCGGAGAAAAAAGCCCGGCCTGGTATCTGGAAAAACAGGAAAGTTCAGATATATGCCGGGGTATTCTTAATTCTGGCCCTTTTGTTAAGCATTTTTCTGTTTTTTTTGAGGGACAAACCTCATGTTCCTGAAACACCGGAAAAAGCGGAAGTTTCCCAGGAAGTAAAGGATGAGCCGGAACCAGACTACGAGGAGGTCATTGATCTCAAGCCATTTATGGTTGAACTGCGTGACGGAGAAAAAATTCAGTTTTTGTATTCAAAATTTTCCCTTCCCGCGCAAAGCGAGGAACTGGCCAGAGAAATAAGTGATAAATCAATAATACTGCGCGATTCCATCTATTATTACCTGCGCAGTCAGGAAGCTATCTTTCTCAGAGACAAAGACAATTCAGATAAAATAAAGAATGATATTCTATCGGTGGTCAATCAATATTTGAGCACCGGTCACATTGAAGACCTGCTTATTGAAGAATACCTGGTGAAATAAATGATCCGCCCCATTGATCTCCCAGTAGTGCTGTCCCAGGCTCCCTTAGTCCAGCACATGCAATTCGCCGCGCAAAGCGCTCCCACAGCGCATCAGGCGTTTCTAAGCCATTTTGTGGTCCAGAAACATCAACGCGAAGGCCAGCAGGTGATCAAGACAGAAAAATCAGAACCAGCCTCAAATTCCATCAGGGATAGAGACGCCAGGGAAGGATCAGCCGGCGGGCAATCCCGTCATCAACAGGAACACCAGGAAGAACACCATGAGATACCCGAACAAAGCGATCATATTCTGGATATCAAGGTCTGAAGGTTCCGGATGCCTGTTATGACCTCTTTTCAATGGACCATACTTGTTGTCAGCGCGACTGAAATCCTTCTGCTCGTTCTGGTATTTGTTTTTTTCTACCGCCTTAGAAAATCTGAATCCCTGCTGTCTCAATTGCAGAAAAATCAGAATAGTTTTATAGAAAGACTGGATTTTAACGCCCAGATGGAAAGGGAACTGGTTTCTACTTTTGAACAGAGACAAAAGGAACTGATCAATCTTGAAGCAAAAATGGACCAGAGAATCAAAGAACTCAACAAACTGATCCGGCAGGCGGAAAAATACACCAGATCTCCTGAGTTCATGAAAAACATTATAGTCACCGGCCACAAGAACGGGCGTTCAATCAATGACCTGGTCAAGGCCACCGGCCTTTCCAGGGATGAAGTAGAACTTATAATTGACGGTCACTGAAATGACTCGGGAATGACCATTAACAGCTTGTTGAAAACGTCCTTACCCAGCAGGGTGTTCAAAAATTTCAAGCGACAGTCCGGCACCCACTTGAGATGACCGTAAGATTTATGACTGAACAATGTTCACTCAAGTGGGTGCCGGATAAAGAGCAAAAAAAGTTCAAGATCACAGTTTACCCCGTGCAACCTTCTTTCGTTTCACTGGGGCGTATTCAGGATACGTAAGAGTTTGAACTTTTTGTAGCGACGCAAGCCGATTGGGAGATTCGGGGCAGCCTGTTAAGTCGCGGGCAGATCCCGTTTAGAACTGTATATATATGCGGATTTTTGACCAAAATTCATTTGAACCTTCTTACCTGGGCATGGAAAATCCGCGGGTAAGAAAATTCAAGACCAGGTACAGGGTTGGGGAAGTTGTTTCCGGAATAGTCCTGGAATACGACGCTCCCAGGCTTGCCTGGGTCCTGGTTGATGACCTGCGTCTGCTGGCCTGGGTTAATAGAGATTATTTCAGGGGCCAGAGGCTGCATCTTATGATTGAGAATCTGCACCCGGAAATAGTGCTCAAGGAAGTTTATCTTTCTGACGAAGAAGGCGGGGGGCTCAGCATTATTGTTTAAACATAACCCTGCATACCCTGGATTCCCGCCTGTTCATCCTGACTTTCCCTGGCTGGCCCCTTTAGCCGGTTTTTCCGATCTGCCGTTCAGGCTGTTGTGCAGGCATTTCGGCTGCGGAGCTGCCTTCACAGAAATGATCAGCGCCAAGGGCCTTTTGTATCAGACTCGAAACACCCTGGAACTCCTGAAAACCTGTCCTCAAGACTCCCCCCTCATCGTCCAGATATACGGCAGCGAATTGCGGGATATCCAGAAGGCCATGCGCGTACTCATGGATGAGGGATTCTGCTATTTTGATCTGAATTGCGGATGTTCAGTAAAAAAAGTCGTCAAAACCGGGTCTGGGTCCGCTCTTTTAAAGAATCCTGACCTGATTGTTGAAATGGCCCTGGCCATGGCTGATGCTGCCGGACCCGGCCGCACCGGCATAAAGATCCGTCTGGGGTGGGACAGTAAAAACCATGTTTACCTTCAGCTGGCCCGGAAACTTTCCGGATCCGGACTCGGGTGGATAACCCTTCATCCCAGGACAGCCAGCCAGCTTTTTTCCGGGCAGGCTGACTGGGAGGCTTTAAACAAGCTCAAGGCGACTACCCGGATTCCGGTCATAGCCAGTGGAGACCTCTTCACGGCCCGGGACGGCCTGGAATGCGTCAGCCGGACCGGTGTTGATAATATAATGTTTGCCAGAGGGGCATTGAACAGCCCCTATATCTTTAAACAGTATAAAGACCTGAAATCTTCTGGCAGCCGGACTGAATTTAATCGCTCATACCTGCGGGATACTTGTCTGAAAACCATATATTATTACCGCAAATACCAGGATTCTCCAAGAGCGGTTCTGAAGATGCGGACCCTTATTCCGCGGATGATCAGGGAAATACCCGGAGCAAAGGAATTACGCAAAAAAATCATAACCTGCAGCAACTGGCAGGACATTGAAAAAGCTGTTGATGAACTATGCTGAACAATTATCATAACCAAACTGGAGAATTAATGAAGCCGGAGATTTTACTGGCCAGACGGGCTGGTTTCTGCATGGGAGTAAGTCTCGCCCTGAACAAACTGGACAAGGCCCTGGAACAGAAAGACCACAAACAGATATATACTTTCGGTCCCATTATTCACAATCCGCAGGTGCTTTCTTATTATGAAGAAAAAGGGGTAAGAATAACCGAGGACTGCGATAAACCCGATCCTGGTGATATCGTGTTGATCCGGGCACATGGCATACCTCTTGATATCGAGAACCGGCTTGCCCGGAAAAAAGTAAACATCATTGACGCTACCTGCCCAAAAGTTAAGAAAGCCCAGCTGCTCATCAGCAAAAACAGCACAAGCCATGCCTGTCTCCTCCTTTACGGAGAACCAGAACACCCTGAAGTCAAAGGACTGCTGAGCTATGCCAATTCCACGGCTCATCTTTTTGAAGACTTCTCAGGACTTGAGTCTCTCAAGCTCAATCCTCGGCAGCAATACTGTCTCGCCGCCCAGACCACTCAGGACAGAGAGCAGTTTGGATTAATCAGTCAGTATTTGCAAAACAGGCTTAAACATAATATTTTGACACTTGACACTATTTGCGACGCAACCAAAGACAGGCAGATTGAAACCATAAAGATCGCCAATCAGGTTGACTGCATGATCGTGGTGGGCGGCAGAAACAGCGGAAACACAAGAAGGCTTTGCAAGGTGGCGACAGAACACTGCCTGGCCTGTGTTCACATTGAGACCGAGCATGAACTGAATATGGAAAACATTGCAGGATTTTCCAGATTCGGTCTTACCGCCGGGGCTTCAACTCCAGATGAAACCATCAACCGGGTCTATCACAAACTCAAGTTAATGCTGAACCCTGACGATTAATATCCTGACAGCTTGTTGAAAAATTTTAATCCATCACAAGACAGAATAAACACGGAGCTCAGTCATGACCCAAACCCGCATACTTTTGGAATCAGGAACCAACGAGCTGGAAATAGTTGAATTCTTTTTGAACGAAACCCTGGCTGATGGAAAAAAATATCAAGGCTATTACGGAGTCAATGTTTCAAAAGTATTAAGGATAATCAACAGACCTGAAATAACTGAAATGCCCAATGCCCCTCATCCAAGCGTACTTGGCGCCTTTAACCAGCGTTCCAGGATCATTCCCCTGGTGGACCTGGCTCTGTGGATGGATAAAAACAAAATCCAGGACCAGGGCTCCAAAGTAATCATTACTGAGTTCAACAAACTGATCAACGGCTTTCTTGTTTCCGGCGTCACCCGGATTCACCGCCTGAGCTGGGAAGAAATTGAAGCGCCGGATACCTATACAGACAGGTACAGCTCCAACAGCATTACCGGCGTGGTCAAAATCGAGGACAGAATAGTCTTTATTATTGACCTGGAAAAGATCATCGCGGAACTTAACCCCGAGGCCAGCTTGAAACTTGACGAAGATATTGACTGGAGTACATCCGAACAATACACAGCCATGGTTGTCGATGATTCCACCCTCATCAGAAACATGATCGGAGACCTTCTGGAAAAAGCAGGCTTTAATGTACTTAAACTCAATAACGGGCAGGAAGCATGGGATGAGCTGCAGATAACAAAAAAGAAGGCCGGGGAAAAGAACCAGCCTTTGTCTTCAATTATTCAAATCATTATTTCCGACATTGAAATGCCGGTAATGGATGGGCTCACCCTGACCAAAAAAATAAAAAGCGATCCTGAGATGAACACTTTGCCGGTCATACTTTTTTCATCACTTATCAGTGAAAGACTGAGGCATAAAGGTGAATCTGTGGGGGCTGACGACCAGGTTTCCAAACCTGAAGTTTCCCTTCTGGCCCAGAAAGCCAAAAAGCTTATTGCCCGTTATCAATCAAATTTTTCTGAAATCTCATCTTGATTCCCAATAAACCAAGAATCACCTTTCTGGATATCATTGTTATCTTTCTGCTCATTGCAGCCGGGACAATGCTGTATATCCGGATCATTAAAGGCCTGGATTACAACTGGGAATGGTCTTTTATACTCCAGTATATTTACCGGTTTGATGAACAAACCGGCACATGGGTTCCCGGCATGCTCATGCGCGGTTTCTATGCGACTATAAAGCTCAGCATCTGGGCCACCCTGCTGGCCATAACCATGGGAACCGTAATCGGGCTTTTCAGGACCAGCAGCAATCTTCTGCAAAAACTGCTGGGCTTCAGCTATGTCCAGCTAATAAGAAACCTTCCGCCCCTGGTTCTTATCTTTATTTTTTACTTTTTTGTCAGCGAGCAGATTATGCCCGCTCTGGGTGTTGATGAGTTCTTCAGAAACCGTTCAGAAGAAACCAGAAGTGTGCTGGCCTTTCTTTTTGCCCCGGCAGGCCAGTTTTCTTCTTTTCTGGCCGCTGTGATCACTCTGGCTGTTTACGAAGCAGCTTATATTGCCGAAATTATCAGAGGCGGGATAAATTCCATCCCTGGCGGACAATGGGAAGCATCCGCAGCCCTGGGCTTCAACAAAGGCCAGCAGATGAGGCTGGTCATTCTGCCTCAGGCCTATCAGCGCTGCCTTCCACCACTGGCGGGGCAGTTCATTTCAACCATTAAAGACTCGGCCATAGTCTCAGTCATCTCCATCCAGGAACTCACCTTTCAGGGCATGGAACTGACCGCCGCCACCTATAAGACTTTTGAGATCTGGATAACCATTACTATCCTGTATTTTTCCCTGACCTTTTCCTGCTCCAAAATAATCGGGATTCTGGAAAAAAGAACACACAGAAAATTCTGAGAATCCTTCTCCCAAGGCAGGGCTCGCAAAAATGTTTATGAGCTGAAAATCAACAGATAACGCCGGGGAACCTAATTTTCATTATTATCAATCAGCAGCGGCACTGCTGCAACGCTCATGACAATAATCACTCCAAGCAGGACAAACCCCATGCCGAACATGTCTTTATCCCCGAAAAAACCCAGCATGGTCGGGATTAAACCCCCACCGGTCAATACAGCTGAAGGCACGATAAGAGATATGGCCACAGGCCTTGATTCCAGAGAAAAGCATCTGGACAGGGCCGCGAAACCTGCTGGAAAATAGCAGCAGGCCATGGTTGGCTGTAAAATAACCGCCGCCACCAGCCAGCTCCCTTGAAAAAGGCCCAGAGACATTGTGCAAAGACCTGTCAGGACCATAAAAATCCTGAGGGCCCTTCTGGCTCCCAGTCTGTCTACCAGAAGACCTGCCCAGAACACCAGAAAAATGCCCGACACCCTGGAAAGGGACAAGAGATAATTCACAAATCCCGGATCAAAATCATGCGCGGTAATCAGATAAAGCGGACTCTGGGCAAACACCCCCTGGGTGGACCCGATGGCAAGGCTGAAAAAAAGCGCGAGTACCCAGAAGGCGGGTTTGGACACAACTGATAAATAACCCTTGAAATTCGGCGGATGACTTTGCTCCCTGCCTCCCCGGCAGAATTTCCTGAATAACAGAAAAGCAACCAGCGCGTAAGCACTTACAAAAATCAGCATCCACCGCCAGCCAAGCCCGGTCCGGATAAATATCTCCGCCAGCAGAGGAGCCAGAACAAAGCTTAAATTAGGGGCAATCTCATGTATGGCGATAGCTTTACCCCAATGGCGGGGGTGAACTGTAGAACTTAGAATGGAAAAACCAGATGGGAAATAAAGACCGCCAAAAAGACCGGTTACAATCAGACTCGTCCGCAGCAGGATAATGGACGGACTAAGAGCGGCCAGGCAGAGACAGGCTCCGATCCCCAAGGCGGAAATCATTACAACCTTTCTGTGGTCAAGACGCGAGGAAATAAATGTCGATCCCAGCAGGCCGATGCTGTAGCCAAGGGAAAGAAGCAGAAACAGCTCGCCGGCCTGGGCCTTGGTCAGTTCAAAATCTTCAAGAATAAAGACAAGAAAGGGAGAAAGGATTATCCTGGTGAGAAAATTTAAAAAGAAAATACCGGTCAGGGCAAGCAGGGAAGGAACTGCCTTATTGAAGTCCGGGGCCGGCATTTATAACCCTATAGCTTCCAGGAGCAGATTATCCCTGTGGATGGCTTCCGGGTAAAGACACTCCCCAAGCAGGTCTTTAATTTGTGCGGATTTTTTGCCCATGATCATTCTCAGTTCCCAGGCATGGTAATTAACCAGACCTGCGGCGGGCTTGCGCGGGCTGTCCTTTTCAACAACCCTGACCAGGGCCCCCTTGCAGAACTCCCCTTCTACTTCCACAATTCCTGCGGGCAAAAGGCTTTTTCCTCTTTCAAAAACAGCCCTGGCAGCGCCTTTATCAATCCTGATTTCACCACTGGGTTCCAGGTTATAGGCAAGCCAGAATTTGCGGCTGGAAATAGCTTTTTTACAGGGCATGATCCAGGTACCAAGGGCCTGGCCTTCAAAGGCTTTTTCCAGACAGAATCGGTCCCGGCCTGAAAGAATCAGGGTGGGCACTCCTAACTGGGATGCTTTCCTTGCGGCCAGGAGCTTGCTGTACATGCCTCCGCTGCCCTGGACAGTCTTGCCCCTGCACATGATTTCAATGGGAGCGCCATGAATATCCTCTATACATTCAATTTGCTCTGCTCCGGGATTTTCCAGGGGATTATCGCTGAACACTCCGTCCGCCGAGGTAAGATTAATAAACAGATCAGCTTCAACCAGGTTAAGGATCAAAGCGGCCAGGGCGTCATTGTCTCCAAATTTCAACTCCTGCACCGCCACTGTATCATTTTCATTGATAATGGGAATCGTCCGCCAGCTGAGGAGCTGCAGCATGGTATTGCGGGCATTGATAAATCTTTCTCTGTTGTTGAGGTCTTCTTTGGTCAGAAGGATCTGGGCGGTTAATTTTTTGTATCTGCCAAAAACCTCGTCATAGGCATGCATAAGCCTGCTCTGACCTATGGCTGAGGCGGCCTGCCTGAAAACCAGATCACTCTTGGCCCGGGCAGAGGAAAGGACCTTGCATCCGGCTGCCACCGCGCCTGAAGAAACCAGGATAATGTCAACCCCGCGGTCATGCAGCAGGGAAATCTGATCAGCGAGACGATTTATCACCCGAAGATCCAGGCCGTCTTCAGTGGTCAATACAGCGCTTCCAACCTTGATTACAGCCCTGCTGACATTTTCAAGGGTCTTTAGACGCTGCTCTTTGCTGCTTATGGTCATATCTGATTATCCCAAACGCTGTACAGGTTCCTGAAATCTGATAAAGGTCATCAGGCAGACAATTTGTAATACTTGTTCCAGACCGCGTCCACAAATTCATCCACCCCGGTACCTTCCAGCGCTGAAATATAGTATGCTTCCGGGGTTTTTGCGGAAATGCCCTGTTTAATCCTGTTCAAACGGTCATTGTCAGCCAGGTCGATCTTGTTGATTACAAGCATCTGTTCTTTCCGGCCCAGTTCAGGGGAAAATCTGTCCAGTTCATTATTTAAAAGCTTGAACCCGTCCATGGGGCTTTCAGGATCAATGTCTTCCACGCTTAATATATGCACCAGAAACTTGGTTCTTTCCACGTGTTTCAAAAACCGGTGGCCCAGACCCTGGCCTTCATGAGCACCCTCAATAAGTCCGGGGATATCAGCCATGACCATGCGCCCTCCCCGGTCATCATCCAGCACTCCCAGGTTGGGAGTAATGGTTGTAAATGGATAAGCGCCGATCTTTGGTTTTGCCGCTGAAATCCTGGAGATAAGAGTTGATTTTCCCGCGTTGGGAAGCCCCAGAAGACCGGCATCAGCAATAACTTTTAATTCCAGACGCAGTTTTAATTCCTGTCCTTCCTGGCCGGGCTGGGCAAATCTGGGAGCTCGCATTGTAGATGACTTGAAATGCGAATTGCCTTTTCCGCCTGTGCCGCCCCTGGCAATAAGTATCTGCTGCCCGTTATCTGTCAGGTCCGCGACCAGGCTTTCCCCCTGGTCGGACAGTTCATATATCAATGTTCCCGGCGGCACCTTGACCACCAGGTCTGCGCCGCCCTGACCAAAACGCTGTTTTCCCATACCAGGACGTCCATTGCCCGCTTCATGGATTCTCTTATGCTTGAAATCATAAAGGGTAAGGAGTTTGTCATCAGCCCGGAAATATACATCCCCGCCTTTTCCTCCGTCTCCGCCGTCCGGGCCTCCCCTGGGAATATACTTTTCCCTCCGGAAAGAGACACATCCATGGCCTCCCTTTCCGGAGCGAACAGTTATTACTGCTTCGTCTACAAATCTCATACCTAATACCAGGCCCTTAAAAAAAAAGCCGCCCGAAAAACCAGGCGGCTGAAAATATTATCGAAAAAAAAGAAAAAAATTATGCAACGGCCGGAATAATACTGACCCTGGTTCTGACCTTTTTCTGTCTGGTATACTTTTCGTATTTGACCTGACCATCGATGAGAGCAAACAGGGTGTAATCTCTGCCCATGCCCACATTTTCACCAGGATGGATTTTTGTGCCCAGCTGCCGGATTAATATATTGCCGGCTCTTACTGCCTGGCCACCGTATTTTTTTATTCCCCGTCTCTGTCCCTGGCTGTCTCTTCCGTTTCGTGAGCTGCCACCTGCTTTTTTATGTGCCATTTGTAAACCTCCCCGGACTAGGCCTCAATAGTCTTTACCCGCAACCTGGTAAAGTCCTGGCGATGTCCCTGTTTCTTGCTGTAACCTTTACGGCGTTTTTTCTTGAAAACAATGATTTTCTTATCCCGTTCATGGCTCAGAACATCACAAACCACTCTGGCCCCTTCAACATAGGGCTGGCCGAATTTAACATCTGACTGGGCGCCGGCAGCCAGGATCTTGTCCATTACTATCTCTGATCCGGCTTCATCAGCCAACTTGGCCACCTTTATCTGCTGTCCCTCACGAACGCGGAACTGCTTTCCACCAGTTTCTATTATTGCAAACATTTTTACCTCCCAAATGCAAAAAGAGGTATTTACATATAAAATCCGGCTTTAGTCAAGAAAAATCATTGAGAAAAAATTTATAAGTATTCACTATTCGTTTTCAATCAGCCCGGGCCAGAAACAAAACCCTGACCTCAGCGGCTCCCGCTCTTA
>JBKHCI010000135.1:0-4417 GCA_046541915.1 Desulfonatronovibrio sp. | reverse complement strand
GGCCGGGGCGGATATTTACTATTGCGGTTTGACAATAAAACCTGATGGCCATAATGATAGCTATAAATTCAGCATAAGGAGAAGATTATGCGCCCGAGAAGCTACTCAATAGCTGAAAGCAAAAATCGTTTGCCGGCCATTATTCATGAAGCAGAGAAAAATGATCCTGTTTTTATACACAGGAGGGGTAAGACGGTAGCAGTGCTGCTGTCCGTGGATTCATATGAACGACTTAAAAACGGAACCCGGACAGGCTTTTTTCAATCTTATGATCGATTCCGCTCCAGAATTGAACAGCAGCCGCATCTTTGCCTTGAACCATAACATTTCCAAGAGGTGAACCATGCCTGTCGCGGGAAGGGACAACCGCCAGTATAAAAGGCGGTCATTGTACTATTATCTCAAGGTGCTGGACCAGGATACCGGCCAGGAGATCGGCCGTCTGGTGGATATCCACGTAGCAGGGCTTCTGCTTATTAGCGAAAAGCAGCTTGAAAGTGGACAGACATTTAATATCCGGATCCCACCTGATGAGTCTGTAAGAAGCCTGTCCTGTAATCTGGATCTCAAAGCGGTGGTCCGCTGGAGCAACCAGGATATCAATCCTGATTACTATGTAAGCGGATTGCAGTTTCTGGAAATCACTCCTGTCCAGGAAGACCTGATAGAAGAAATAGTCCGGGTTATTGGTTTTAAAATTTAATTCGCTGTTAATTGCACATTTCGCGCTTGACCCGAAATGTGCAATTAAGGCTCTAGATTGAACATTTTCGGTCAAGCGCGAAATGTGCAATCCAGGGTTTCATCTTTGCTGTTATAGCATCTGACTCTGTTTCTGCCCTGGCTTTTGGCCTGGTACATGGCCATGTCCGCGCTTTTCAGGAGGCTGGTCGGGGTGTCTCCGTCGCCAGGATAAAAGGCAACTCCGATTGACCCGCCGATTTTAACTTCATCCGCCTTGAGTTTAAAAGGTTTATCCAGTTCCTGGAGCACTCTGCGGCACGCGTCCCAGGCAATTTTTCTGGACGGAAGCCTGTCCAGAATAAGCGCGAATTCATCACCTCCAAGCCGGGCGGCTACATCTGAGGATCTGACGCATTCCTCAAGTCTCTCTGCGACAATTCTCAGCAGCTCATCTCCGGCTTCATGACCAAGGGTATCGTTGACGGGCTTGAATTTATCCAGGTCGATAAATACCACAGCCAGAAGATGTCCATCTCTTCTTGCCGATTCAAAGGTTTTTTTAAGATGTTCGTGAAAGATGGCCCTGTTGGGCAGACCGGTCAGCGCGTCGTGCATGGCCTGCTCAAGTTCGGCCTGCTTTTCAAGCAGATCTTCAAGGATCATTTCCACCCGGTATTCCCTGGCCTCTATGCTCACCGTCAGGCGGCCAAAGCATTCGGCAAGCTCCCTGACTATGTCCGGCAATGATTCGTCTCCAGTGAGGTCCATAAGGTGTGAGACGGCTTTCTGGTCGCCTTTAACGATCTTTTTTACCTGATGGAGCAGCATTTCAAGCCCTGTTTGAATGTTGATCTCATTTTTCATTTTATCATCTCTGTATATATCTTGGTTTTTGTATCAGTTCAGCCGGTATTCTCAACAGAAACAAGAATCCAGAGCTGGCCGATGGTTATGGGGATCAGTTACGTTGAAGATTGATATATTTCAAGGCAGTTTTTATGCTGGGATGTCTTTTGGTTTTCTGCCGGCATAAATAGATTTTTTGAAAAGATAACCAACAGCGTATACCTTGATTTTGATTGCAAGCAAGTCAGGTTTAAAGTAGTTAGTTTTCATCCGGAAACGGTTTTTTTTCCTTTTGGCGGGGTCAATCTGCGGGATTATTCATCAACACCTTAAGATACGCCTCTTCATAGTTCCCCCTTTTTCCTTGCCAAAAGAAATAACCCAGAGGTCTACACCTTAACTTGGTCCATTTTTTGTCCAACTAATGAGGGAAGCCTCAAGAAAACCGGTATTTTCAACATCCGGAAAGAAAGACTTTCCGGAGGGAAACCAGTTAAAAATATGATCAGGACAGCCAGTTTAGTAAGGCTTTTACAGCACGCTGATAAATGTGTTTACAAATGTCTGCAACAGATTGATAGCCCGGATGAACACTTTTAGTATTGTACATTGGAGTATGGCATGAACCACAATGAACAGACGCGGTCTTATGACAATACTTTTTTAGAGCCGGTATTTGTGGCCAGGCAGCCTGTATTTGACGTGAACATGGATATCTGGGGATATGAGCTTTTGTTTCGTCACAGTGCCAAGAGCGGTACGGCTGACTTTGAGGACGGTGATGTTGCCACTGCCCAGGTAATCGCGGATGGATTCGGCATGGCCGAGGAATGGCTCGTACCCGGACAAAAGCTGTTGATAAACTATCCTTCATCAATGCTTCTGCAGGGCACGGCAAGGACCCTTCCCGCCAACATAGCGGTAGTGGAGATTCTGGAGACAGTTCGTCCTGATCAGGATATTTTAGACATGTGCCTTGAGCTTAAAAATGAAGGCTATATCCTGGCCCTGGATGATTTTGTGGGAGACCCCGGTTTCGAGCCTCTTTTGGAACAGGCTGATATTGTCAAGGTAGACGTGCTGAATATTGCCCCGGGAAGCCTGGAAGGTGTTCTTGAAAGGCTGGAGAAATATTCCTGTACTTTGCTGGCGGAAAAAGTGGAGAATCTGGAATCTTTTGAACAGTGCAAAGAAATGGGCTTTGAGCTTTTTCAGGGTTATTTTTTCAGCAAACCCAAGATAGTTCAGGGCAGAAGACTTTCCGCCAACCAGCTGTCCAAGCTGGAGCTCATTGATATCCTGGGATCGGACAACCTGGATCTGGCCGGTATTGCCAGGATAATAGAGGGTGATGTTTCATTAAGCTACCGCCTGCTCAGATACATCAATTCCGTGAGTACAGAGCTGCCCTATAAGATCAATTCCATTTCCCACGCGGTAAATATGCTGGGTCAGAGACGGGTTTCCACCTGGCTGCAGGTGATTATTCTTGCTGAAATGAACACCACTGCCCGGGCCAGCGAACTTCTGTTTTTATCTCTGCAAAGGGCCAAATTTCTTGAATTAATAGCCCTGCAGAATAGAACATCCCCCATGTCCCCGGATTCAATGTTTATCCTTGGCCTTTTTTCCATGCTGGACGCGCTGTTGTCCCAGCCCATGAAAGATATCCTGGAAAAGATTTCACTGGAACCGAGTTTAACACAGGCCTTAACCGGAGAAAACAAGGAATTGCGGATCTGGCTGGACCTGGCTGTTTCCTGTGAAAAAGGTGAGTGGAAAGATACAGAGGATGCTTTGAAAAAAATCGGTATAAGTCCGGGTCAGGCAGCAATGGTTTTGAATAAAGCCACTGCCTGGGCCGGTCATTTTCTGAGCATGACCTGATTGGATTTTACTGATTTCTAAAAAATAGATCTTAGTCTGGATTCAGCCTGTCTGATAAGGACTTTTTCAACAAGCTTTTATTCCTGATCCGGTATGATTCTTTGGGGGGCATTGAACACGTTGATCCGGTTGGGGCGGACGTAAGCCCCAAGGGTGATGCCGGCTTTGCGGGCGATTTCAAGACCCAGGGAAGAGGGCGAGGTCCTGGACAGGACAATGGGGATTCCTATCCGGGCGCACTTAAGGACCATATCCGAGGTCAGCCTGCCGGTGGTATAGATTGCTCCTGCCGGGGAAAATCTTCCCAGAAGAATAGCTCCCAGAACCTTGTCCACGGCGTTATGCCTGCCCACATCCTCAAAGCAGGCTTCAAATCCTTTCTGGCTTAGATATCCGCATCCATGCACGCAATGGGTCTGCTGTGAAAGGGGAGAGGCGGACAGGGTATTTTTAACCAGTTCTCCCAGCCCGGCAAAGTCCAGCCTGAATTCGGGCAGCCCGGGCAACTCTTCATCCAGCAGCCTGCGGGCTATTTTTCCTGATCCTCCGCATCCCGAGGTGGTTATCATTTCCTGATTTCTGTCTACCAGAACATCGGCGTAAACATCTACGCGGCCTTCAGGGCAGACGTTTATTTCCAGGATATCATCATCTTTGTTCAGATAACCCTGACCGAACAGGAATCCGGCCGCGAATTCCTCAAGATCCGTTGCCAGGACCATGGAAGATCCAATGTGTTCATCGTTGAGACTCACTGAAAAGGGACGCTCATCCAGGACTGTTTCCTGAATTTGCTCTGATCCCCGGGCGGTCATGAGGACTGTTGAACATTTGTTTGTCAGCATTGCCGTCATATCAGGGTGTTCACGCTTTGAGATTTGTGTTTTATCGTCATATATTATGGCCAGGTCAATAAATACAAGACCAGCACCGGGTTCATGTTTTGCCATTGATGCGATGTTTGACCGTTGCTGGTTCCGTTGGACAAATCATGTAAATT
>JBKHCI010000134.1:0-4422 GCA_046541915.1 Desulfonatronovibrio sp. | reverse complement strand
CCGCCAAAAGGAAAAAGAGCCGTTTCCGGATGAAAACTATTTAACAGAAGCCAAAAGGCATAACCAGGCCCTACCGATAAGTATCTGTATCGATTTCCAGTCTTCTGGTAATTTTTTGCAGGGCAACCCTGCTCAGTCCGGCCAGTCTGGCAGCCTGGGAAATATTTCCGTTTGTTCTGGCCAGCACATTGCGGACGTAACTTTCAGTAAACTCATTAACCACCCTGGACTTAGCCTCAGAATACAATTCCGCCGCACTGGAATTTGAAAAGCCCTCGCAGCTGGACCCGGGACAGGCCTGGCTATCAACTGCCTGCAGGGTGTCCATGCCCACCTCTTCTCCTGTCGCAAAAATTATCATCCTGCGGACAAAATTCTGCAGTTCCCGGACATTGCCCGGCCATTCCCTGCGCATGAGCGCGTCCATAACCGGCGTGGATATTATTTTGGGATTTATGCCCAGCTCAGAAGCAACCCTGCGGCTGAAATGATGAACAAGCAAAGGAATATCCTCAGGCATATCTCTTAATGACGGAGTGGAAACAGTGACCACGTTAAGACGATAGAAAAGATCCTCCCTGAAACTTTTGTCTCTGATTTTTTCTTCCAGGTCCTGGTTGGTGGTGGACAGAATGCGCACGTCAACCTTTATATTCCTGCTGCTGCCCAGAGGTCTGACTTCCTGCTCCTGCAGGCTCCTTAAAAGTTTAGTCTGAACAGTTACCGGAATGTCCGCAATTTCATCCAAAAGCAGGCTGGACCTGTCCGCCTCCACAAAAAGACCTTTATGATCTTTTAAAGCCCCTGTAAAAGAACCCTTTTTATGGCCGAAAAGTTCACTTTCCAGAAGATGCTCCGGAATGGCCGGACAATTCACCGTGATCAGGGTATTTGAACTCCTTTTACTCAGGGAATGGATGGCCCTGGCTACCAGCTCTTTGCCAGTGCCTGATTCTCCCCTGATAAGGACTGGATAATCCGTATCAGCCAGAGACTGAATGGTTCCGTACAGCCTTTGCATGGGAGGACTCTGCCCCACAAAATCTTCAAACACCGATTTCTTGCTCATATCCTTTCTAAGGGTCATATTCTCCCTGATCAGAGCGCTTCTTTCAAGTCCCTTCTTTATATGTCTCAGCAGATCAGGAATATCAAAGGGCTTGGTTATAAAATCATAGGCACCCATTTTAATGGACTGAACCGCTGTTTCAATATTTCCGTAGGCAGTCATCATTATGATGGTCATGTGCGGGTCCAGCTTCCTGGCCTGCTCAAGGAGATCCAGTCCATCCATTTCCGGCATGCGCACATCCATGAGCACAAGGTCAAAGGAATTGCGCCTCATCAGCTGCAGGGCCTTAAGCGGACTGGTGGAAACCTTGATTGCTATATTTTCCAGTTCATAGGGCAAAATCCGCTTTAGGCCGTCAAGCATATCTTTTTCATCATCAATAATAAGCAGTGTTGTGTGGTTCATATCTTTAAAAGATCCTTAATGTTATTTTCTGCCGTATACAAGATTGGGAGCAGCCTGCTAAGAGCTGCGGAAAGGCCCGGATACCGGCAGATGGATAATGAACTCGGTCCATTTACCCGGTTCACTCTGAACTGAAATGTCTCCGCCGTGATCCTGAATTATCCCGTAACTCACAGACAGCCCCAGCCCGGTACTCTCTCCTGTCTTTTTAGTACTGAAAAAAGGATCGAATATTCTGTTTCTGATCTCCGGCTTCATGCCGCTTCCATTGTCCCGGAAGGTAATCCGGGCCATGTTTTTTTCTTCAATAAACCTGGAAACAATTTTTATTTCACCACTTTGCCCTATGGCCTGGCAGGCATTCATGATCAGATTGACAAACACCTGCTTCATCTTGTTCTCATCAAAGTTAAGGTCCGGCATGTCCGCGTCCAGATCAAGGTCAACCCTGATTTTCTGGGTTTTAAACTGGTGCTTGAAAATCTGCATGATATCCTCAACAGTGCTGTTCAGTGAAGAATACGACTTGGTGCTTTCCTGTCCTCTGGAAAACTGCAGCAGGTCAGTGACAATGCGTTTGCAGTTCAGGGTCTGCTTTTCAATGATGTGCAGATCTTTCAAACCCTGGGGAAAATCAGCCAGCTGTCTCTTCAGCAGATCTATATAGCAGAGTATGACCCCCAGGGGATTATTTATCTCATGGGCTACTCCGGCAGCCAGTTGGCCCATGGAAACCAGCTTTTCAGTCTGCTGGATTCTTTGATCTACCTTTTTTTGATCAGTAATGTTCCGGGCGTATCTGATAATACTGATTACTTCTCCCTGTTCATTTAAAATCGGATAAAAATGAACCAGATAGATCTGGCCGGTACCGCATTTGGCTTCAGAAACATATGGTTTTCCGGTCTGGATAACCTTCTCAATATCACAATGAGGGCAGGAGGATCTGAATCCAGAATGTGCCTCATAGCAGGGGATGTCCAGCACATCCTCAAGTTCAACTTGGTACTTGTGCAGATATGCCTTGTTGACCATCTTAATCCGGTAATCCCTGTCCAGGAGGATCACCAGATCAGTAATGCCGTCAAAGACCGACTGCAAGAGTTCCTTGTTCTGCAAAAGCTTCTGAAGACCGCTCAGACTCTCAATGGCTATGCCTATCTGCCTGCCGATGGACAGCAAAAGTTCTTTTTGTTCTTCTGAAATCTCTGAAAAATCCACCACCACAAAACTCATGATGCCCAGAACCTTGCCGCGGCAGTACAGCGGAACATTCAGACAATTGCCCTGGTGTTTTGAGGTAAAACCGTCCATCTGTCCATGCAGGGCCTGGCACATGGAGTGCTCGATATTCTTCTGAAGAATCGGCAGGCCAGAGGAAGGGATTTCACCTGAAGCTTCAGGACAACTGACTTCCAAAGGCAGAACAGACGCGTTATCCTGGTATTCAAGAGTCATCTTTTGACCATTTTCGTCCAACAGATATATTCCCACCCCATTGGCTGGAATAAGTGATAAAGTCTGTCTCAGGGCTTCGGGCCAGATATCATGCATTCCTCTGGCCTGGGTTGTGAGTTCGGCAATGCTGTTCAGGGCTTTGAGCTCCTGGTTCCTTATCAGAACCCTTTCCTTCAGCAGGAGTTCCGAGTCCTTCAGGGCCTTTGTTCTGTCAGCAACCTTTTTCTCCAGGTTCAAGGCGTGGCTTCTAAGTTCGTCCCTGGTCTGCCTGAGATGGGTGGCCATATTGTGGGCCGCATACGAAAGAGTTTCCAGCTCATCCCCGGAAACACTTTCGTTAAGAACTTCAGGAAGATTTTTTTCATCCAGTTCATCCCTGAAAAGGTTAAGAACACCTCTGAGATTACTGCCTACGATCCAGTTGAACAAAAAGGTAAGCATGAGATAAAACAGGGAAGCTCCGAACAACACTGCCAGAAAAACAGAAGAAGACTTTTCCTTGATGGCGGACAACGCGCTCTGAACCGGGATCCCCACGGCAATCACACCGGCAAGTTCACCTGGATAGTGACCAAAGCCGCGATCATCTCCGTACTGATCCAGCAGCTGTCTGGGGGCTTCTTCTGGAATGCCGTGGCACGACATGCACGATTCTTCAAAGTGTACCGGCCGAAAACGCATATAAAAAGCTTCTCCCTTATCGTCTATCAGCCCCTGCCAGTTGTCCAGTTCTGTGTTTTCCCGGAAATAATCTATCATGACCCTCTCCCTGGCATTGGCTTCAAAAAGAGGATTCCTGGCATTTATGGACACACGGCGGTAGCTGTAATCAGGCAGGCTGGTTTTAAGCTTATCCATAACCGACCGACCCACATAGGATGTGGACATGGCTTCAAGCATAAAAAAATCATCGCCAAACCGCCCGGTCATTTCCGGCCGCAATTCTTCCCGGACATAAGTCCTGCTGGCTTCCACAGCAGCCATAACCATCTCGGTCTTGGTAAAGGCCGAGTCTACAAGGAGGTTCTTTTCTCTTTGATATATAGCAAACGCGCTTACAAGACAGATAATTATCATGATAACGGCTGTGCTCATTAAAAACTTGGAACGAAGACTCAGGGACATGCCCCTGAATTTATACCTGAGATCATCTCTGCCCGGTGAATTTTTTTCTTTCATCCCCTTCATCCCTGAAAAATATATGTGTGTAATGCGTTTTCAGATTTAAAAACGTGCTAAAAAAGTCCTTATTCCGCTGGCTGTTCAAAAATTTAAAGCGACAGTCCGGCATCCACTTGCGTTGCCATTAATAGCTCATGCCTGAAAATATGCCCTCAAGTGAGTGCCGGATAAAGAACAGAAAAAGTTCATGGAATCAATTTCTTTTTCGTAACTATTCAGCACATACGGCATATGGCTATTCAACTGCACCGGATTCCGGCTTTCGCCGGAATGACGGGAAAAGGGCAACCGGCTGCTTTAACCGT
>JBKHCI010000133.1:0-4443 GCA_046541915.1 Desulfonatronovibrio sp. | reverse complement strand
TATAAGTGTCTGAATTCGTTGTTTTTACGCTTCAAGTTACTTAGAAGAGTTTGAAGTTTTTGCAGCGACGCAGCAATTGGGAGATTTGGGGCAGCCTGTTAAGGGCTTATTTTCCTGAAAGATCAACTTTGCTGTTAAATTAAAACACCGCTGAAAGCAACGGCATTTTTATATTATGGTGGGACAAGAGACTTGTCAGGGATCAAGACAACGTGAGTGCTCAGAGAAAAATTTAAAACAGCCCAAATTGCCAAGCCTTTTGCAGTCAGTCTTTAGAATAATTAAGGCTCATCCGGTTTAAGCGTACTTCCTCGAAAAAAAGTACGCTTCAGCCGGATGAAATCAAAATTTTCAAGACTAAATCACCAGCACGCCCAGACCAAGGCCTGCGATAAATCCTCCCACCACCAAGCCAACTCTGACTTTTGTCACAAGTCCGTGCATGGATAAGCTGGCCACGATGAGCATTACTGCCAAAGCGCCGTCCCAAACACTGTGTTCAGCTAAAGCCTGAACCATATGGAATCCGGCAGAGAATGTGAGCACTATAAGAATGAAAATTTTCCACTTGTCCTGGCCTTTAAAGACTGACTTCTTTTGCATGGCAACCCCCTTTTTATATTTTTTTCCTCGCGTATAAATATCCAGATAAATATTCGCCATAGTCACCGGCCAACCTTAGCCCAGCCGGCAACCTATTGACGGAGCAATATTCGTTGTAGTCTTTTGTATATTTTTATAATAAAAAAAGATACATTGCATATGTAAATGTTTAACTCGGCTTATGCCTTACGTCAAAAGACAGGAGCCTGTCCGGCCTCCGCGCCGCCAGCAAAAATCAGGACTTGTTTTGTCAAACCACAGGCAAAGAGGTTTTGTCCTGCTTTGCACGCTGTTAACAGTCTGAAGAAGTTCTTAACAGCAGCCATGTTCGGAAAAACTGAAATAATGCTGAAAAAAATTATAGATTAACATGAATGCATCCAATCCCAACAATATGAAAAAATTTCAAGAGGCATTTGACAGATACCTGGATGCCTACATGAACATGCGGGATTTAGCATCCCTTAAGCAGATGGTTGCAAAGGATTTTTGCGGATGCGGCACTGGACTGGATGAGATATTTTATGACATGCAGACCGGTGTCAGTATATTCCAGAGGGATATAGCCTCAGCGCCTGAGACCCTGCATTATAAAATACATCGTCAGGAAATAAAGATCCTTGATCCTGAAAATGCTTTGGTTGTCTGTGAGCTTGATCTGGAAACCAGGATCCTGGACCAGAAACTCAAGCTGAACAACCTGCGCATGATGATGGTTTTGCATGAGTATGAAGGTATTGTCAAAATAGCTGGGATACACATTTCTTTTCCAAGTCAGGCACATGATGAAGATGAGTCTTATCCCCTGAAAGAACTGGAAGAACGCAATGAGCTGCTTAACAGGATGGTCCAGAAGCAGACAAAAGAACTTTTTGAACAACAAAAACAACTGGAGATGTTCTTCTCCCAGTCCATTGACGGTTTCTTTTTCATGATGCTTAATGAGCCGGTAACCTGGGACAATTCCGTGGATAAGCTGGAGGTGCTTGACTATGTCTTTGCCAATCATCGAATAACCAAGGTCAATCAGGCTATGCTTGATCAATACGGGGCCAGAGAAGATGATTTTCTCGGACTGACCCCGGCAGACATTTTTGCCCATGACCCGGAGCATGGCCGGCATATTATTCAGAGGCTGTTCGATAAAGGCCGCATACACGTAGAAACCAGGCAACGTCGTCTGGACGGCACCCCCATCATCATTGATGGCGATTATTTTTGTTTATACGATGAAAAGGGACGGATCACAGGCCATTTCGGGGTTCAAAAAGATATCACCCAAAAAAAACAGGCTGAACAGAAAATCAAGAGCATCAATGAGCAGCTTCAAAGGGCCAACGCTGATAAGGACAAGCTCTTTTCCATCATTGCCCATGATCTCAAGTCCCCTATGTCCAGTCTGCTGTCTGCGACAGAAATGCTTGCTTATCAGCGAAATGTCTTTTCTGAAAAGGAAATCAGCCTCCTTTCCAAAGAACTGCATAAAAACACACTAAACACCTTTGCCCTTCTGGAAGACCTGCTGCAATGGGCGCGCATGAGTCAGGAGGGGATTGATTACGCTCCAAAGCTTTGCACGGTTTTTGAACTGGTCAACACCGGACTTTCAACAGTGCAGGACATGGCCGGTCGCAAAGAAATATCTATTCGAAGGGAAATCTCCCAGGGACTGACTGTCCAGGTAGACCAGCCCATGATCAATACCGTAATCCGCAATATCCTTTTCAACGCGGTTAAGTTCACCCACCGAGGCGGTGAGATTGTCATCACCGCCCGGCAGGAAAAGCAGACCGTGACCATAGCTATCCAGGATAACGGCAAAGGCATGGAAAAGAGTGTATTAGACTCTGTGTTTTCCATAGAAAAGGGAAAACAACAGCTGGGCACTGAAAAGGAAAAAGGATCTGGTCTGGGGCTGGTCCTGTGCAGGCAGTTTATCACGCACCACGGCGGAGAAATCTGGCTGGAAAGCCAGCCCGGAAAGGGCACAAAAGTATTTTTTACTTTGCCGGCAGCGCGCAGGACTTAAAAGGCAAAGAAACAACCATGGCGGTCAGACCGCTGCTGAACAGGGTCTGGACCGCTGCTGAAAACGGACTCATAATAGTCAGCAAGGCGTAACCCACCAGAATAGCGGGTTCCACTGGAAGGCCCAGTGGATCGCAGATAATGGGCAGAAGCAGGACATGGGACATGGCCAGGGACCCGGTGGCGGCCAGGGCGCTGAGGGCCGCGCCAAAGACTATGAACGCGTAATGTGCAATCGTAAACTCCACCTGAAAGACCTGGCCGATAAATATGGGAATCAGGCAGAAGAAAATAACAAAACCGCAGTGACAGGCCATTAAAAACAGAGGAAAGGCGGCCATGGTCTGGTCCTGGTCCAGTCCATGCCGTCTGCCGGACTGCCTGCCAGGGCTTTTGTCCGGGCAGTTTCCCTCTGTCAGGCCACGCAAAGCCTCCATGCCCAGAGGCATGGCCACAACACTGCTGCGGGTGGAAAACGCCAGCACGACCATGGGCAGAAACCGGTTGACCAGGACCTTAAAGGGAAAGTCCAGCCTGATCCGCAATGAGACTACCCCAAAGATCAGAGGCGGAACCAGAGCCAGGGCCATCAGGCCGGTCAGTCCGAAGATCGCTCCAAGCATCTCCGTGCCCACGCGGGCCGTGAAATCCAGAGTCAGCAGATACAGAGCCAGGGGCAGCAGATACAGGGAGGCCCTGACCATCCCGGTAAAGACTCCCTGTACTGCATCCAGGACATTGACCACGGACTGCCTGGCCTCAACCCTGCAGCGGGCAAGCATGATCCCGAAAAACAGGGCGATGAACAGGACGGCCAGGGCCTGGTTGTGCACCACCGGCGCGAGCACGTTGCCAGGCACGATGGACCGGGCCATGTGCATCAGCTTTTCGAAAACATCCTGTCTGGGAGCGCCCTCCATGACCTCAGGCATGTTCTGGATCAATACCTGTTGGGCGTGGGAAGGAAAATCCAGGCCAGGCTTCCCCCAGGCCCCCAGGAAAACGCCCAAAAGCGCTACGCTCAGCAAGGCTCCGGGCAGAACCACAACCAGCCGGCGGACCAGCCTGGAATCAGTTCCACCCACCAGCAGTCGATAGATGCTGGTTATAACAGCAGTAATCATGATGGGCAGGACGCAGAGTTGCCAGAACCGGATGAAAAGCTCGGACAAGGGACCGGCAAAAAAGACCGGAGAGGCAAGCAGGCTTCCGGTCGTCCCGCCCAGGACCATGGCCAGGACCACAGCCCACGGACTGAGCAGCCAGTGTTTGTCTCTCCTGCGACGGATCACCAGCAGCCAGAAAAGCAGAACAGCGCCGGCATGCATGGCTGCCACAAGCGGCCAGTCCTTATGAGTCATCAGTTCCGGATCAAGCTCAGTGTCCTGCCCTGACTGAGCGGGTCCTGTCAATGCATGACCCAGATAACGCTCCAGGAGTCCGGCAAGGCTGGTTTCGCGCTGGTGTTCGGTGACATCAAGATAGTCGTTGACCAGACGCAGCAGGCCGGGCAGCTCCGGGTGGACCGCCATGACCAGGGGGTCAGGAATCAGAGATACGGCCCGGGCCTTGTAGTCCACTTCCGGATTGTGGTAAACCATGAGTCTGTGGATACGATCAGGAATAATAGCTGCGTCCGCCTCTCCTGCAACCACCAGCTCCGCGGCCTCTTGCCAGGTCCTGGTCGTTCGCAGGACGGCCGACGGGAAAAAATTGAGCATCAGCTGATCCTGGATTGATCCGTCCATAGCGGCGACAACATGGCGCGGGCTGTTCAAAAGGGCCAGCAGATCATCGCGGCCGCCCTTGTCC
>JBKHCI010000132.1:0-4458 GCA_046541915.1 Desulfonatronovibrio sp. | reverse complement strand
TAAATCTTGCACGCGGTTCGCAGATCTTCCACAGAGTCTGTCTTTTCCCAGGAAAAATCCACGTCTTCACGCCCAAAATGCCCGTAGCAGGATGATTTTTTATAAATTGGACGCAGCAAGTTCAGTTTTTTAATAATATGGAACGGTCGTAAATCAAAGACGTCCTTTACAGCCTGGGTAAGTGTCGCGTCTGAAACCTGTCCTGTGCCCCAGGAACTCACCAGAACAGAAACCGGCTCGGCCACGCCGATGGCGTAGGCCACCTGCACCTCGCACCGGTCAGCCAGCTCCGCTGCTACAATATTCTTTGCAATGTATCTGGCCATGTATGCTCCGGAACGGTCAACCTTGGAGGGATCTTTGCCTGAAAAAGCTCCCCCCCCGTGATTACCCATTCCGCCGTATGTGTCCTGAATAATCTTTCTGCCGGTCAGGCCGCAGTCCGCCTTGGGTCCGCCCTCCACAAAACGCCCGGTGGTATTGATAAATATGCGCATATCCTTATCAATCATTTTTTCGGGCAGGACCTTGAAGATAACCTCTTCCTTAACCGCGTCCACAAGCTCTTCATAGGATATATTTTCATTATGCTGACAGGCAACCACCACATCATGAATCCGGTGCGGGCTGCCGTTAATATATTCCACACTGACTTCTGTCTTGCCGTCCGGACGCAGAAACTCCAGGATATTGTCTTTACGGACATAAGACAGGCGTCTGGACAGTTTGTGGGCATAGTAGATAGGCGCAGGCATAAGGGTGTCGGTTTCATTGACCGCAAAGCCGAACATCATGCCCTGGTCCCCTGCTCCCTGTTCTTCAGGGCTTTTGCGGTTAACTCCCACTGCTATATCAGGGGACTGTTTGTCTATTGAAGAAATTACCGCGCAGGTTTCATAGTCAAAACCCATGTCTGAATTATTATAGCCGATATCTTTGACTGTTTCCCGGACTATGCTCGGAAAATCCGCGTACGCATCAGTACTTATCTCACCGGCAATAAAAGCCAGTCCTGTGGTAACCAGGGTCTCGCAGGCCACCCTGGCATTGGGGTCTTGGTTGATAATCGTGTCCAGGATAGAATCGGATATCTGATCCGCCACCTTATCCGGGTGACCTTCTGTTACTGATTCTGAAGTAAAAAGATAGCGTCCGTCGGTTGAAATCATTTATTTCCTCCATTTTTTTGTTTTCTCTCCGGAGTGACAATACCTCCGGACATCAGCAGTTTAAAAGAATCCTCCACGCTCATGTCCAGGGGAATTATATCATCTTCCGGGACCATGAGGTAAAAACCCGAAGTAGGGTTGGGAGTGGTAGGCACATAGATGTTTATCATTTTTCTTTTGGTTTTTTCCTGAAGCTCACCCACAGCGATTCCAGTCACATAAGCCATGGCATAAATGTTTTCCTTGGGATATTCAATAAGGACCACCCGCTTGAAATCCCTGGAATTGCCCAGGGCCAGGGTATCCATAAGCTGCTTCACAGCTGTATAGATCTTGTTGACTACGGGGATGTAGTTAATGGTCCTTTCCCAGACCGCCACCAGCTTGTTGCCGATGTAATTGCGGACCAGCACCCCGGATACAATGAGCACCAGAACCAGCAGAATGAGCCCCAGTCCGGGCACTGGAAAAGGCAGTATATTTTCCGGTCTGTACCTGGTCGGAATTAGCAGAAGAATTTGATCCAGCCAGCCAATGGTCAGCCGCAGAACAAAAAAAGTGGCAGCTATGGGGGTCAGAAAAAGCAGACCAGCTATGAGATTGACCTTTAAAAATTTTCTGATCCTGGCCAGAAGAGTCAATTTTTCAGACTTATCATCCATTGCTCACTTCTTTGATCTTATTCTGATCATCTACAAACACCAGAACCGGCTTGTGGGAATATACTTCATCCCTGTCAAGGCCGACATAAGCGGCAATAATAATCCGGTGGCCGGCTTCTCCCTTATGGGCTGCTGCTCCGTTTAGCGTAATCTCGCCTTTTTCACCGGTAATGGCGTAAGTAGTCAGTCGTTCTCCATTATCAATATTATACACATCAACCTGCTCAAAGGGCATTATGCCCGAAGCTTCCAGCAAATCCGGGCAGATGGCTATACTTCCCTTGTATTCAAGATTCGCGCCGGTCAGGGTGGCCCGGTGAATTTTAGCCTGCAGAAAATTTCGTATCTTCATAATAATCTCGGAATGTTAAAGGTTAAGTTAATTATAATGGTTACGCCAGATCAATATTATCAATGAGCCTGGCCCTGCCAAGCTTTACAGCCGCCGCCAGAAAAGTTCCCGGGCCGGGACTTTCAGGTCTTTCCAGAGTTTCTGATTCAGCTATACGGACATAATCTATTTCACAGCCGGGCATATTTTCCCGGTAATACTTTACGAGCCTGGCTTCAAGCTCTTTGCAGCCGGTTTCTCCGGACAAAGCTTCACTTCTGATCATCTGCATGCCCTTATATATATGCGGGGCAAGTTTTCGCTCTTCAGGTGTGAGATAAGCGTTTCGTGAACTCATTGCCAGACCGTCCGGTTCACGAAAGGTGGGCCTGCCTTCTATTATAACCGGCATATTCAAATCCCTGACCATTTTCCGGATAATCAGAAGCTGCTGCCGGTCTTTGCGGCCAAACACAGCCATGGCCGGCATGACTATATTCAGGAGCTTGCAGACAACCGTGGCCACGCCGCGGAAATGACCCGGTCTTGATTTGCCGCACAGTTTCCTGGACAGCCCTGAAGACTCCACCCAGGTATCAAAGCCCGGGGGATATATATCATCCGGCTCAGGGATAAAAAAAAAGTCAACCCCCAAAGACCTGGCCAGATCCATGTCCCTTTGCTGATCCCGGGGATAGCGTTCCAGATCTTCCCCCGGTCCGAACTGCGCCGGGTTGACAAAAAGAGAAACCACGACCTTGTCAGCATTATTTCCAGCCCAGCGCATAAGGCTCAGATGCCCTTCATGAAAAAAGCCCATGGTAGGAACCAGAGCAAGGCTTATCCCGGTCTGTCTGGCTTTAAGGCCGATTGACTGCATTTTTTCACAATCGGTTATTATATCCATTGCCTTCACAAAATAATGAGATTAGTTTCTCTTGAAACGAACACGGCGCACCCAGAATCCTTACGGCTGTTAAACATACATTTTTAAGACAATCAACCTGAATTGTCCATAAAGGAATTTAAAGCCGCCCTGAACCTTGACAGCCACCTGAAACAACCAGGGCAATACCGATTAAATGCTTATGAACAACCTTTCCGCGCCCGGAGAATGCCTTCTTTGCGGGCGATGCCTTGAGGTCTGTCCCATATTCAAAGTCACCGGCAGAGAAGAACTGAGCCCCAGGGGCAAGGGCTTTCTCCTGAGAAATTATCAGCAGTCAGGCATCACGGCCAAACAGACCATAGCCCTGGCCGAGCTTTGCCTGGGCTGCCGGAAATGCGTTGAAGCCTGCCCCCAGGATTTAAACCTGGCCATGGAAATTGCCCGGCTTAAATCCGTTCATCCGGACTGGAAGTCCTGGATATGGTCAAGGATACTCAAGTCCGGTATGGGAGCCCTGTCTTCTGTCAAAACAGCAGGTACCCTTATCCCTCAGGCCTACCCCCTTTTGAAAAATTCCCTGAAAACCAGGCCTCCTGTTCCGGCAATATTTAAAATTTCAGGGAAAAAACAGAACCCGGAAACACCGGCGGTCATCTTCCCTGGATGCGTTGGCAGATACTTCCGACCGGAACTTGAAGAAAAAGCCCTGCAGATGCTTAAAACCCTGGGGTATAATGTCCTGGAAACCCCAAAGTGGGCATGTTGCGGTTATCCTCTGGGTTCAGCAGGCCTTTTTCAGCAGGAAAAAAATGAAACCCTGAAAAATATCGAACTCTGGGACTCAATAGGCAGGCCTCTTATTTTTGTTTTTTGCGCCACCTGCCTGGACGGACTTTGTCATCCTTTTGCCGGCCACCAGGACCTGAAACTATGGGAACCTTTCACCAAAAGCATCAGGCCTTTGATAAAGGAACTGACCAATCTCAGGTTTGAATTCATAGAACCAGCCAAAAATACTTATGTTGCCTGGCATGAACCTTGTCACGGGACCGCTGAGTCAGGAAATTTTCTTAAAGATATCTTCCATTCCCATAATCAGCAACTTATCATGCTGGATAAAGAATGCTGCGGCATGGGAGGGTCTTTCGCCATACAAAATCCCGGACTCAGCGCCTCAATAGCCCGCGAACTATGGACAAAAGCAAACCTTCCACCCGGCGCGCTGGTTCTGACCAACTGCAGCGGATGCCTTCTTCAGCTGAACGCCACCAGCCCCGAACATACCCGCGCTGCTCACTGGCTTGAGATCCTGCAAAGTGACCAGCACCTAGTGAGGTTTGGCTGAGTACAACTATTCTGCCGTCCTTATAATCAGCCAATTTATTTAAATTTAAGGCCGGCCCCGGG
>JBKHCI010000028.1:0-18105 GCA_046541915.1 Desulfonatronovibrio sp. | reverse complement strand
ATTGAATATTCTCCAACTTTTATTAAAACCAATAAATCATGTCTGCGGCCGGATATCGGCTGTTTTGTACTTTTTGAGGGGGGATTTTCTGGTCTGGTGGCCATTAATTTCTCCGCTGACGCCGCCCTGGAGATTTATACCAAGTACAATCTGAATATGGGCATGCCTGAAGATGATCTGGCCAGATACCATACTTCCAGCGAAGTTGCCGATGCCATGGGAGAGTTACTGAATCAGAGTATTGGAAAATTCCGGCAGTTACTGAAAAATGCCGTGGGAGTGGGGGTTAACCAGACCCAGCCCAAAATGATCGCCCTTAATCAGGCCATGAAGCTTTCTCTGGAAGCCGACCTTGATCGCCCGCAATATCGACGGGTTGAATTCAAAACTCAGGGACACAAGTATTTCTATCTTGAAATAACCCTGGAAAAAGTGGATTTTATTTATCAGACTGCTCCGGACCAGGACCTGGATAATGGTCAGAACAATAAAGATGAAAGTCCAGAGGACCTGATGAAGAAGCTTGGGCTGTAATCTAAGGCCTGCTGATAGCCTGGGTGGTTGAGTTACACGTCCGGATAAATTATTCAGGCCAGAATAAAAAAATAGCCGATTCCGGAAAGAAACAGGATCAGACATGGAACAAACAGCCTTGGCCAGACCCGGGCCACATTGGTACGGAAAAATTCACAGGTCAGCAGGAAACAGATATGTATTGGAGAGACCAGTACTCCGGCATATCCTGAGAAAAGAGCCAGGACTACATAAGGCGTATTGCCCTGAATGCCCAGCTGATCCAGAATCCCCAGAATAAGAGGAAAAGTGGCCCCTACAAAGGCCAGGGTAATCCCGGATATAAGGGCCACAAGCAGGGGCAGGATGGTTGCCGCCGCCAGAAGGGCGGAAGATCCGTCAATGGCCCCGGAAATCTCCCTGACTACACCCCCGCCGTCCAGAACTCCCTTGAAAACAAAGATGCTCAGGATAACAAAGACCATTTGCCATAAATGTTTTTCCCGGAGTAATAAAAAGGTCTGTTTAACTGATACCATGTTCTGGCAAGAGCAGATTATTATGGCTATAAACAGTCCGGCAACCAGACCGGTTTCAGGATCTATGGAAGTGCCCAGTGACCAGACCAGAGCTTCCAGGCTCAGGGAACCGACAATGGCCACCAGCAAAGGAAGTGATTCGTACAGGGCCTTTCGCGGCTTGAACCGGGATTCAGGAATTGTCTTTTCAGATCCGGACAACTTCAGGGGGAAAAGGTAAAAGAACCAGCCAAGAAGCAGACAGATGACCCAGCCAGGCCAGGTGTAGCTGATAAGTTTGACCAGAGGAATGCCTGAAAGATGAGCTGCCAGGATAAGGCCTGGATAAAGAGGCCAGATAAGTTCCCAGACATGCCTGAACCAGTAGTTGATAAGTATTTTGTCCTGATTGGTGATATTCTGGTCAAGGGCTGCGTTTTTGACCATTGGTGCTGAAAATACAGCGCCACCAGGCATTGGCAGCAGGCCGATAAGGGCGGGGAAAAAGGCCAGCCTGATCCTCGGCCACTTGAGAAGGCCGGATAATTCAGCCATGAGTCTTCTGTTTTGACCGGTATCTTCCATTATCCTGCTCAGGACCATGATCAGGATAATTATGAGTACCAGCAAGCCCAGTTTGATATCAAGAAGTGAATCAGCAACTGTTGAAAACCATTCCAGAACCGGAATGCGAAACATCACTCCGCACAGGATACTCCCTCCAAGGATGGACAGACCTATCCCGAATCTGTACTTGATCCCCAGAAGCATGGCCGCGAAAACAATGAAGATCTTGGTCAGGGGTATGACCGAACCTGTATCCATAGCTTGAACATGATCTCCGCAAAGGCTATGCTTCTGGAAGATCCTGTTTGTCTATCTGGCTGTCAGTGCGTTTCTGCAAAATTCAATGGCGGTTGATTCATATGAACCTGATTCTTTTCTGCCTAAAAGTTTTTTTCGTAATATTCCGTTTATAAGGCACAAAATTACTATGACCAGGTCATCTACCGGATGCGCGTTGAATTCACCGCTGGCATTTCCTCTTTCCAGGCTTTTTTTCAGGTAGGAGGTCACCATTTCCTGCTGTCTGGATATGACATCCTGACAGATATGGCGGTCGTTTTTAAGTTTGGAAGGACAGTTGGCCAGAATAAGCCTGCCATCGTTGGGTCTTTGTCTGGCCAGATTGATATGCAGCTTGATCATGTTGCTGATTTTTTCAAATTCGTTTTCAGTGTCTTCAGGCAACGACTCGATCAGTTCTGAATACTCTTCAAATATCCTTTTGATGATATCTGTAAAAATTTCTTCTTTGCCCTTAAAATGATAATAAAGAAGCGGTTCGGTTACACCGGATTCTTTGGCGATCTGAAGTGTGGTGGTGTTGTCAAATCCCTGAACTGCAAATAGTTTTGTAGAAGTCGCAATGATTTTGTTTTTTTTGTTCTTGGCCATAGTGTTTGCCTCTTCCGGTTTTGATACCCGGCCTTTTTAAAGTTGGTGACTTACGGCCGAAACCCTGTCACAAAGAAAAAAATTAAAAAATTTTACCTCTAACAGCGTGAAAAAGTCCTTATTAGACAGGCTGTTCAAAAATTCCAAGCGTCAGTCCTGCACCCACTTGAGTTGTCAATAAGAGTTGCGCCGAGATAATATTGACTCAAGTGGGTGCAGGATAAAGAACAAAAAAAAGTTCAAGGTCGCGGCATATTTAGGATACGTAAGAGTTTGAACTTTTTGCAGCGACGCAGCAATTGGGAGATTTAGGGCAGCCTGCTAAGGTCACCGAGATCACAGAGCCAAGAGGAGATTGCCCTGGTTTTGGTATACTCCCTATGTGCTTTCTGTTGACTCTGTGGTGAGTACCTTGTTGCGGGCGAAGTCCGCTTTAGCTTAAGTTGTACATACTGAATAGATACATTATTATCGCAGTGTCCTGAATGCTATTCTGATATGTAAAATATTTGTCGAAGATCTTTTGATTGTCAAGACTATTTTAGTTTCATTAAATATAGAGCCGCCATTTAATCCAAAAGTGCCTGAGCAAAGCTCTGTCCATCAAATGGACGCAGGTCTTCCATTTTTTCACCCAGACCGATAAAAGTGATGGGTATTTTATATTGCAGGGCAATGGCGGCAATTACTCCGCCTTTGGCTGTTCCGTCAAGCTTGGTCATGATAATTTCATCAATTTTTATATCCTTTCCAAACAGTTCTGTCTGGGAGAGAGCATTTTGACCTGTTGTCGCGTCCAGCACAAGTATGGTTCGATGGGGTGCTCCGGGCAGTTTTTTGGCCATGACGGTTTTAATTTTTTTAAGTTCCTGCATGAGGTCAACTTTGGTATGCAGCCTTCCTGCAGTATCCACAAACACGGTATCATAATTCTGCGTTGCGGCCCTGTCCAGGGCTTCATAAGCCACGGATGCCGGGTCTGCCCCGCGTTCCTTGGCGTAAAAGCCTGCACCGGTGCGTTTGGACCATATGCCCAGCTGTTCTATGGCTGCTGCTCTGAAGGTGTCGCCTGCCACGATCATGACATTTTTGCCTTTCATTTTGTTTCGATAGGCCAGTTTGGCAATGGTTGTGGTTTTACCTACACCGTTTACTCCAATGACCAGGATTACTTCAGGGGGTTCAGGTCTAATTCTTTTGGGTGTTTTGGGGAAAATCCGGGAAAGTTCTTCCATTAATAGTTTTTTGAACTCGTCGGTATTGCCTGGTTCGATGGTTTTAACCCTGGGCCGCAGCTTTTCCAGAAGTTCAGATGCCGCATGATGTCCAACATCAGCCATGATCAGGATTTCTTCCATTTCCTCCCAGAACGCTTCATCATATATGCCGCTGGAGCTTACCAGCTGGTCTACCCGCTTTGAGAGCTGTTCTTTGGTTTTGGAGAGACCCTCTGAAAGTTTTAGAAAAAGTCTGTCGCGTTCATCTTCTTCATCTTCCAGATCCAGGGCCAGAGCCAGCCTGTACTGCAGCTCCGATTTGAATTCATCCAGGTGTACGTAGCCCATATCATCAAGCCACTCTGAGAATGAGGAGACAAACTTCCGGGCCTCAGCAGGCGGTACTTCCAGGGTTTCAAAGAGGAAGTAAAGACGTTCCCATAAGGCGTCTCCTTTTTTTTCAATGCCTTTAAGGAGGTGATCCAGCCAGACACTGAGTCTTGGTTCAGCCAGGGATAATGATTTGCGTAAACTGGATTTCCATTGCTGGTCTTCCCGGGCTTCGGCAATGGACTTGTCTGGTTCCGGCTGCCTGGCTGGGGAAATCTCTTTAGGTGGCTGCTCTTCTTTTTTCCAAATTTTCTTTATTTTGCTGAAAAAACCCAATTTCAGGTCCTCCTGATGTAGTTTAATTATTTGTATCTGATCACCATAATTTTTTGTTCCTGGAACCTCTCTCTGGATTCAAGTTGCAAATTGTGGTGAAGAGCTGCAAATATCGTTTTCTGCTGTGTTCAAACCAGGAAAGTAAAGGTTATAAAACAGGTTTGTGAAAGTTTGGCAGCAGCAAGAGTAACAATGACTATCGCTTATTACAAATCTTCAATGTCCATGAGATATTTATCCCATAAAATCTTACCGCTTTTTTTATAGTTTCTCAAAAGGACATAAAGAGCGCCTGTGCCTCCATGTCTGGGTTGAGCAGAGCAAAAGGCCAGTACAATTCTTTTTAATGGTTCCCGGGTAAGCCATGTCTGGACTTCATTTCGCAGAACAGGCGTTCCCAGGGGGGAATTTCTGCCTCTTCCGGGAATGAGGAGCAGGCATTTTTTACTGTTAATATATTGTTCACGCATAAAATTTAAGAGCTTAATCCTGGCCTGAAGGGTGTTGAGGCCATGCAGATCCAGATGGGCCTGGATACTTAACTTTCCGGACTTTAATTTCCGGAAAGTTTTGGAGTTGATTCCCTGAACAAATCCCTGAATGTATTCGTCTGAATATTCAATATCAAATTCAATATGTCCGTTTACTAAGTTGTTCAGTATGGCGAGGCTGTTGTCAGTCTCTGTATATGGTACATTCTGCCTGGGCCTGTCCTGGGCAATTTCTCTTCCCTTGCCTTCCAGGGGTTTGACTCCCTGCATGGCCTGGGAAAAAACATCGTCATCAGTCAAAACGGGCTCCTGCAGGGTTTCCTTTTTGACTTCCGTCTGGGCCTTGGATTTTTTTCTGGAAGCCACCTTAACTTTTTTGAGATCTCTTAATGATTTCATTAGCCTGATAAATATTTATTATTGTTGGAAAGATTCTCAAAAAATAGATGCCCATAATTAATGATCATCTCAAGTCCGGTCTGGTCAGCAGAGCCGGAGAATTACCTTATCAAGCTCTGGAAACAGCTTCAAGAACTTCTTCTGGGGAGTCTGCCACGCTGAACATGTCAAAATCGCTCTTTTTGATGAATCCCCGGACTAGTAATGTTTCCCTGAACCAGTCCAGAATACCTGACCAGAATTCAGAACCTACAAGAACGATTGGAAATGGTTTAATGCGTTTGGTCTGGGTAAGAACCAGTGCTTCACTAAGTTCATCCAGGGTGCCGAAGCCGCCGGGCATAACCACGTAAGCTTTGGCATACTTGATAAACATCACCTTGCGAACAAAAAAATATCTGAATTCGCAGCGTATATTAGTAAAAGCATTGGATTGCTGCTCAAACGGCAGGTGGATATGCAGGCCTACTGAGTCGCTCCCGCCATCCTGCGCCCCTTTATTGCCTGCTTCCATGGTTCCCGGTCCGCCTCCGGTAATAATGCTGTAGCCTGATTCGCTTAGCAGCTTAGCGATATCGTAGGTTTGTCTGTAAACAGGATCATCCTCATGTACCCTTGCTGATCCAAAAATGGATACAGCAGAATCGATATCACTGAGCTTTTCAAAGGCGTCCACGAATTCAGCCATAATTTTAAACAGCCGCCAGGAATTAACTTCAGAAAGTTCGTCAATAAGATATTGTCTGGAGTTAGCCAATTGATCTTTCCTTATAAAATATTAGTGGGTTATTAGGTTGCGTGCTTTGCCCGTTTGAGCGTTACGGATATCCGGTGTGGTATTTTTAATAAAAAAGACGCGGAGAGCTTTATTTCTCAGAGGTGTACCCGGTAAAATCGTGGTGATTTATAAACAAAAAAGATTATTTATTCAAGTCTTACCATCTGTGTGACAGCATGTCCGGCCATGGTTCTTCCAGGTAGCAGCGCAGATGACTGCCAATATGGGGTAGGGGGCAGAGCTGTCCCTGGAGTTCTATGGCCCGGGGATACATGAGATGCAGTGGAGGGCCTTCAATTTTGTGAAATGAGTTTTCTCTGGACAGGATAACAGTATGATTCCCTGACTTATCAGCAGCAAGCACCTGATTTGGGAAAAAACACGCAGACTCAAGAAGTGGGGCATAATTATCGAATAGAGTTTTATTTATCTTGATAAAATCTTCTTTCCAGAGTCTGGCCGAAGCACCTGGAAGGGTTTCATTGGTAATGAAAGTCACCGGCGAATTATTCAGGAAGCAGTAGGTGGATCTGTTTTTGGCCTCCTTACCGGACATACGACCAATACAGAGCCTTTCAGCAATCCTTCCAGTCCTGTCAAAAATGGCAGGGTCTCTTTCTATGCCAAAAATTTCAATATGAGTGAAATTGTTTTTTCTGGCGCACAACCACTGAGCCAGCATCAGAATGCCGGTGCCCGCGCCGATGTCCAGGCCCATAAAATTGTCCCCAAAACTTCCAGGATTGATTCTCCGGCAGGCAATTTCCCTGAAGATATGAGCGGTTTTGGGCAGGTCTGCCAGCATGGCCAGGGCAAAGCCATGTTTTAATAGTTTTTTGCGTAAATCCAGCTTGTTCCATAAGAGGTCGCTGCCAAGTCTTCGATGAACAAACTGATTAAAGCAGGTTGTGATTTCTTCCAAGGATAGCCTGACAGTTATGGAATCAGGATAAATATAAGCGTAAAAATACTTGATCAGGATATTGAAGATATCACTGTCGGTAAGCTGGGTGTCCGGGGTGGAATGTTTTTTGATATCTTCCAGCAGGGTGGCGGATGAATAGAATTCTTTCTTGATAATATAAGACTTGACCGGCTCCCGGATAAGAAGCTTAAGACTTTTGGCGGCCAGTTTGCTCATATTCATCTGTTTTTAAGCGACAGCAGATACAGGTCATGCTGCCTTTGGCCGGCTAGCCGGGCTTGTGGGTGATTTTTTTGCGGGAAAAAGCGAGCATTTTATGGGCCTGCTCAAAATCAGGATTGATCTTTATGGCCTGTTCTGCCGCTCGCATGGCTTTTTCCCAGTTTTTCATGTCAATATAAAGGCGTCCGAGATTAAAATAAAGATATTCATCCTTTGGGTGTAGTTTTGTTGCCTGTTTATATGCTTTTTCAGCATCATCGAATTTACCTGTTTTTCTCAGTGCCATTCCCAGCCGGTTGTATATATGAACTGAATCCGGGTTGTCCTTGTACGCTATTTTTAGATAATCAATAGCTTTATGGTATTGTTCCGCATCAAGAAGCAGGTCAGTGATACTTATTTTTAAATCAAAATCTTTTTCGTGATCACGAACCAGTTTTCTGAAGATGGCATCAGCCTTTTCAAGCTCTTTGTTTTTGAGATGATTTCCGGCTTCAGCCAGGGCCTGTTGTTTTTGTTTTTCCAGTTCTTTTAGAGATTCTTTGGCAACATCAGTCATATCCGCCTGTAAGGCATTGATGAGTTCCCGGATATTTTCAAGAAGTTCTTTTTCTTTTCCAGGTTCCAGAGTGAGCAATATGGGATAATTTTCCCTGATTTTGGGGTGGCTGTTGAGCAGATATAAGGTCTTGTCCACAAGATCGGCGAATTCTTTTTTTTCACTCTGCAGAAGATTGCCCTTGAGGTATGTAATAAGACCATCACGAAAGGCTGTGGCAGCGGGAAGAATTTTGTCGCGTTTGAGCAGGGATGAAACGCTGTTGAGATTTTGCCTTGCTTTGGTTAGTTCTATGGACATGTATATAAATCTTGTTTGTTTTTCGCCGTTTAAATGTCAGTGTAGAAGACTTAATATTCCCTGGACAGTATTTTGTCAAAAAAAAGTTAATTGTAACTGTTCACCATATTCTCTTTTAATCCTGAAGCCAATCCGGTTTTACATTGTCTGCCTCTGTGCTCCAGAGGGGACTCAGTGATAAGTATTTGAGTGCGCGTCAAGTCCTTTAAATTTCATTGTTCTGCACCAGGGAACATAATATTTTTTTGAAATCAAGTCCTGCCATTTCAAATCCCAGAGTTCCAAATTTCATGTTGGCTTCAAGCAGATAATAATTGCCGTTTGATTCGCAAACATCTATTCCTGTATAGTTAAAACCGCAAAGTTTTGAGGCTTTGAGGGCAAGGTCTGTGACGGGTTCAGGAATATTCTTGAATCTTAAATCAGCTCCAAGACTGACATTGGCGCGGAATTCACTGTTCCGGGCAACGCGTTGATAAGAGTGGATTATTTTTTTGCCCGCAATGACCACCCTGTAATCTCTGCACCCGGACAGATATTCCTGAATATATGCTGGACTGTTATTTTCAAGATAACTGTCCAGTTGATTCCTGTCACGGATCAGTTGGACTCCAAGGCCTCTGGAGGAAAATCTGGGGGTTTTGGCAATAAACGGAAAAGAGAAGTCGCGATTAATCATTTTTTGCTGGCGTGGTCCATAGTAGAATCCAGTTCTGGGGACAGGAAGTCTGTTTAACTGGAAGAGCAGGGTCTGCTTAATTTTATCCCCCACAAAGCGGTATGTCTGTATGCTGGGAAATATTTCCTTGCCCATGGCTGTAAATAATTCCGCGTACATTGAGGAGGGAAAATATATTTTCGGGGACTGACGGATCAGATCTTTTTTCCAGTCCGGATAATGGGATAAATTTGGACAGACACCAAGGGTGATCACGCAAGGGCAGTGCTTGAGCTGGGAACCCAAAGCCACCCTGGATGTCTGAAATGAATTTTCCACGTATATATTTATTATGCCGCTGAATTTCAGGCCGCCCCTGGGATTCTTATTTTGTCAGAAACATGAATTCCAGGTCTGGACTGAGGCCCTGGTGAGCAGTCAGGATTCAATTACAAAGCAGGGTGATCACAAGCCATGTCAGCCATGATCTGTTAAACTGGATTTTTTAGGATGTATCTGCCTGTCTGTTTTTTGCAGCCTGTTCAATAAGCTTGATGTCAATCGCCTTGCTTGCTTCGCCAAAGTAGACCGATCTGTGAGGAAACGGAATCTCAATGCCTTTTTCATCAAAAGCTTTCTTAATTCGCCGCAAAAATTCTCTTCCGACTTCCCATTGTTTGATAGGCCTGGTTTTGATTCTGCCCTTGATCATCACTGCGGAGTCACCGAAACTGTCTACTCCAAACACTTCCAGGTCTTCAATTATCAATTTTCCAAAATATGTGTCTTCTTTGAGTTCCCTGCCGACTTCTATGATTATTTCCACGACCTTGTCAGTGTCTTCCTTGTAAGCCACACCCAGGTCAAAGACATACCCGGACCAGGTGTTGGTCATATTGGAAAGAGTGGTAACGGTTCCATTGGGGAAAAAATGTACAGTACCGCTTAGATCACGCAGGATAATTGTCCTGAAATTCATTTTTTCAACTACTCCCCCTGTACCGTTGATGATGGCCACATCTCCGACCCGGACCTGGTCTTCCATAATAATAAAGAAGCCGGATATTATATCCCGGACCAGATTCTGGGCGCCGAATCCAACAGCCAGACCGAGGATACCAGCGCCTGCCAGAATAGGCCCGATCTCAAACCTAAGTTCCCGGAGCAGAACCAGAATGGCCAGAACCCAGATGGCAATAAAAAGTCCCTGTTTGAGCAGGTTGATCAGAGTTTCGTATCTTTTCTGAACTTCCGAGGGAGGATCTCCCTCAACCTGATGACGTTTGATTAGCCGGTGTTCCAGCTTATTCAGAGCTGAATTAACCACCTTCATTATTATAAATACAAAAACTAAAATCGCCACAATTCTGAGAGACGCGGCAATGATTGTTTCCCATTGAATATTATTCAGAATATCCATCAGTTCTTCCATGGAGTATCTCCCTTGTAAGATTGACAACCATTGTCTAACAGCCTGTTAAGCAAAGTCCCATTTTGCTCCGTCTGGAGTATCCATCACCTCGATTCCCATTTCCTGTAGTTCATTTCTAAGTTTGTCAGCCAGGGCAAAGTCTTTGCTTTTCCTGGCTGACTGGCGTTTTTCAATGAGTGAATCGATATGATCGGCATCGATATTATTGCGTCTGCATCTTATCTGTTTGAGTTCTTCAAGAAAATCAGTGCCAGGCTGATTAAATATGCCCAAAACATCATCCCATTTCTTCAGACAGTCAAGTATGCTGTTCATTATTTCGCGGCCTGCTTCACTTTTGCGGAAAACCTTGTCCTCGACCATCCTGTTGGCCAGACGCGTTAGGCTGAAAATATGTCCCATGGCTTCGGCAGTATTGAAATCATCATTCATGGCCTGGTTCCATTTCCCGGAGATATCTGCGATTTCTTTTCTTATCTCTGGAAAATCCGTTCCTTTGCTCCATTTGTTTTTGGAAAGTTCCTTTTCCAGCAATGTTCTGGTAGAGTATATCCGTTTGACTGCTTTTTCAGCTTCCAGCAGATATTCAGTGGAATAATCCAGGGGGCTGCGGTAATGTTTGGTCAGCAGGAAAAAGCGCAGGACTTCAGGCTGGAATTGGGAGATGATCTCTCTTATGGTGATGAAGTTGCCCAGGGACTTGGACATCTTTTCTGAATTAACTCTGACAAAACCGTTATGGACCCAGTATTTGACAAATTGTCTGTCAAAGGCGGCCTCGCTCTGGGCCATTTCATTTTCATGGTGGGGAAAAGCCAGGTCCTGTCCTCCTCCGTGGATATCAAAGGGGATGCCCAGGTATTTTTCACTCATGGCGGAACACTCCAGATGCCAGCCGGGCCTGCCCTTTCCCCAGGGGCTTTCCCAGAATGGTTCGTCCGGTTTGGATGATTTCCACAGGGCAAAGTCCAGGGGGTCTTCTTTCTCCTCTCCAGACGGTATTCTTTCTCCGGATCGCAGTTCCTCAATGTTGCGGCCCGAAAGCCGTCCATAATGTTCCATTTTTCTGACCCGGAAATATACATCACCCGACGGTGTGGAGTAAGCAAAGCCTTTTTCCTCAAGAATCCTGACCAGATCAATCATTTCACTGATATGGGCGGTTGCCCTGGGCTCGATATCCGCTCTGAGGATATTGAGCTTGTCCATGTCTTCATAAAAAGCCTGAACATACTTCCGGGCTATCTGTTCTGATGAAAGATTTTCCTGAACAGCCCTGTTAATGATCTTATCATCAATGTCGGTAAAGTTGCGGACAAAGGTTACTTTATAGCCAAGATGACGGAGATACCTGACCATTACATCAAAGACAACCGTGGAACGGGCGTGGCCTATATGACAATAATCATAGGCTGTGATTCCGCATACATACATTTTTACATTTTTATCTTCCAGGGGGATGAATTCTTCTTTTTGTCTGGATAAAGTATTATAAATAAGCATATTTTTTCCCTGTTTATTTTCCGTACCTGATGGCGGTGACCACGGCCATGGCCTTAATCCCCTGTTTACTGCCTGTGAATCCCATTTTTTCTTCAGTAGTAGCCTTTACATTGATCTGTTCAGATTTAAGTCCGGTAAGACCGGCCAGGTTGGACCTTATCTGATCTTTATGGGGTGAAAGTCTGGGGATCTGGGCTACCAGAGTCACGTCTATATGCGTGATTTTCAGGTTTTCAGCTTGAGCCATAAGGAGAACTTCAGATAAGAAAACCGCGCTGCTGAGGTCTTCAAATTTATCATCTGTGTCAGGAAAAAGCTCTCCAATATCTCCTTTGCCCATACACCCCAGGATAGCATCCACCAGGGCGTGCATCAAAACATCTCCGTCTGAATGGGCGTAAATACCAGGGCCCCCAGGAATGGGTATTCCTCCCAGGACCATTGGTCTGGGGCCTCCATAACGGTGAACATCATAGCCGAAACCTGTACAAGGATAGGCAGACTCTGAATAGTTTTCAAGCATTTTCAAATCTTCTATGGTGGTTATTTTGGCATTATCTTCTCTGCCAGGCACTGTTTTAATCCTGAACCCGCATTTTTCAGCCATGGACGCGTCATCAGTCACCTGAAAATTTTCATCCCTGGCCTTGATATGGGATTGCCATAATATTTTTCTGGAAAAGAACTGGGGGGTCTGGACCAGGGCCAGTTCATCCCTGGCCAGAGTTGATATAACCTCATTATTTTTCACGATTTTTACTGTATCTTTGCAGGGAACCACAGGAATTGTCCCGTGGTATTCCTGACTTAGCCCGTCAATAAGCTGATGAACAAGCCTGGCAGTGAAAAAAGGTCTGGCAGCGTCATGGACCATAACAAAGTCACATTGCGGGGGAAGGGCCGTAAGAGCGTTGTAGACTGAGTCCTGGCGCAGGTCTCCTCCGGAAGTGCAATGGACCGGTATTCCAGGGTATTTTTTCTGCTTGAGGTCTTCTAATAAGTTTCTGCACCTGGACAGGTCTTGGTGGGGGAAGGTTATAATTATTCCGGATATTCTTGAAGACCGGGCAAAGGTCAGTACGCTGTGCCAGAACAGGGGGGCTCCCTGATATTCAAGAAACTGTTTTTTTAGTTCCAGTCCGCTTCTGCAAAGCCTTGAGCTTTGTCCGGCGGCTAGTATTATGGCCCAGATATTCATAATAATTATGGAGTTGGACTGTAAGCCGGGTTCTGTAAGTTCTCTGTCTTAAAAAAGACAGATAAATGATTGTCATTCATCTGGGACCTGGATTACTCCAGGCCTCAAGCAGCCTACCCGAAGACATTGGCCGGGCCGGCCTCAGGCGTCTTCCTATTTGGCTTTGCTCCGGACGGGGTTTGCCAAGCTTGCCGTGTCACCACGGCAACTGGTGGGCTCTTACCCCACCGTTTCACCCTTACCCGGCACCCACTTTAATAACTGAATATCTGGATCAATAAAAAACTGGCTGTCCTGCAATGTTTTGTTGCTGTCATGATTCAGTTATTAAAGTGAGTGCCGGGCGGTCTGTTTTCTGTGGCACTTTCCCGGGATCGCTCCCGCTGGGCGTTACCCAGCGTCCTGCCCTGCGGAGCCCGGACTTTCCTCCGTCCGGCACCCACTTTAAGCCGAAAAGCATTCGAATGCTTCAAGATGCCGATAACAAACATATATGTTGTCAGCATGATTTTCGCACTTAAAGTGGGTGCCGGACAGCGACAATCCGTCCAACTCCATAAAATATTGCCTGAACCAGTGGATTCAGGGTATTAAATCAATTAGTTATTCTCAGGCAAGTTGGCAACAGGCAATAGCGCATCAGGAATCATTTGAAAAATGTTCTTCCCAGAAAATCAGACGCTGGCAGTTAGGGCAGCTGAGAATCTGTTCTCCTTTCTGAATCTCAATGAATGACTGCGGGGGAATACTTATGTAGCATCCAGTACAGACTCCGCGCTTTACCGAAACTATAACCGGATTGTTGAGCCGGTCCCTGATAAAGTTATACCTTGATAAAATAGGTACAGGAACATTGGCGCAGGCTTTTTTGCGGCTTTTTTCAAGCTGGGATATACGCTTGTTGATCTTTTGCATTTCCGAGTCCAGGGTGGACTGGCTGTTAGCCAGTTCTTGACTCAAGGCTTGTCTTTCTGAAGTAAGTTCTTCCATTTTTTCCTGATGCACCTGGATGTCTTCAATGAGATTAGTCATTTCTTCTTCCCGAAACCGGTTGAGCTTTTCCAGGTTGTCCATTTCGCGCATCATGGCGTGGTATTCTTTGGTATTGTTGACCATCATCAACTTGTTTTTGCTTTTTTTGACCTTATGCGAGTCTTCTTCAATATCTTTTTTGAGCTTGTCTTTCTGCTGATTTAAGATATCCAGCCGTTCCCTGGTCTGCGCTATCTGGCCATCAAGGGAATCCAGTGAAGACTGCAGTTCTTCAAGATGTTTTGGAGCCTCAACAAGCCTGCTTTTCAGGGTGATCATCTCGGAATCGATTTCCTGAAGTTCTACCAGTTTTTTGATTTGATCAATATATTTACTCAAATTCTCCTCCCGTGAAAAAATGTCAAAGTATTTTAAAAGGCGATTTGCCTTCAATGAAATAGATATCCATATCAATAAGTTGATGCTTGAGCAGAAGGGACCATTCAAACATCATTTTTTCTTCCAGAATAAAATGGCCGACATCCATGATGCAGCCATGCTCGCTGCCTTCTTTGGCCTGATGATACTTCATGTCGCCGGTGATAAATATCTGAGCCCCGGAATTAAAGGCTTTGCAGGCCAGTACTCCTCCAGAGCCGGGACAGCAGGAAATCACCTGGACATTTTCAGGCGCGTCTCCGCTCTGTATGATTTCTTCCAGACCCAGGATGTTTTTAAGTTTGTCTGTGAATACTTCAAAAGCTACCGGTTCTGGAAGGGTGCCTGTAAACCCCAGCCCAAAGCTCTGAAAGTCCTCGGGGCTTTCAGACACGAGAAAATAAAATGGCCAGACAGTCTTTTTCAGTTGACTCACAAACAGGTCAACCTTGTGAGGCGGCAGTACTATTTCTTCAATCATTCCCTGACTGTTTTTCCGGGTTCGGATAATAATATCCAGGCAGGGAAGGTCTTCAGCAGACAGAGATAAAGGTTTTTGAAAATTGAGTTTAACAGCCTTGCGGGTAAAGACCGGTTCAAGCACTTCAGTGCTGATGAGTTTAAGCTCTCTGGCCAGCCAGGCTGCCGGTCCGCGGGGATTCATATCCAGGGAAGTATGCGCGCTGTAAAGGATCGTGTCGGCAATCAGAAGATTCTTGATTATTCTGTGGAATGAATCAGGGCTGTCAGGGAGTCTGGGTTTTAAAACAAGGGGGTGATGAGTGAGCAGGAAGTCTGTCTGGAGGCTGATGGCCTTTTGAATGGTCTGTTCGTCGGGATCAAGGGCCAGGGCAATACTTTTTATTTCCTGTTTGTTTCCGGCAACCTGGATCCCGCATTTATCCCATTCCAATGCGAACTCCGGAGGAGCAAATGACTCTATAATATCTATTAATTTTTTAAGTTGCATGCAGATATTTCAAGTTTTGGCAAAATATGTTTATTACTCTTATCTAAAGTATTATAAAATCTGAAAATTTAATTTTTTAATTTTCAAATAGATTTATGCCCGGCAGGAAATAAAAAAAGGTGCTTCCTGTACAATCGTTGGTAAGCACCTTTATAGGTTTAATCTGTTGCCACTCAACAGGCAGTTTCTGAAAATCGTATCCTGCAGCCTGCAATTTTACTCCCTGAAATATGGTGGGCCAACCAGGATTCGAACCTGGGACCTTCCGGTTATGAGCCGGTGGCTCTGCCAACTGAGCTATTGGCCCGAAAAAACAATAAGGGAGTTTAACTAATTCTTATGCGTATTCCTGTCAATAAATATTTTTAGCTCTTCAGCGTTATCCGTTGATTAGGTTTCAAAACCACTCATTGCAGCGAGGTGTGATATTCTTGTTTGCTGAGGATAAGATTTGGCAAGGACTAACGCATTATTAAAACAAATAAGGAAGCGCTGAGAAAGAGGTAGCAGTCAGGAAGGGAAGCCTTAACAGCGTGTTGAAAAAGTCCTTATCAGGCTGGATGTTCAAAAATTTCAAGCGACAGTCCGGCACCCACTTGAGTTGCCATTAATTGCTCATGTCTGAAAATATGCCCTCAAGTAGGTGCCGGATAAAGAGCAAAAAAAAGTTCAAGGTCGCAGCTTATTTAGGATATGTAAGAGTTTGAACATCTTGCAGCGACGCGGCAATTGGGAGATTTGGGGCAGCCGGTTAAGATAAAAAAAGCCCGGCAGAAGCCGGGCTTTTTTTAGAGAATCAAAATCAGGTTTAGGCGAATGCCTTTTCAAAATTGGGCACTACCTGTTTCTTGCGGCTCATAACGCCGTCCAGCCATACTGATGTGCCGTCAACAGCCTTGCCAAAGGCTTTTTCAACCACAGAAGGGTCGTCTGAAAGAACGAGCATTTCAGAACCTTCTTTCATGATATCGGTAAGAAGCAGGAACACGGAATGCCTTTGACCTTCTTCTTTTACTTTCTTCATTTCCTCGTACAAGTCATTTTTTACAGGCTCCAGGATTGACAGATCCACTACCTCCAGCTGGCCTATGCCGACCTTTTTGCCGCTCATGCTGAAATCTTTGTAATCCCTGAATATTAGATCTCTTGCAGGAGTACCGTCTACTGCTGATTTTACTTTGAACATTTCCATGCCCAGTTCCATCATGTCGCTGACACCGGCTATTTTGGCCAGATCTTCACAGGCTTTTTTGTCGGCATCGGTACAGGTGGCGGACTTGAAGATAACAGTATCGCTTAAGATCGCGCAAAGCATGATTCCGGCTATGTTTTTAGGGATTTCAACACCATAAAAGTCATACATGGATTTGATGACCGTGCAGGTGCAGCCAACAGGCCATATCCAGCATTCCAGAGGATTGGGTGTAGTTACATCACCAAGCTTGTGATGATCGATTATCCCCAGGATCTCAGCTTTGGCCAGATCGTCCAGGCTCTGGGACAGATCTGAATGATCCACCAGAATAACCTGCTTGCCTTCTCCTGAGGTAACCACTTCAGGGGCGTTGAAGCCATATTTATTCAGAACAAATTCACTTTCAGGACTCAGTTCACCCTGAGCAGCCGGAGTGGCAGCGGTTCCAAGCTTGCTTTTCAGATCAGCAACAGCTATTGCCGCGCACACGGAATCAGTGTCAGGATTTTTGTGACCAAAAACAATTACGGACATAAATACCTCCTACATATTGGTTTGTTTAGCTCGACTTTAAAAAAACATTGTGCAATTTAGCACAAAGAGATGAGGCTGCCAAGCAAAATTTACGGTTGAAATAATTTTATTGCTGCCGGAAGAGGGTATCTGGCTTGATCCTGTATCTTATATATAAATATTTATTTGTCCACCCTGATAAAACAGATTAAAAATATGCGGCATTATTCTGAGAATTTCAAGGCATACCTGGCCCTTATTACGGCCATGTTTTTATGGGGCAGTTCCTTTATCGCCCTGAAAATAGCCTTTGTGTGGTATGATCCCATGACAGCCATATTTGGCAGGATGCTGTCAGCGTCCCTGGTTATGCTGCTTATCTTTCCCAGGATAAAGCGCGTAAAGAGACAGCCCGGAGACATTGGCCTGCTGTTGCTTATGGCTTTTTTTGAACCATGTCTGTATTTTGTTTTTGAGGGCTTTGCTCTTAATTTTACCAGCGCGTCCCAGGCTGGGATGGTCAGTGCCATGATGCCTTTGATGGTCGCGGTAAGCGCGTTTTTTATACTCCGGGAAAAAATCATGTTAAAGACTTTAACCGGTTTTTTTCTGGCAGTGGCAGGGGGAATATGGATCAGTGTTTTCAGCGAATCAACACAGGACGCGCCCAATCCTATGCTGGGCAATTTTCTGGAATTTCTGGCCATTGCCAGCGCAGCCGGATATACCATCTGCGCCAAACACCTCAGCATAAGATATCATCCGCTTTATCTTACGGCTGTGCAGTCCTTTGTGGGAACAGCATTCTTTTTTCCCCTGATGATAATATCACCCCGGGGAGTGCCTTCCAGTTTTGCTTTAATACCTGTTCTGGCGATTATCTATCTGGGAGTTGTAGTTACCCTGGTGGCCTATACCTGTTATAATTACGGGGTGAGCAAGATCCCGGTGGGTCAGGCTTCCTCGTTTATTAATCTGGTTCCTGTGTTCAGCATTGTCCTGGGGTGGATGATCCTTGGAGAGCGGTTTACCGCTGTTCAGTTTGTCGGGTTTGTTCTGGTTTTTGCCGGGGTTATTCTCAGTCAATACAGAGGAGCCGGCAACACTAAGATTAAATTGTAGGTTACTGTTCACCGCATTCGGCATATGACTATACAAATGCACTGGATTCCGGCTTTCG
>JBKHCI010000004.1:0-53219 GCA_046541915.1 Desulfonatronovibrio sp. | reverse complement strand
TGAATCACAGTTCAGGATAAATGTTTCGACTTTTCTTTTTTCTGACCAGGAATACCTGAATCCGTGAACTTGGTATTTTCGAACTTATTGCTTATGCAGGTTTCGGGGTTTTTACAAAAGGTCCGCAAACTGTGTGAACGACTTAGGCGGACTTAATCAAAATCCTTTAAAGATCTGAATTGATTCAGAAAATAAACAAAGTTTTCCAGCAAAATCTCATCAATGGCAAGACCGGGATTTTGATTTAGACCGCCTTGAAGTGAGTTTTTGCGGCCTTATTGTAAAATTCCGAAGCCTGCCCTTCACGGATCCAGAAAAGGAATACATAAATAATGTTTGACAGCTTATCCGACAGACTGAACTCAGTCTTTAAGAAACTCAAAGGCCACGGCCGCCTTGATGAGAAAAACATCCAGGAAGGCATGCGTGAAGTACGTCTGGCCCTGCTCGAAGCAGACGTCAACTACAAAGTAGTCAAGGACTTTACCGCCAGAATTAAAGACCGGGCCATGGGCCAGGATGTGCTTAAAAGCCTTACTCCAGGGCAGCAGGTCATCAAAATCGTCAATGATGAGCTGGTGGACCTGCTGGGAGGAGAGCAGCAGGGGCTCAATCTTAAAACCAAGCCGCCGGTGGTGATTATGCTGGTGGGGCTTCAGGGATCAGGAAAAACCACCTCCACGGCAAAACTGGCCCTTCATCTGCGCAAGTTAAAATATTCTCCATATCTGGTTCCGGCGGATGTTTACCGCCCCGCGGCCATTGACCAGCTGACCAGGCTTGGCCAGGAGATTGGCATGCCGGTTCATCCTTCCACTTCAAGTGAAAACCCGGTTGATATCTGCGCTCAGGCTGTGGAGACAGCCCGTCAGAAAGCATACACCGCGGTTTTGCTTGATACGGCCGGAAGACTGCATGTGGATGAAAAGCTCATGGACGAGCTGGTCCGGATCAAGGAAAAATGCGCGCCCCAGGAAATACTTTTTGTGGCCGACGCCATGACCGGACAGGACGCGGTCAATGTAGCCCAGAAGTTCAATGAACTCCTGGATATATCCGGTATCGTCCTGACCAAAATGGAAGGCGATGCCAGAGGCGGAGCCGCTCTGTCCATCAAGTCCGTTACCAATAAGCCGGTTAAATTCATCGGAACAGGCGAAAAGCTGAGTGATCTGGAGGTATTCCACCCGGACCGGGTAGCCTCAAGAATCCTGGGCATGGGCGACATTCTGACCCTGATTGAGAAAGCCCAGACTGGCATTGATGACGATGAAGCCAGGGACATTCAGAAAAAATTTCAAAAGGCCCAGTTTGATCTTGAAGATTTTCGCAAACAGATGCGCAGACTCAAGAAAATGGGCTCCATTGAGGGCCTGTTAAAAATGATCCCGGGCATGGGTAAGATGCAGGACAAACTTAAAGACATTAAAGTTCCTGAAAAAGAAATGGTCAAGGTGGAAGCCATCATCAATTCCATGACCCCGGCTGAAAGACGCAACCCCAAAGTATTCAACGCCTCCCGCAAGAAGCGCATAGCCGCTGGAAGCGGAACCACGGTGCAGGACGTCAATCAGCTTCTGGGAAATTTTGAACAGATGCAGAAAATGATGCAGAAAATGATGGGCAAAGGCGGCGGGAAAACGCCCTCCATGCCCGGAATACCTGGAATGCCCGGTCTGCCTGGCGCTGCGGGACAGTCTCAGAGCCCGTCCAGATCCCGCTCCAAGACTAAGAGGAAGAAAATAAAACGCAGAAAAAAGAAAAAATAATTCACTGGACAAAATTTTTTTTGAATATATTACAAACACTTCAGCCGGACCACGCTGGAAAACAACAAAATCTTACTTTTTTATTCGTTTTAAGATGCCTGAATATGGCCGGGCACTATTTGAAATAACTGAAAAAGATTGATTTTTTATACATATACTGCTAACTTAAAAATAATATTATTGAAAAACGGGGGTATCATTTACATGGCACTTAAAATCAGATTAACCAGAATGGGTTCAAAAAAGAAACCTTTTTACCGCATTGTTGCTCTCAACAGCGCGACCAGGCGCGATGGACGCGCCCTGGAATACCTGGGTTATTACAATCCCATGACCAATCCGGCGGAAGTCAGCATGGACATGGACAAAATCAAGTCCTGGATGGACAAAGGCGCCAAGCCTACCAATACCGTCCTCTCGCTCATGAAAAAAGCTGCTGCCTGATCTTTAACCCGCGGGGTGCGGCCTGAACCGGAAATCAGACGATCCATCTTGAATCGCACTTAAATCGGAGGTGATTATGTTGAAAGATTTAATCGAGTACATTGCCAAATCATTGGTTGACAACCCGGATCAAGTAGCGGTTTCTGAAATCGAAGGAGAACAGACTTCGGTCATCGAACTCAAGGTGGCCAAGGAAGACCTGGGCAAGGTCATTGGCAAACAGGGCCGGACAGCGAGAGCCATGCGCACGATTCTTGGAGCATCCTCCACCAAAGCCAAAAAAAGGGCTGTTCTGGAAATAATCGAATAACTCTGAATAATGGTCTCCAGAAACCTTATTCATTGCGGCAGAGTTTTAAAGCCTCATGGCCTGAAAGGGGAGCTTTGCACCTTATGGTTTGCAGACTCCCCTTTACTTTTGACCGGACTTCCGCGTCTGTACCTGAAGATTGCCGGCCTGACTCCAAAAGCCTTCAATATCGCGTCCTGGAGAAGGCATCATGGAAAATATCTGGTTTTTCTGGAAGGAATCACAGGACGGGATCAGGCAGAAAAATGGCAGGGAGCGGAAATTCATGTTCCCGCCAGATACATGCCCGAGCCGGACAGGGATGAAACCTATCTCTTTGAAATCCTGGGAAGCAGGATATTTTTATCCGGAGATATTTATCTGGGACGGTTGGAAGAGGTTTTTGACCACAAGGGCAGCGAGGTCTGGCAGATCATGACCCCGGATAACCAGGAAGTACTCTTCCCGGTTAATGAGCAGTTTATTCTCAACATCAATACCAAAGACCGGAAAATTGTCATCGACCCTCCGGAAGGACTCCTGGAAATATACGGGATAAACCTGAATCCATGAAAGCAGGCTCCTTGGTTTGACAAAAGTACAGCAAAAACTCGCTTCAGGGCGGACTTGATCAAAATCGCGGCCGTATTGTCAAACCAAGGAACCCGCATGATCAATAAGTTCAAAAATACCAACTTAAAAATTCGTAACTCATCACCTGGCAACGTGTTGAAAAAAATCCTTATTTAGTTTCCATCCGGAAAGTCTTTCTTTCCGGATATTGAAAATACCAGTTTTCTTTCCGGAAACGAGAAGTTTTTTCTTTTGGCAAGGAAATCAAGCAATTATGAGGAGGCGTATCTTAATACGTTGACGAATAATTGTGCAGGTTGACGCCGCCAAAAGGAAAAAGAGCCGTTTCCGGATGGAAACTACTTAACTGGCTGATAACCCCTGATCAATTCTGCAATGCACTTTCACATCATCACCATTCTTCCGGAATTCTTTGATTCACCTCTTTCCTGCGGCCTTCTGGGCAAGGCCGTTGAAAAAGGTATTGTCAATACTTCTATTGTGTTTCCCCGGGACTTTACCAGCGACCGGCACAGTACAGTGGATGACCGGCCATACGCCGGAGGGCCGGGCATGGTCATGATGGTTGATCCTCTTTTCAAAGCCCTGGATTCCCTGCCGGTGGACTGCAAAAAAATCCTGCTTACCCCCAAAGGCCGGCCTCTTGATCATGAAACAGCCAGGAGGCTGTCCGGAGAGCAGAATATCGCCCTTGTCTGCGGCCGGTACGAAGGAATAGACGCCAGACTGGAAAAACTCTTTGAATTTGAACATATTTCCGCTGGAGACTTTGTCTTGAACGGCGGAGAGGCTGCGGCCCTTTGCGTTATGGAATCTGTTTCAAGATTTCTGCCCGGATTCATGGGCAAGCTTGAGTCAGTGGGCGAGGAGAGCTTTTCCAACGGCCTTCTTGAATATCCTCACTATACCAGGCCGGAAAAATATCAGGATCTGGAAGTACCCCAGGTTCTTCTGTCAGGACATCACGGACGAATCGCCCGCTGGAGACGGGATCGTTCCCTGGAAAACACTCTCAAATACAGGCCCGGGCTTTTGGATGAAGCCTCTCTGAATATTGAAGACATAAAATTTTTACGAACCCGGCAGCACGTAAGTCCGGCCAGAAACCTTTACCTGGCCCTTGTTCATTCACCGGTATTAAATAAAGAGGGAAAACAGGGCACAACTTCTTTGACAAACCTTGACATACACGATATAGCACGCCTCTGCGAAACATTCGGTCTTGGGGGATACCACATCTGCACCCCTTTAAAGGACCAGCAGAAACTTGCAGCCAGACTTATCAGCCACTGGACAACCGGCGCCGGAGGCAAGGGCAACCCTGACCGCGCCGCCGCCCTTTCAGGCATCCGGGTCAGCGCAAATCTGGAAGAAGCTGTTTCCGGCATTGAAACTCAGAGCGGAGCCGCACCCTTTATTATCGCCACCAGTGCTCAGGGAACCGGCAATATAACTTTTGGCAAAGTCCGCGCTCAACTTGAACAGGGGCCGGTATTGATAGTCCTGGGAACAGGATATGGTCTGAGCCAGGAGATTTTATCCCGGGCGGACGCCACCCTGAGGCCTTTACGTTATCTGAGTACCTTCAACCATTTATCCGTCAGGTCCGCGGCCTCCATGATGGTTGATCGAATTATTGGAGATTATTACTAATTCAGGAGATAAAACAATGAACATCTTGCAAAAAATTGAAAAAGAACAGATCAGAATGGATATTCCCAAATTTAAGGCCGGGGATACTGTCAAGGTGCATGTGCGCATTATTGAGGGCGAAAAAGAAAGAATTCAGGTCTTCCAGGGCACAGTGCTCCGGGTCAAACGCGGGGCCACCAATTCCACCTTTGTGGTCAGAAAAATTTCCGATGGTGTGGGCGTGGAAAGGGTTTTTCCCCTTAACTCTCCTTATCTGGACCGAATCGAAGTGGTCAGCGAAGGCAAGGTCAGGCAGGGACGCATTTTTTACCTGCGCAAACTCAAAGGCAAGGCTGCGCGCATCAAAACCAAGACCAACTGGGACCGTCCCAGGAAATAATTATCAAAAAAAAGCTGCGCCCAGGATTAAGGATCAAAAGATCAGGCTTTATGTACAGGCCTTTTTATCCTTAATCCCCTGAGCGCCCGGTCTACCGCTGACTGGCTGTTGAATAAGGACTTTTTTAATACTCTGCCAAAGGTATCTATTCACTGTATTGTCATCCTGAATCCGTGCAGCTGGTATCTTCGAACTTATTGCTTATGCGGGTTTCAGGGTTTGACAATACTGCCGCAAACTGTCTGAGCGACTTAGGCGGACTTAATCAAAATCCTTTAACCATCTGAGTTGATTTAGAAAATAAACAAATTTTTCCAGCAAAACCTCATCACGGGCAAGGCCGGGATTTTGATTTAGACCGCCTTGAAGCGAGTTTTTGCGGCAGTATTGTCAAATTCAGGAACCTGCTTTCACGGATTCAGGGTTTCATCCTCTCTGGTAAAGCCTGCATCCTGTCTGGTTTTCTGTTGCTGCCAAATTTTCTTAAACAAAGTGGATAGCTGCCTCTGTTTTCCGCATTTTCGCATACCCATGGCCAGACATTTTAAAACAAATGGACATCAATACAGGCCAATCCAAATTCATTGCCGGGATTGACGAATCCGGGCGCGGCTGTCTGGCAGGTCCTGTTGTTGCCTCGGCAGTCATTCTCGGTCAGACCTGTATTCACGGCCTTACTGATTCCAAAAAACTATCTCCTGCAAAACGCTCCCTCCTGGCAGCGGATATTAAAAGTTCCGCCCTGGCCTGGTCCATAGGCATATCCTGGCCCCGGGAAATTGACCGCGTAAATATTTTGCAGGCTACTCTCCGCGCCATGGCCAAAGCGGTCATTCGGCTGAAGACCCACCCTTGCCACCTGCTTATTGACGGCAACCAGAAAATTCCTCTGAATATTTCCCAGCAGACCATCATCCGAGGAGACGCTTCAGAACCGTGCATTTCCGCAGCTTCCATACTTGCCAAGACCTTCAGAGATAGACTAATGATAAGTCTTGCTAATAAATATCCAGGTTACGACTTTGCCAGACACAAGGGCTACGGAACCAGAGATCACCTGAAATCTATAAAAGCTTTGGGTCCGTCTCCCATTCACAGGATGACCTTCCGGGGGGTAAAACCAGTGAAGATAGAGAAAAACCTATGTCTGCCAATGAAATAAGTATTGGCCGTTTTGGTGAGGAAGTCGCCGGCTCATATCTCATGGAAAAAGGCTACCGGGTTGTTGAACGTAACTGGAAATATAAAAAGGGCGAACTTGACCTCATCTGTACCTCGGGCAAAAAAATAATCTTTGTGGAAGTCAAAACCAGATCCAGGCAGGGACAGGTCCAGGCCCTTGAAAGCCTGGGATATCCGCAGAAACTTAACCTTCTGCGCGCGGCCAACCATTACTTATGCAAACAGGGACTATGGGACAGGGAATGCCGCTTTGACTTTGTCTGCGTAACCATAGGTTCTGAGGTACAAATTGATCATGTCAAAAACGCCATTGAATTCAGCCTTATGGGTGGTGGCAACGCCCCTTGGCAACCTTGGTGATATTTCGCCCCGGGCCATCGCTACCCTGCAAAAGGCGGGGCTGATTCTGGCCGAAGATACCAGGAGAGCCGGTCAGCTGTTGGCGGGGCTGGGAATAAGCGGCCGGAAATTTTCCAGTCTGCACGAGCACAATGAAGATCAACGCATCAACCTGGCCATGAGCAAAGTGGAGCAGGGTATTGACTGCTGCCTGGTCAGCGACGCCGGCACCCCCCTCATGGCCGATCCTGGTTACAGGCTGGTCCGGGCCTTCAGGCAAAAAGGGCTGCCTGTTTTTCCCGTGCCTGGTCCGTGCGCCCCTGTAGCCGCGTTAATGGCCTGCGGCCTTCCTCCTTATCCCTTTAGTTTTCTGGGTTTTCTGCCCAGAAAAAAAGGAGAGCTTCAAAGCCTGTTTGCCAGGTGGAAAGATGTGCCTGCCACCCTGGTTTTTTTTGAAAGAAAAAACCGGGTGACTTCCACCCTCCAGTCCGCCTTTGAACAGCTTGGCCCCAGGGAATTCTGTCTGGCCAGGGAAATGACCAAAAAACACGAAGAATTTATATCCGGCGTCCTTGGCCAGACCAATATTCAAGGAGACAGTCTGCTTGGCGAAATCACCATAGTCATTGGTCCCGAGGCAAAGGATGCCCAAAAAACATCAGTTGAAAAGGTCCGGGGCTTGATTGACAGGCATTCCGGTCAGGGACTTAAACCAAGGCCTCTGGCCGCTCTGATCCAGAAAGAGACCTCGGGCTGGAGTTCCAAACAAATTTATGACCTGTTAATCCAAAGCGAGTCCTGATGTTTCCAGTCAGTCTAAAGACAATGCTCTGCTGCTTTTTGCGCACCTACCTCATGGGCAGCGGCTTCAACACCAGGGGCATGCAGAACATCGGCCTGGCCTTTGCCATTGATCCTGCTCTCAGGGAAATATATCCCGATACCGGGAAACTCCAGAAAGCACGCCGCAGATACATCAAACTGTACAACACCCACCACCTGTGGAACCACTTGATGGTAGCCCTGTTTATCGATCTGGAAAAAAAGATATCCCAGGATCTGGTACCGCCTCAGACCATTTCCAAAATCAAATCAACCCTTGGTTTCACTTTGTCTGCCATTGGAGATTCTTTTTTCAGCGGCAGCCTCCTTATTACCTGGTCTCTCCTGACCATTATCCTGCTTTTTCTGGAAATGTCTTTCTGGGCATTAATCCTGGGCATTACCCTGCTGCTGGCCATCCAGATATTTAAACTGTTCACTTTTTACATGGGCGCGACTCAAAGCCTGTCTTTTATCAATGAGCTGAAGAAATGGGACCTTATCAACTGGGGCAGCAGACTCAAAATCCTCAACTCCTTGCTGGTTCCAGCTTTTTGGCTTGTCATTTGGCCTTTTAACTGGCATATATACAGCTTTATTTGGGCATCAGTCTGCGGTCTTGTACTGGCTTATTTTTACCGCACTCTTATCTGGGCCAGGGAAATTCTTCTGTTATTCATTCTGATTTTAATTTTTTTCGTCCCCGGGGTTTTTTCCTGGCTGAATGGACAATTGTAACATTGATTAATAATAATTTTTCACTTGCTGGGCCTTCATCCTCTGTAAGGACAAAAAGAATAAATACTAACCCGGCTCACTGTTTCCCATGCCAAGGTTAATATGGTTAATAACAACAATCTGGAAATCGACGTAAACCTTTATAACGACTTTGGGCTTCACGCCCGTCCGGCAGCGATTATCGCCAGGGAAGCCCAGAAATTCTCTTCTGACATCAGCTTGTTGTTTGAGGGAAAAGAAGTTGATGCCAAAAGCATACTGGACATTCTTACTCTGGCCGCACCCAGCGGCAGCGCGCTGAAGATAAAGGCCCGGGGAGAAGACGCCATGGAAGCTGCAAACCGCATCAAAGAAATTGTCGCGGGCAGGTTTGAGGAAAAAACCTAGATGGCTGAAAAAATTTTACAGGGCATACCGGTTTCCGCCGGCATAGCCATCGGCAAAGCCTACTTTCATAACCGGGGAAGTAATGCCGCTGCCATCCGCATGGATATTGACAAGGGACATATCCATGAAGAAAGGCAACGTCTGGAGCAGGCTTTCAGCCAGGCCCTGACCGAGCTGGAAACCATCCGAAAAAAAATCCCCAGAGAACTCAAAGAGCAATCCGCGATCATAGATTCCCACATCATGATTCTGAAAGATAAAAAATTTCAGAAATCAGCCGGCAAGTATATCCGCCAGAAACTGATCAATGCTGAATGGGCGCTGGAAAAGGCAGTTTCAGACATTGAAGCTGCCTTCAGCAAACTTGATGACCAGTACATCCGTGAAAGAATTCAGGATGTCCGCCTGGTAGCGGACCGGGTTAAAAGCCGGCTTTATGGACAGCCTTCGGATATCAGATCCCTGACCAGACGCATGATCCTCCTGGCTTCTGATCTGTCCCCGGCTGACACCATTGAACTGCGGCTGGACAAGATCATGGCCTTTGCCACTGTTTCCGGAGGCAAGACCTCCCACGCTGGAATAATAGCCAGGTCACTGCAGATTCCAGCCATTGTCGGGGTGGAAGATCTGGACGGTGTCCCGGACGGTCATTTTCTTATCCTTGACGGCTTTACCGGCAAAATTTTTATTGAACCAACCGAAGAAGAACTGGCTCACTACACAGAACTTCAGCAGCAATTTGCTGACTATCAGTCCCTGGTCAACAGAAACTGCCACCTGCCCGCAGAAACCATCGACGGATACCAGGTGAATGTTTCCGCCAACATTGAACTGTTTGAGGAAGTCGCAGCGGTAATTGACAATGGAGGAGAAGGCATAGGCCTGTACCGGACCGAATACAGCTACCTCAACCGCGAGGACCTGCCGGATGAGAATGAACTTTTTGAAGAATACCGGGATCTGTCCTCTATTGTTTACCCTCAGAAAGTAGTAATCAGGACCCTGGATCTGGGTGCGGACAAAGTAGCCACCCAATTTGGCCCTGTAAGGGAGTTGAATCCGTCCCTGGGGCTTCGGGCCATCAGGTTCTGCCGCAAACATCCTGAAATATTTAAAACCCAGCTTCGGGCCATCCTCCGGGCCAGTGTCATGGGCAATATATCCATCATGTTTCCCATGATCTCCGGAATGCAGGAGCTCCTGGAAATAAAAAAAATCTTTTACAGTGTAAAACGGGAACTAAAATCCCGGAAAATTAATTTTGACCAGGCAATGCCCCTGGGCATCATGATAGAATTGCCAAGCGCTGTACTTACCGCGGACCTCCTGGCCCAGGAGGTGGATTTTTTCAGCATAGGAACCAATGATCTCATGCAGTACTCCCTGGGTATTGACCGGACCAACAAGCATGTTTCCTATCTTTACCAACCCCTGCATCCGGCAATACTTCGAAGCATAAAATATGTTATCGACGCCGGACACGAGGCCGGCATCGAGGTGAGTTTATGCGGTGAAGTAGCTGCTGATCCTTATTGCGTGCCCATTCTCATGGGCATGCAGATTGATTCCATCAGCCTCAACCCCCAGGGAATCCCGGGAATCAAGCGTATCATCCGCCAGACCACCATGGATGAATGCAAGGAACTCCTTAAAAAAGTACTGGAAAGTGATGACGTGCAGGAAAGCAATAAACTGGTCAAAGAAAGGATCTTTACCAGATATCCCGAAGAACTCATGTTTTACACCTCTTTAATTGAAGAATGATAAAATCCGTGTTCAACTATCTGGGCAAAAACGCCATTGATCTGATCCGGGAAATGGGGCAGATAATGCTTCTGTTTTTTGAGGCACTTTTCTGGCTTTTTCGTCCTCCATTGCGCATCAGGCATTTTTTTAAACAGATGGAGTTTATCGGAGTAAACTCCATCTTCGTGGTTATGCTCACCTCGTTTTTCACCGGAATGGTTCTGGCCCTTCAGACTTATTACGCGTTTCGCATGTTTTCCGCTGAAACCCTGGTAGGAGCCACGGTTGCCCTGTCCATGACCAGGGAACTGGGGCCGGTCATAACCGGACTTATGGTCACCGGACGGGCCGGTTCAGCCATTTGCGCAGAGATAGGAACCATGCGGGTCACTGAACAGATGGACGCCCTGACGGTCATGGCGGTGAATCCGGTCCAGTATCTGGTTCTTCCCAGAATTCTGGCCGGATTCATAGTCCTTCCCCTGCTCACTGTGGTCAGCAATGTCATGGGCATTCTGGGCAGCTATCTTGTGGGAGTAAAGATCCTGGGTATCCACGGAGGATTTTTCATGAATAAAATATACGAATATGTGGAGATCGGAGATATTTACAACGGGCTGATCAAGGCTTCGGTTTTTGGGGCAATCCTTACGCTTGTGGGCTGCTACAAGGGATTTTATACAGCCGGGGGAGCGGAGGGAGTGGGACATTCCACCACCCAGGCCGTGGTCATGTCTTCGGTGCTTATCCTTATCAGTGATTACATATTGACCGCTTTGATGTTTTAGTCAAGCCTGGAGCCTGTCCGGGTTTGGTATGGTTAACAGATACCGAAATTTATCATAAAATACTATGAACAGTGAAACACCCATAATTGAGCTGAAAAAGATCAGCAAAGCATTTGCAGAGTTTTCCGTGCTCAGGGATCTGGATCTTGCCCTGGAAAAGGACAAGGTAAATATTATTATCGGTCGAAGCGGCGGAGGCAAAAGCGTTCTTATCAAACATATCATCGGACTGTTAAAGCCTGACAAAGGCCAGGTACTTATCCAGGGGCAGGATATCGTACCCATGAAAGAAAGAGAACTGGCCGGCATTCGGCGCAGATTCGGGATGCTGTTTCAGGAAGCCGCCCTGTTCGACTCCTTTACCGTGGAAGAAAATGTGGCTTTTCCCCTGCGGGAGCATACAAGCAAAAGCCTGAATGAAGTACAGGAAATAGTCGAATCCAAGCTCTCCTCAGTAGGCCTGTCCGGCATGGGCAAAAAAATGCCCTCAGAACTTTCCGGCGGCATGCGCAAAAGAGTCGGGCTGGCCAGGGCCCTGGTAATGGACCCGAAAATAGTTTTATTTGACGAACCTACTTCCGGCCTTGACCCCATCATGTCGGCAGCCATAAACAACCTGATCCTGCGTACCCAAAAAGAATTCGGAGCCACCTGCGTGGTCATCAGCCATGATATCGAGGCCACCATGAAAATCGCGGACCAGATATATATGCTTTATGAAGGCAGGATAATTGCCCGGGGCACCCCGGATGAAATCAGGAATATGGACGATCCCGTGGTCAGACAATTCATAAGGGGCGAGGCTGAAGGACCGATAAAAGTTAACTAGTTTCAACATCCAACTTGCCGAGAAAAACTATGCGTCAAAAAATGAGTGTGGAAGTAAAAGTGGGCATGTTTGTCTTTATCGCCATTATTCTTCTTGCCTACATGACAACCCAGATCACCCGGGGCAGAATGTTGAGCAGTGATATGTATACGGTCTTTGTTCAATTTGAAAATGTATCCGGACTTAAGACCGAGTCCCCTGTGGAAATAGCCGGAATTGATATTGGCATGGTAAGAGATATTTCACTGGACAACAACCAGGCCAGGGTCGCTCTGGCCATAAGACCGGATGTGCAGATTTACGGTGATGCCAAGGCTACCATAAGGACCAGAGGAGTCCTTGGAGATAAATTTGTGGAAATATCGCCTGGAAGCCCGCGCACTGAAAAACTTCAGGATCAGGGCAGGATAGACCGCAGCACCCAGCCCACTGATCTGGATCAGCTCATGACCAGGGTGGGAGACATCGCCGATGATCTCAGGATTGTATCCACCAGCGTGGCTAATGTATTCGGAGGTCCTGAAGGAGAAACAGGTATGCGCGAGATATTTACCAACTTCCGGGAAGCAGCAGACCAGCTCAACCAGCTGGTTCAGGCCAATACCCGGGGGATTGAGGCAATTGTTTCCAACCTGCAGGACTTTTCAACGGATCTGGCCGAGATAAGCCAGACCAATAAACAGGGCATAAAGCATATTGTAGATAATTTTGAAACCGCCTCCAGAGACTTGAATGCGGCCCTTACCAGGATGGACAGCATCCTTGAATCAGCCCAGCACGGAGAAGGGCCTGTGGCCACTCTTCTTCAGGACAAAAAAATGAGCCAGGATATGAAACAGACTGTTGCCGCCCTGGAGAGCGTATCCAGAAAAATTGATGATGGCCAGGGCACCCTGGGCAAACTTATAAGTGACGATGAGACCGGGCGGAAAGTAGATGACGCCCTGGACGGAATTAATGAAGTTCTGGACCGATACGACCGCTTCCAGACAGTGGTGGATTTTCACACAGAGTACATGTTTGAATCCGGAGATACCAAATCTTACCTGAATCTGACCCTGCAGCCAGGTGAAGACATGTTTTACCTGCTGTCTCTTATTGATGACCCGAAAGGAAGAACCCAAACCACTGAAACCATCACCAAAACCAGAACCAATAAAGGAGCCTGGACCGTTGCCGAGGAAATAGAAGATAAAACTGAAAAGGACCGGCTCAAGTTTTCGGCCCAGCTGGCCAGACGGTGGGACAATTTCATTCTGCGCGGAGGCATAATTGAATCCAAGGGCGGCTTTGGCGCAGATTATTTTTTATGGGATGACCGGATTAAGATTTATATGGACGCCTTTGATTTTGGTTCAGATGACCGGGCACACCTAAAGGCCGGAGCAAACCTTTATTTTCTCAACAATTTTTATATGACTGCGGGCTATGATGATTTTATCAGCAAAAATGACAAAAACCGTTCCTTTTTCGGAGGTCTTGGGTTTTACTTTACAGATGAAGACCTGAAGTACCTCCTTTCTTCAGTTCCACTTGGATCCATGGATTAACAGTTAAACACATTCCAAAGGGGCGGTAATTCTGATCTTACCGCCCCTGCATCCCCCCTTATCCCTCCAGCCCCTTTTCTTACAAGTAACTTAAAATATTTGTGCAATAAATTCAAAACATTACGGTTTTGCTATAGAGATTGCTTCAGTCGCTGCGCTCCCTCGCAATGACAGGTATCGCGTAACCCGTCTGTCATTGCGAGCGAGTCTTCGAGCGCGGCAATCTCTCCTGTTACTTGCAGATTTGATCCCGGTCCGCCCGGGTGGGACGCTTCTAAGTAACTTAAGGCGTATACAGCAAATTCAGCATGTTAAAGAATTTGAAATATTGATTGTTTTAGTCGCCTTGCTCCCTCGCAATGACAGGTGTTGCGTAAGAAAGGCTGTGGCTGCCGGCAGTCATTGCGGGGGACTCTTGGAGCGCGGCAATCCCTGCTGCAGGCAAAAGACGCAAGCTGAACTCTGAGGTAGTATAAAATTATTCACAAAAAAAAGATTGACATCATTTTCACAAATAAATAAAAATTCAACTGAGCGCTCACTCGGAGAAAAATTAATGTCATTTAAAAACCAGATACTCTCATCCGCATCAGCTCTTTTTGCTGAAAAAGGATTCAAGGAAACTTCCATTTCAGAATTGTCCAAACTGAGCAAAGCTGCTGAAGGGACAATATTTTATCATTTCAAATGCAAAGAAGACATCCTGGTCAAACTTCTGCAAAAGGTTAAGGAGGACATTCTCCACCGGGTCCAGGAACATGAGTGGACCAGCACAAACGGTCTGGACATGGCCGAAGAGATTGTGCATTTTTATTTTGAACTTTCACAGGAGATGGAAAACGAATTCCTTCTTCTGTTTCGAAATTACCCATATCAATTGGCGGCTGTTAATCCGATATGCAGAGAAAATATTGAGGCCATATACAACTGCTTTGTGGATCTTCTGGCTGACGCGGTGAAAACAGGCAAGGAAGACGGGTCTGTCCGGGATGTTCACCCGGTCAAAGCAGCCCTGATCATCTTTTCCATGGCCAATGGAATGGCCAGATTTGATTTTTATAATTTGTTTCCTGTAAGGCCGGTTTACGAAGAACTTATCGGGTCATGCAGGCGGATTCTCAAGGCTTAGCCTTGTTCAAAGAGGCGAACATATGCGCATACTCGTTATTGACGATGAAGGTGTTTTTTTAGAAACCCTGGTTGCCAGGCTCAAACTGCGCGGACTGGAGGTCACAGGCTGCCTTGAAGCCAAAAAAGGTCTTAACCTGCTGGAATCGCAGGAATTCGACGTGGTGCTCATGGATGTAAGCATGCCGGAAATGGATGGGATTAAAGCTTTGGAAATAATCAAAGACAGGAATCCCGAGTTACCGGTCATACTTCTTACCGGTCATGCCAGCATTGAGTCAGCAGCCAGAGGAAAAGAAAAGGGAGCGTTTGATTATCTGCTGAAACCTTTTCCCCTGGACGACCTGACAGACAAGATTGAAGAAGCCTTGAATTAAACACTTGGAACATACTGAGTAACCACTCGACATATTTTTAATATCGCCTGAATCCATGAAACTGGTATTTTCGAACTTATTGCTTATGCGGGTTCCTTGGTTTGACAAAAGGGCCGCAATCTGTCTGAGCGACTCAGGCGGACTTAATCAAAATCCTTTAACCATCTGAGTTGATTCAGAAAATAAACAAGGTTATCCTGCAAAACCTCATCACTGGCAAGGTCTTGATTTTGACTCAGGCCGCCTAGAACCGAGTTTTTGCGGCCATACTGACAAATTCCAGGACCTGCTTTCACGGATTCAGGATATCACATTTACAGGCTTTTTCGCCGTTGGATATTTTTCAGGTAAGATATCAGCTTTTCAATACAGCAATATATTGGAACAGGAGGTAGTATGCATGTCATGTAATTTTGAGGCCAAACTTTATTTTTTTAACCCGTTAAACCGGATTAACAAACAGGAGGGTGCTCCGCATGGGATTTTTTAGAAATCAGTTTGAGTTGCTCAAGATGAGCTCTGTAGCTTACGCCAAATGGGAATATGAAGTATCAACCAACATTATTAAAAGCAGAAAAAGGCTGATCATCCTGGGGATCCTGCTTATTCCGTGTATAATAGGATTGTCAGTCTCTTTTGCAGAACTGCCCGAGTATCTGGGAGGCAAGTACTCCTACATGCCCAGTTTTTATTCACCATCCATTTTTATGGTTTCCATTATCATCGGCATGGCAGCCGGACTCATCACCGGATGTATCGGAGCCGGAGGGGGGTTCATAATCACCCCGGCCCTTATGAGCGCCGGCATTAAGGGAATACTGGCGGTTGGAACCGACCTGTTTCACATCTTTGCCAAGGCTATTATGGGTACTGTTATCCACAAGAAACTGGGCAATGTGTCAGTAGGCCTGGCCATAGCTTTTCTGGTGGGAGCTGTCGCTGGTGTTACCGGAGGAGGAGTGGTCAACCGCACCCTCTACGAAATCAATCCTGTACTCAGCGATACGTTCATCAGCATAGTCTTTGTGGTCCTGCTGGGTTTTCTGGGTTTTTATTCCATGCTTGACTTTCTCAAGCAGAGAAAGGTCGATGTGGTGGATGTCCACGGAGGCAGCGGAGGTCATTCTGAAAAGGCAGGCAAGCCCACCCTTGCCTCAAAACTTCAGTCAGTCAACGCGCCTCCCATGATCAAATTTGATGAAGATCTGACCCCTGGCGGGAAAAAGATCTCTGGATGGTTTGTGGCCGCATGCGGCGGATTTGTAGGTTTTGTAGCCGCTATCATGGGCGTGGGCGGAGGATTTCTGACCTTCCCCATATTTGTCTATCTAATGGGTGTGTCTTCCTTTACAACCATAGGCACGGACATTCTCCAGATTATCTTCACAGCCGGTTACGCCTCCATTACCCAGTATGCCATATACGGATTCATTTTCTACACCCTGGCCATGGGCATGCTTCTGGGATCACTTATAGGCATTCAGATAGGGGCTTTGACCACTAAAGTGGTCAAGGGGATATACATCCGCGGGTTTTATGCCATTACCATCCTGGGCGGCTTCATAAACAGACTGTTTGCCCTTCCGGAACAACTGGGACAGATGGGCTACATACCGATATCACCCGCTCTGGGAAGCAACCTGACCATGCTCGGCAACTGGCTGTTTTTCGGGGTCATAGGCTGTTTCGGGGTCTGGGTATTTTATATGTTTTTTACTAATATGAAGACATTGCGAGGGGAGGAATAAAACATGATAGCCAAAAACGAAATGCGCAAAGGATTGATTTTGTTTATATCCTTTTTTATTGTTTTTGCGGCCATGTGGGCCCCCTGGTATGGAAAGGACGAAACCGGCAAAGGCCTGAACGCCTTTATGGCTGCGGATAATCTGTTCAACTCCATATCCAAGGGTTCGTCTTATTTTGTGGACACATTAAGGGAAGACAATGCCGCCTTTGAAGGCAAAACCGATCTGGACATGACTGTTGAGATCTCTGATGACTCCATGCTTGACCTGTTGGACACCGTTCTTTCCAAGCATGTTGATAATATGCAGATAAACGGAAGCAGCATAAGCTTTGAGGCGGATCTTACTGAGCTTGTGGAAAGTGTCCTTGTTGATTCGGAAGATTTGTACAATAATCAGTCAGCAGAACTGGCCCGGAGATACAGCCAGAAAGAAGAAGATACCCGGGCAGTGGGCTATGCCTGGAATCTTTTTCTACGGGCCATGGAAGACAAGTTTAATCAGGAGGCAGAATTTGACGCAGCCAAACATGTGAGCGAAGTAGTCAACAGAGGAGTTGAAGTAGGGTACAACTTTTACGGAATAGAAGCGGAAAAGGCCACTTCCAAGGCTGGCATCCTGAGCTTCTCTCTTGTATTCTATGTGCTTTACACCCTGTGGTGGGGCATGGCCATATTTTATCTGTTTGAAGGCCTGGGCCTGAAAATGACCAAAGGAAAGAAAAAAGAAGTATAACCACAACAACAGAACATCTTACGCCGGAGGGCCAGTTACAGTTAAACAGGACCGGGTTCTGGCCCTCCGGTCAATTTTTAGTCATCCATTCCAAACTTTCCCAGAGAGGTCTTATCATTGACTGCCATCTGGACCCGGCTGAAAAGCCTTTTTCACCGTGACACTCCAGCCCTTGACCCGGAGATTGTACACCAGAAAAAACTGGAACTGCGCGATAAGTATGTTTATTTCAAACAGCTTCTGGACGCCAACAACAGCGCCCTGAGGATCATGTCTGAAATGAACATGGCCCTGAATTCTGCTACTCCGTTTGACATGGTCTTCATCACCGGCCAGACCACCAGAGCCGCTTTGAATGTCTATTCCATGATCAACCATTTAAACTCCCTGTCCGGCAATAGATACCAGAACCTGGAACAGGTCTTCAAAAAAATTGAAACTCATATCCAGGATATCCTCAATCAGCCCTACACAACCTCAACCTCAGAACTGATCCTCTCTCTGGATGAAACCACCAGAAAACACATGGACGCGGTTGGCTCTAAAATGGCGGTCCTGGGAGAACTGGGTCAGAAATTTCCAGATTTGAACATCCCGGCAGGCTTTTCAATAACGTCAGCAGCGTATGACCTGTTCATGCTGGAGAAAGGCCTGGCTTCCGAAATTCAGCGCCGGCTTCGTACAGCTGAGATCAGTGACAATGCTGCTCTTTACCGGGTCAGCTCTGAAATCCAGATGCTGATAATAAACAGTGAACTGCCCCGAAAACTGGGGGACTCAATCATGACTGCCTATTCCTGGCTTGAATCAGAAACACGCCCCGGCGTGCATGTTTCCCTTCGCTCCAGTGCCGTGGGAGAAGACAGCCAGGGAACTTCTTTTGCCGGCCAGTACCGGTCCGAGCTCAATGTAAATAAAGAAAACATCCTGGAAGTTTACAAGGAAATTATTGCTGCCAAATACAACGTAGCCGCCATGAAGTACCGCTACCAAAAAGGCATCCCCGACCATCTGGTGCCCATGTGCGTTGGATGCATGGAAATGGTGGAAGCTGCCAGCGCAGGCGTTGCCTATTCCAGGGACCCTTTAAGCATTGACACTGATCTGGCCATTGTCAGTTCTGTATTTGGCCTGCCCAAGGCCGTGGTGGACGGAAGCATCACTCCGGACAAATTTATTTTTTCAGGCATGAAAAAACTCAGTCTGAAGGAACGGAAAATTCATTCCAAACCTTTCCGCATAAGCGCCATTCCAGGGGAAGGAATCAAAAAATTTCAAAATGAGCCTGATATGATCAAGGCTCCATCCATTGATGACCGGCAGGCCGGGGATATCGCGGATACAGCCCGGATGCTGGAAAAATATTTCCATGTACCGGTGGACATGGAGTGGGTGCTGGACCCGCAGGGAAACATAGTGATTCTGCAGGCCAGACCCCTGTCCGGAATAAAATCCGCCCCCGAGAAAAAACCTCCCCCTGAAAAATATAAAAGCCGGATGCTTATATCCGGAGGAGAAACCGCCAGCAAAGGAACGGCATCCGGCAGGGTTTACCAGATAAAAAACAACCAGGACCTGCTCTCATTTCCCGGGAATGCCATTATGGTGGCTGCTCAGGCTTTGCCGCGCTGGGCCTCTGTCTTGTCTTCAGCTGCCGGAGTGATAACTGAACAGGGGAGTGTTACCGGGCATCTGGGCAATGTTGCCAGAGAATTCTCTGTCCCGGCGATTTTTGGAGCGCCCGGCGCCCTGAAGGACCTGAAAAACGGAATGGAAATAACTCTGGACGCTGACAACTGCCTGGTTTATCATGGTAAAATTGATTCACTGCTGCAGGAAAAAAAATCTTCTGCAGGGATCATGCAGGGAACCAGGGTCCATGAAATTCTGCGGCAGGTTTTAGAATTCATCACCCCTCTTAATCTGACCAATCCGGACAGCCCCGAGTTCAGGCCCGGCAATTGCCTTTCTTTTCATGACATCACCAGGTTCTGTCATGAAAAAGCTGTCCATGAGATGTTTGAAATGGGAACCACCCTTGATCCTTCCCGGACCGGAGGCAAAAGACTGGTGGTTGACGTGCCCATGCAGTGGTGGGTCCTGGACCTTGATGACGGGTTCAAAGAGCCGGTACCAGGAAAAAATGTGCATATCTCCAATATACAGTCGGTTCCCATGCTGTCATTATGGCAGGGCATAACCGCGTTACCATGGGAAGGGCCGCCCCCCATGGACGGACGGGGCTTCATGTCGGTCATGGTTCAGGCAACCAGCAATCCAGACCTGTCCTCAACAGGACCTTCAGTTTACTCCCTTAAAAACTTCTTTATGATTTCGAAATATTTTTGCAATCTGACCTCCAGAATGGGCTTTCATTTTTCCACGGTGGAAACCCTGGTGGGCGACAAAGCCTATGAAAATTATGCCAGATTCTCTTTTAAAGGAGGAGCGGCTGATGAAAGCCGGCGGCTGATGAGAACGGACTTTATCGCTCAGTTGTTGCGGGAGTACGACTTTCAGGTGGAAACCTATGAAGATTCGCTCCTGGCCAGAATACGCGGGGGAACAGATGAATTCATGATCACCAGACTGCAGATTCTGGGTTACATAACCATACACACCAGACAACTGGACATGATCATGCATCGCCAGGACAAAGTAAGTTACTATTACCGGAAAATTAAACAGGATATTGAACAACTTTTTCAAAATCCTGCCATAAAAGATATTCAGGCATAAACACACATGACAGTAATCGCTGTAAATTCAGCTTCTTTCTGTGATCTGGAAGAAATTCTTGAACAGGTTGCGGACCAGACCGGCTACCATATAATGGGTGATGACGAGCTTATTCGCAGGGCTGCCGCTGAAAACCGGAAAGACATCCCATTTATCCACCAGATTTTTCTGGACAGAAAAAAGATGGGAGGCAGGCTGCTGCTGCAGAGGCAAATGGCTCTGGCAAAAATAAAGACAGTACTTGCCCAGAGCCTGCTTGCAGACAACATTCTGGTGCATGGTCTGTGCTCCATGATGGTGCCCAATGATATCTATCATGTGCTTAAGGTTGGGATTCTGGCTGATAATAAATTCCGCGCAAAAAGGGTCATGGAAAAAACAGGCCAGTCTCATGACCTGGCCAGGGAGCAGATCGCCAGAGACGACACCCTCCTCCATACCTGGGCGGAAATACTTGACTTTGGAGATCCCTGGGATCCCAGCAAATATGACCTGTTTATTGCTTTACACAGAAAACCAGTTTCAGAAGCGGTTCAGGCCATTATTAAATACAGCACCAGCAGTTTTGTGTGCAAGAATAACCGTTCCATGAAAAAAGCCGCTGATTTTCTGCTGGCCTCTCAGGTGGAACTGGCACTGGCCATGGAAGGACATGAAGTTAAAGTCTCAGCGTATGGACATGAAGTTGTCCTGATGATCCCCAAAAACATTATTCTGTTGCATAAGTTTAAAGACGAGCTAGTTAACATTGCCTCAAAAATACCAGGGGTTAAAAAAGTGAGTACAGAATTAAGCGATGATTTTCATAAGAAGGATTCCTCTGCCCGCGGTGAACCCGCCCAAAGCAAGCTCTTGCTGGTTGATGACGAGCGGGAATTTGTTCATACTCTGTCTGAAAGACTTTTGATGCGTGAAATTGGTTCAGCTGTTGTTTACGATGGTGAGCAGGCTCTGGCGTACGTCGAGGAAGAAAACCCTGGAGTTATTGTTCTTGATTTGAAGATGCCCGGCATAGACGGTGTCGAAGTTCTCAGAAGGGTTAAATCCGCTCATCCGGATATTGAAATAATAATCTTGTCCGGCCACGGTTCCAGAGAAGACAAGAAAAAATGTCTTGAACTGGGAGCGGCTGCCTATCTGGAAAAGCCTGTTGATATAGACAACCTGACCAGCCTGCTTTACAAATTGCAGGAAAGAAAACAGGGCCTCAGGTAACTGGAAGCAATGAACATTAAAGAGTTCATATATCGATTCAAGCCCAGATTCTGGGATGAAGCAAGCCATCCGGATCAACCCGAGCTGTTTAATTACCGCAGGATCTGGAAGCTGGCGGTATTCTGCGTATCCTTTGTGGCCATCACCCCCCTTCTGGTGCTGAGCTTCATGGACTACAATCTTAGCCGCAAAGCCATTCAGGCTGAGGCTTCCTATCCGGTTATGCGCCTTGTTTCCAATGCCACCCTGAATATTGGCACCTTCCTGCAGGAAAAAACTTCTCTTTTGAACTTTATTGTTCAAAACAATAAATATCATGACATGACCAGTCCGGAGCATCTCGAGGATCTTCTGGATGATATCAATGATTCTTTCGGCGGATTTGCCGATCTGGGAGTAATTGATTCCAGAGGCATACAGATTTCCTATACCGGGCCATTTGACTTTCAGGGCAAGGATTACAGTCAGCAGGAATGGTTTACGGAAGTAGTGGACAAGGAGATTTATGTGAGTGAAGTTTTCAGGGGCTACAGGGATGAACCACATTTTGTAATAGCTCTGAAAAAATATATATCTCCAGACGACTGGTTTGTTCTCAGAGCCACCATAGACACGGAAAAATTCACTCAGCTGATAAGGTCACTGAATGTAAGACCGTCCACTGACGCCTTTTTGATCAATCAAAGAAAAATACTGCAAACCTCCAGCCACTTTCACGGCGATGTGCTGGAAAAATTAAGCATTGATCTGCCCGAACTGGGCTCTGATTCCGCAATCCAGGAAATTACTGATTCAACCGGTTCGCGTAAATTCCTGGGTTATTCCTATATAGACCAGACTCCTTTTATTTTCATGCTCATAAAACCCCAGAAAGAACTCATGGAAAGCTGGTGGAAAATGCGGCTGGAACTTACCGGTTTTATGATCATCAGCGTGACCAGCATCCTCCTGGTTATTCTCAGCGTAGCCACCTACCTGGTAAGCCGGATATATGAAGCAGACATCAAAAGGGCTTCTGCTCTTCATAAAATCGAACATACCAATAAGATGGCCTCAATCGGACGCCTGGCTGCCGGAGTTGCCCATGAAATCAATAATCCCCTTGCTGTTATCAATGAAAAGGCCGGATTGCTCAAAGACCTGTTTATCTATTCTCCACAGTACTCCAAAGACGAAAAACTTGATCGCCTTGCCGATACAATTATTCATTCCGTGCAGAGATGCAGCGCCATAACCCGCAGGCTGCTGGGATTTGCCAGACACGTGGATGTAGTGTGGCAGGAAGTGAGAATAGATCAGGTTATAAAGGACGTGCTGGAATTTCTGGACAAGGAAGCCCAGTACAGGGAAATTGAGGTCAATCTTGAAATACAGGGGGGTACTCCCGAACTGGTAAGCGACCAGGGACAGCTGGAGCAGGTTTTTCTGAATATAATCAATAACGCGTTTGCGGCAGTGGAGGAAAGAGGCAGGATAGATGTCCTTATAACATCGGATGAGGATCATGTCCGGGTCCGGGTAACAGATAATGGCTGCGGCATATCTCATGAAAACCTAAAAAGAATTTTTGAGCCCTTTTTTACCACCAAAGAGAAACACGGAACCGGCCTGGGTTTATCCATTACTTACGGACTGGTAAAAAAACTTGGCGGCGAATTGAGTGTAGAAAGCGAACCAGGTCAGGGATCGACATTTACTGTCAGCTTGCCCAAAAAATTTACACCCAAAGACAACAGGAAGTGCGATGTATAAATTATGGTTTCAAACATTTTCAGTTCCCTGGTTTCCTGATGAAAACTACTTACATAAAAACCATCCCGGAGGAGGTTTATTTTGAATATACTGCTGGTGGATGATGAAACAGAACTGGTTTCAGCAATGTCCGAACGTCTCAACCTGAGGGGAATTAACGCGGACTACGCTACAACAGGTGATCAGGCCCTGAAAAAAGCCCGGCAGAAAAAATATGATCTGGCTGTGCTGGATGTGAAAATGCCCGGAATAAGCGGACTGGATCTATGGAAGCTTTTAAAGAAGGAATATCCGGAGATGAAATTTATCTTTCTGACCGGCCACACTTCGCAAAAAGATTTTCAGGCTGGAGTAAAGACAGGCAATTTCTATCTGCTTAAACCTGTAAGCTTTGATGTTTTGCTGGAAAAAATCAATGAATCCCTAACTGGACCCAGGGAATAAGGAACTGAAAATGAACAATGAGGAATGGGAAAGATGTTATACCCGGGGCCTGGCCTTTTTCGGCCGGGTTTCAGCCAATGTTTCCCATGAAGTCAAAAACCACATGGCAGTCATAAACGAGCTGGGGGGGCTGCTTCAGGATCTGAGTTTAATGGCGCGCCGGAAACAGGAACTCGACCCCTCCAGAGTAAAGGATATTGCTGACAATATCGTTGACCAGATAACAGGGTGCGACAGTATTATTAAGGCATTTAATTATTTTTCTCACAGCGCGGACCAAACCATCGCCTCGGTGGACCTCAATGAATTCGCTGAAAAAATGGTCATCATAACCAGAAGGCTGGCTGCCATAAAAGGGGCAAAACTCTTATTCGAGCCCGGGCCAGAGCAGCATTTAACCCTATTCACCAACCCATTTCTGCTTGAGCAGCTTTATTATTTTTGTCTGGAGCACATGATATCTGCAGAAACAGCGGATCTGGTTATCTCTGTCAGTCCGGGCAAGCGCGAAACCAGCGGGCAATTGCTGTTTTCCTGTCAAAAACAGACGGCAAGCGATATACCCGACCATGAATATACTATCCTGCTCAAGAAAATGTTAAAAGCAGATACCTGGGTATCTGCTGACGGAAAGACTCTTGTGTTAACCATTAAACCCTTGTCAATGTGACAGAATTCCTCTGCCTGGAGCCCTAAAATGAAAAAAACAAAAGTGCTTGTTGTTGACGATGAAAAGGTTTTTCTAAATACGCTCACTGAAAGACTCCTGGGCCGGGGATTCGATGTTCAGGGTGTTACCAGCGGAAAAGATTGCCTGGATATTATGTCCAGACAGTCTTTTGAAGTAGTTGTGCTGGATTTTAAAATGCCTTCTCTTTCCGGTCTGGAAGTTTTGCAGGAAATCAAAAAAAACTGGCCGGAAACCCAGGTGATCATGCTTACAGGCCATGCTTCTGCTGAGGCCGGAATAAAGGGAATCAAGCTTGGAGCGTTTGATTATCTTATTAAACCGTCACCTGTGGAGGAACTTGTCCGCAAAATATATCAGGCTTTGGAAGCAAAATCTGTCCGTTTTGAAAGTCAACCAGAATAATCAACCAATTATTTATATTAGGGGAGAAGCAGATTATGTCAGAAGAAAAAGTTTTGCTGGTGGATGATGAACAGGAATTTTTAAAAGCATTGTCTCAGAGAATGCAGGCCAAGGGTCTGGAAATAACTCCTGCCACATCCGGAGAAGAGGCTATTGAGGCTGTTAAAGACGAATTTTTCGACGCCGTGGTTTTAGATATGATGATGCCTAATCTGGACGGCATAGAGACCCTTAAAAAAATCAAAGAGGTCAATCCGGATGTTCAGGTTATTCTTTTGACCGGACACGCCACTGTGGACAAGGGGATTGAAGCCATGAAGCTGGGAGCCATGGATTTCCTGGAAAAGCCCGCAGAGATAAATTCGCTGTTGGAGAAGATAAAAATGGCCAAAGTCAACAAGATGCTGATTCTGGAGAAAAAGACTGAAGAACAGATCAAAGACATTCTTTCGGAAAAAGGCTGGTAAAACCCGGCATTTCCAGGAAAAATAAAATTTATCCGGCTGTCTTTTGTGTTTGTTATCCTGGCAGAATCTGTTCCGGCAGGCCCTGCCAGGATTCCTTCCTTACAATTTATCCCGCCAAACTTATACTTGTCATCTCCCCGTTTGTCAGGTTATTAAAAGAAAAAATTATAATTTTGCCCCCGGAATAAGCCAGATTGCAGGGAAGAAAATATTTCTTTTCTGCCAAAGGTTGATATTTTATGTCTTTTTTAAAAGCACTCATTATTCATCCTCAACGGGAAGTGACCACCAAGTTAAGAGATTATCTGTCCGATGATGGTCATGTAAAGATCCTGGGTGAGGCCATGACATCTTTTGAGGCCCTGGAGCTGCTGGAAAATATCTCCTATGATGTTTTTTTCCTGGGTATTAATCTGCCCAGCGGAGTTGACGGCATTGAACTGGCCCAGATCCTCAACCAGAGAAAAAGCCGGCCCGACATCGTATTTCTGGCTGATGACGAAGAGCTTGCGTATAAAGCCTTTGAAGTCGGAGCTACTGACTATCTTGTCTGGCCTTTTTCCAGGTCCAGAGTCCAAAAAACCATTGAAAGACTGCAAAGGTTTACAGTTCAGGGAAGAATAGTTGACCGGGACAAGCCGGATAATTCCAGACTCCGCCAGGATCTTACTGAAGAAACCGTCAAACTTGATATTAACGAGCGTGACGAGGACTCATTTCTGTCCGCCCTTCGCCAGGCCTGGGATATCAATCAGAAGCCCCACCTGGAGATTGAAAAGCTGCCCATTAATCTGGAAGGAAAAATGATCCTGGTGCCCTACAATATCATTGTTTTTGTTGAGGCTTACGAAGACTACAGTTTTGTGCATACATCCAATGAAAAATTTCTAACATCCTACCGTTTGAAAAACCTTGAAGAAAGGCTCAACAGGCATGGCTTCTTCAGGGTACATCGTAAATATCTGGTTAACCTGGAAATGGTTAACGAAATCGCCTCTCTGCCCGGAAGTAATTTTATGCTCAGAACCGCGGGCAGGAAAAAAATCGAGCTTCCCATCAGCAGAAGAAGAATCAGTGAGCTCAAGCATATACTGGGCTTGTAGGAGCACCACATTATCAGCCAGGCCCGCGTATTCGCTTTTACCAATCCCTCGCCGTTTAACCAGACGGAATTACCTTTAGCCGATTAAATATCCAGTTTTGTTTCAATTGGTTTAAACAGGAATCTGTTTTTCAAATAATTTTTCGAATTAAACTGGATCAAAAGATAGAAATCTTGGCATTTATTGTTAAGACAAAGGAGGATTCTTATGGAAGGCAAAGGAGCCCTTGATTCGCTGTTGCAGGAAGAAAGAGTTTTTCGTCCGCTCCCCCAGATGGTAATTGAAGCCAACATCAATCCTCAGGAGTACACAGAGGTTGTTAAGAAAACCAAACATGACTATCTGAGCTACTGGGAGGATGCAGCCAAGGAACTGGACTGGTTCAAAAAGTGGGACAAAGTCCTGGATGATTCAAATCCGCCTTTTTACAAGTGGTTCACAGGAGCCAAATGCAATATTGTCTACAACGCCCTGGACAGGCATATTGAAACAGCCAACAAAAACAAGCTGGCTCTTATCTGGGAAGGCGAACCAGGCGATTCCAAAAAGATGACTTATTATGAATTGTACCGGGCTGTTAACAAATTCGCCAACGCCCTGAGGTCTCTGGGTATCAAGAAAGGCGACAGAGTCGTCCTTTATCTCCCGCCTTTGCCTGAGACCATGATAGCCCTGCTGGCAGTCGCCAAGGTCGGCGCGGTTCACAGCATGGTTTTTGCCGGTTTTTCCTCCAAGGCCCTGCGTGACCGCATAAACGACGCTGAAGCCAAACTGGTAATCACGGCTGATGGGTTCTATCGCAACGGACGGGTCATTAATCTCAAGACCCTTGTGGATGAAGCCCTGGTGGGCGGCTGTGACTGTGTGGATACAGTAGTGGTGGTACACCGGGCAAATGTTGAAATAGAGATGACCGAGATGCGCGACATCTGGTATGAAGACCTGGTCAGGCAGGAAAGCCCTGTTTCTGAAACCGAGGTCATGGATTCAGAGGACATGCTTTTTCTGCTCTTCAGTTCCGGGACTACAGGCAAGCCCAAAGGTATTGTCCATACCCATGGCGGATACATGGTTGGTGTTCACCGAACCCTGAACTGGGTATTCGACATCAAGCCTACAGATATCTTCTGGTGTACGGCAGACGCCGGCTGGATCACCGGTCACAGTTATGTGGTTTACGGTCCCCTTATGGCCGGGACAACCACTATTATGTTTGAAGGGCATCCTCTTTATCCCCAGGCGGACCGTTTGTGGAATATTGTAGCCAGATATGGAGTAAATATCTTTTATACCGCCCCCACACTGATCCGCATGCTCATGCGCTTTGGCGCACAGTATCCCAAACAACATGACCTGAGCACCCTTAGAATACTGGGATCAGTTGGCGAACCCATCAACCCGGAAGCCTGGATGTGGTTCTACAAAAATATCGGCCGGTCAGAATGCCCGGTCATGGATACCTGGTGGCAGACCGAAACCGGATCTTTCATGATCAGTCCCCTGCCCATTTCTTTGCTCAAGCCGGGATCAGCCACCAAGCCCCTTCCAGGAATCGAAGCGGATATTCTTGACGAGGAAGGCCAGCCTGTAGAGCCGGGCAAAGGCGGCTACCTGGTCATTAAACATCCCTGGCCTTCCATGCTGAGAACCCTTTACAAGGATCCGGAAAGATACAAAAAGACCTACTGGGAAAAATTTCCAGGATATTACCTGGCCGGAGATGTGGCCAGAAAGGATGAAGACGGTTATTTCTGGATTCAGGGGCGCTCTGATGATGTTTTGAACATTGCCGGACACAGGGTAGGCACTGCTGAGCTCGAAAGCGCCCTGGTTGCCCATAAGGCTGTTGCCGAGGCTGCTGTCATTGGCATCCCGGACAAGATCAAACACGAAGTGGCCAAGGCCTTTGTCACCCTGACAGATGATGCTGACATTGATGATACTGATCAGCTTATCAAGGATCTTAAAGCCCATGTCCGCAAAGAACTCGGGCCGGTAGCGGTCGTTAAGAGTATCGAATTCAGAGATAAACTGCCCAAGACAAGAAGCGGCAAAATCATGCGCCGAGTCCTGAAGGCCAAAGAACTGGGTGAGGATGTAGGCGATACTTCCACGCTGGAGGATTAATCAGACAGGACTTTATTTTAAAAGGGCAATCTGCACGATTGCCCTTTTTTTTTCACACCTTGCAAACATTCATGGGAGATCATCCAGGCGTATCCTGATGACCTTTGGATTCGGATAAAATTTTTCCAGTTCCTCAAGTACCTTTCTCGCGTTTTCAAAATCCTTCATTTCCAGATAAATATCATACAGAAGCATTCCTGCTTTTGAGCGCTGATTTTCCGGTGCGTCCATGTAAAGAGTCCTGACCAGATGCTCAACAGCAGAATCCGAGTCTTTTAACTGATAATACGCTCTTCCAAGAAGATAGTTAATCCTGCCTGTCCTGGCAGGTAATTTACTTTCATCTGATGATAAAAATTCCCTTAATAACCGTGCGGCTGTTGAGTAATCGCGCTTTTTATAATGTACTTCAGCAAGGGCTTCATATGACTGAAAAAGTTCCTGACCACTTTCGGCCATGTCAAGCGTTCTTTCATAAAAATCGATACTGCTTTCAAATTTGTTTTGCCCGGCATACAGCCGGCCGATTTTCATGTAAATAAACCAGAGTTTTTCCCGGTCATTTTCATACTCCACACTCATGGCCCTGAGAATATTCAATCCTTTTTCAGTATTCCGGCCAATATCATGATAAATTGTAAGCAGCCTTTTCCAGGCGATAAATCTTTCCGGGGACTCTGTTTCGTTGTCCAGGAACAGTTCGTATAATTGGGCGGCTTCATTCAGCCTGCCGGCGCTGAAGGCTGTTTCAGCCCTGTTATAGTATTCAAGGTCTTTGCCGGTTTCAGTGCAGGCAGAAACAACAGACAAAACAAATAAGAAAGGGAGTACGTGAGTTACAACTGGTTTAAGCTTTAACCTCCAAAAGAAGTCGGTTATGATCACCTTGGCATACCATCCCTGCTGCTGAAGCTTCTTCCTGTTGAATCCGGGACTGGATTTATCCTTCCAGCTTGTCTCCCTGGCCGGTCAATTGGTTTTCCTGGATAATCATGTCAAAACAGATAACTTTCTGATCTCCTTCCAGGTTAACCATTTTAACTCCCTGGGTTGATCTGCCAACCTGCCTCATATCCGCGGCACTGATTCTTATTATTTTATTGGTTGAAGTAAAAAATATCAGTTCATCACTATCAGAAACAAGCATTGATCCCACAACCTGTCCGGTTTTAGGAGTGATCTTCATGTTTATGAGTCCCTTACCTCCTCTGGACTGGGTTCTGTACATCTCAAGGCTTGTTTTTTTGCCGAATCCATTTTCAGATATGGTGAACAGGTCTGTACGCTGGTGACCGTTGGCAATAACCACAGAGACAACCTCATCATTTTTGCGAAGGGTTATTCCTTTTACCCCGGCAGCACCTCTGCCCATGGCCCTGATATCGCTGCAGTCAAACTGAATAGCCAGCCCGTCCCTGGTCGACAGAATTATCCTGGAATCAGGATTGACTACTCTTACTCCCACCAGTTCATCCTCTTCTCTGAGGCTGACCGCGATCATGCCAAGTGAACGCATGTTTTTATATTGTTCTATTGCTGTTCTTTTGACTATTCCCTTTTTGGATACAAACAGAAAATATTCATTCTGATGCAGATTTGGATCGGAAAGGGCTGTGGCAATATATTCATCATTTCCCAGAGGCAAAAGATTATGTATATGAACACCCCTTGCGGTTCTGCTGCCTTCAGGGATTTCATAAGCCTTGATCCTGTACCCTTTTCCTTTATTGGAAAACAGATAAACATCCTGGTGGTTGCTGGTGGTTATCAGGGTTGTGATAAAATCTTTTTCTGAAACATTAGCCCCGGCGATCCCCTTACCTCCTCTTTTCTGCTTATGATAGTATTCCAGGAGGGTCCTTTTTATATATCCTTTCCTGGACAAGGTCAGGACAACTTCGCTGTCGGGAATCATATCCATGATGTCTATGCTGTCAGGGTCGGTATCCAGTATTTCAGTCTTTCTGGGGGTGGCGTATGTTTGTTTCAGATACTCCAGTTCTTCTTTGATTACCCCTTTTAAAACCTGGATGTTTTCCAGAATACTCTTGAGATATTCTATTTTTTTAAGAATCTCCCGGTATTCTTCAAGGAGCTTTTCGCGTTCCAGATTGGTCAGCCTCTGCAGCTTCATATCCAGAATGGCCTGTGATTGAATATCGCTTAAACTGAAGGCCTTGATCAGTTTTTCCTTGGCTTCAGAAGGTGTGGATGAGGAACGGATCAACCTGACTACTTCATCAATATTGTCCAGGGCTATGTGTAAACCTTCCAGAATATGGGCCCTGTGTTCCGCCTTTTCCAGATCAAACCGGGATCTTCTTATGATGATCTCTTTTCTGTGTTCCAGAAAATGCTCCAGAATACTTTTGATATTGAGAAGTTGCGGCCGGTTATTGACCACAGCCATCATATTGATGCCAAAGCTTGTTTCCAGAGCGGTAAGCTTATACAGCTTGTTGATGATGACCTCAGGAATTGATCCCTTTTTCAAATCAATAACAATCCTGATGCCGTTGCGGTCGGATTCATCTCTTAAATCTGATATGCCTTCTATCTTTTTTTCATTGACCAGACCCGCGATTCTTTCCACAAGATTGGATTTGTTCAGGGCAAAAGGTATCTGAGAAATAATAATGGTTTCCTGATGTTTATTTTTGGGCTCCACGTCCACTTTAGAGCGTATTTTAAAGCTTCCCCGGCCGGTTTCATAGGCCTGCCGCACCCCTTTCATATTATAAATATACGCCCCTGTAGGTAAATCAGGACCTTTTATAAAAGCCATTAATTCTTTGACTGTAACCTGGGGATTATCCAGTAAATGAAGCAGGCCGTCCACGATTTCTCCCAGATTATGGGGAGGAATATTGGTGGCCATACCAACGGCAATGCCTGAGCTGCCGTTGATAAGAAGATTAGGGACCTTGGTGGGAAGAACTTCAGGCTCATACAATGTATTATCGTAATTGGCCCTGAAATTGACTGTTTTCTTCTCAATATCACCCAGGAATTCTCCTGCCAGCCTGGACATGCGCGCTTCAGTATACCTCATGGCCGCGGGAGAATCTCCGTCAATGGAACCAAAGTTTCCCTGACCGTCCACCAGAGGATCGCGCATATTAAAATCCTGGGCCATGCGCACCAGAGCGTCATAAACCGCGGAATCACCGTGAGGGTGATATTTACCTATTACATCACCAACCACTCTGGCTGATTTCTTGTAAGGCCGGTTATGATAATTACCCAGGTCGTGCATGGCATACAGGATCCGGCGATGAACCGGTTTGAGACCGTCGCGGACATCAGGGATAGCTCTGCCAATTATCACGCTTAAAGAATATTCAAGATAGGATTTCTTTATTTCCTGTTCTATCGAAATATTGTCGTTCACCAGTACTTATCTCCAGAAATTAGAAAATTATTATATGTCCAGATCAGCTACTTCCAGGGCGTTTCTTTCTATAAATTCACGCCTGGGTTCTACTTTATCTCCCATAAGCCTGGAGAAAAGATCGTCAGCGTCTTCAGCATCCTCGATAACAACCTGCATCAGGGTTCTTTTGTCGGGATCCATAGTGGTTGACCACAGCTGTTCCGGGTTCATTTCACCAAGGCCTTTATACCTCTGAATATTTATGCCCTTATGAGCAATATCAAAAACCTTTTCCAGAAGCTCAAAGATTCCCTGAACATCTATGGATTCATTTTTATGAATGATTTCGTATTTTAAATCCGGTTCCGAGAGTTTGAGTTCCTGAAAATAATCAAAAGATTTCTTATATATCCTGGAATTGAAAAATTCTATCCCTATTTTTACCGAATGCTCATTTCTATCGGTAAAAATCAGGTAATATCTTTTTTCCTCGTCTGTTTCTTCTTTTTCCATCTCCAGCTTGAATCCTTTATCGTTAATAAAAGATACAAATCCTGAATAATCCTCGTACACAAAAGTAACAGGATGCAGCTTGACCGGATACTGGAGAATGGAGGTAAAAATATCCATGGTAATACCCATGTTGGACGCATCCACTGAATCATCCCGAATAGAAAGCATTTTCCTGATGATTTCTGTCATTTCTTCACCGGAGTATTCGGTTTTATCCTGGGTTCTGATGGATATTTCCTCGGCTATCCTGGACAGGAGATAATTATTCATCTCTTTTTCATCACTTATATATTTTTCAAAACTCCCTTTATGTACCCTGTATAATGGTGGTTGAGCGACATACAGGAATCCTTTCTCAATAAGTTCGCGGTACTGCCTGAAAAAAAAGGTCAAAAGCAGGGTCCTGATATGAGCTCCGTCAACATCTGCGTCGGTCATGATAACAATCTTATGATACCTCAGTTTTTCCAGATCAATGGAGTCTATACCAACTCCCGCGCCCATTGCTGTAATCATGGCCTTGATCTCGTTATTCTCCAGAATTTTGTCGAACCTGGTTTTTTCGACATTAAGTATCTTTCCGCGAAGAGGAAGGATTGCCTGAAATTTAGGGTTTCTTCCCTGCTTGGCTGAACCACCAGCGGAATCTCCCTCCACAATAAACACTTCGGATTCTTCAGGGGTCTTGCTCTGGCAGTCAGCCAGCTTTCCAGGCAGGGAAAAATCAGACAGGGCCCCTTTTCTGCGAACCAGATCTTTAGCCTTTCTTGCTGCTTCCCTGGCCCGGGCCGCGTCTACCACTTTTTCAACAATCATTTTCGCGTCTTTGGGGTTTTCCCCCATAAAGACCATCATCCTTTCATAGACCACCCCGGATACATATCCGGTTATTTCACTGTTGCCCAGCTTGGTTTTGGTCTGGCCCTCAAACTGGGGATCAGGCACCTTGACGCTGATTATGGTTGTCAGACCTTCCCGGACATCTTCACCGGATAATTTTTGCTTCAGTTTTTTGGGCAGGTCAGCTGTATTCTGAATGTATGCGTTTATAGCCCTGGTTAAAGCCTGCCTGAGGCCGATAAGGTGTGTTCCGCCCTCTATAGTGCGAATGTTGTTGGCAAAGGAGTAGACTGTTTCCTTATATCCGGTTTTATATTGCATGACGAACTGTATGGAAACATTTTTTATCTCGCTTTCACCGTAAATGATGCGGTGCAATCCATTATCCTGATTGATATTTTTAATAAATGATACCAGGCCGCCGTCATATTTAAAGACATCCTTTTTCTGGATTCTCTCGTCAAACAGTTCAATGCGTATTCCGCTGTTCAGGTATGCCAGTTCTTCGAATCTCTTGACCAGAATTTCATAATCATAATTTACTTCTTCAAAGATATCTTCATCAGGCCTGAATTTGATGGTGGTTCCTCTGCCTGATGAAGCGCCTGTTTCCTTGAGCCTGGTTACAGGTATTCCTCTCTCGTATTTCTGAAAATATTTTTTACCGTCTCGCCTGACCGTTACTTCCAGGTATTCGGATAAGGCGTTTACAACAGAGACCCCGACTCCATGGAGTCCCCCGGATACTTTATAGCTGTCATTATCAAATTTGCCCCCTGCGTGAAGCACTGTCATAACCACTTCCAGAGCCGGCCTGTTTTCTTTTTTATGCAGATCCACAGGAATGCCCCGGCCGTCATCTGAAATAGTTACACTGTTGTCCAGATGGATTGTTATTTTTATTTGACTGCAATAGCCTGCCATGGCCTCATCTATGCTGTTATCTATGACTTCATATACCAGATGATGAAGACCTTTAACATCGGTGCTTCCAATGTACATTGCCGGCCTTTTTCGAACCGCTGACAATCCCTCCAGAACCTGAATATTCTGAGCAGTATAATTCTGATTAAAATCTTCCATGAATATTATTCTTCCTCTTCTTCTGTGTAGTATGTTTCTTCCTTAATCTGCACAGGCATGGTTATGACAAAATAATTCGGATCAAGTTCTCCTGTAATTTTGCAGGGACGTACCTGGCCTGCCAAACTTATACTGATTTCTTCCGAGTGAAAATTTCCCAGAATATCCAGCATGTTTTTTATATTAAAAACAACTTCTTTTACATCACCCTGGTACTTGCATTGTAAAATTTCATTTGCTTCTCCTGTTTCTACAGCTGTGCTGTCCAGTCTTATTTCCTCTTCCTGAAGCTCAAAAACGGCTGATTTATTAAACTCCGTGCTGAAAATAAGTATTCTGTCCAGTGCGTCCATGAGGTCTTTTCTGTTGATTAACAGATTTGATTTAAGTTCACCTGATATTGAATCCAGTATTTCATGATAATCTGTATATTCTTCAAAACTTAACGGAAAGCTGATGCTTTCTTTTAAATCCTTGGTTCTGATAAAGAAACGGTCGTTGGAAATGCTAATTTCTATTTCTTCGTTGCCTAGCCATTTTCTAAGCTCTACAAGATATTTCTTGGGAATGAGTATTCCTTTTTCAGGGATAAGATTGAAAAATTCATTGTTTTTTATGGTGTAAAGGCTCAGATTTTGAATATTAAATCCACAGAATTCAACTTCTGTGTTCTCCTGACTCCCTCTGGATATGTACATGCAGGTCAAATACCCCATACTGTCATCATCGCTTATGGAAAAATAAAGTTTATCGATAATTTCCTTAAATTCTTCACCCGACCACAATACCAGATTTTCTTCAGGAAAAGGAGAAAGCTCAGGAAACCATGAACTTTCAGAAGTAGGTATTTTATACCTTCTTTTGTCCTGCTGAATAAAAAGTAATTTTTTTTCGTGATCCGCCTTGAATATTATTTCCCCTGGTTTGAGCTTTCGTAAAAGATCATTGAATTTTCTGCCTTCAACTCCAACCAGTCCGGTTTCCAGGATATTTGAGTCATATCTGCCAATAAACTCCATGTTGCTGTCAGTGCTCATGATGCTGATTTTCTGATCTTCAGCCTTAATCCATAAGGTCCGGAGATAAGCTGCACCGGTTTTGTGAGATATGATATTAGCAGATTTGGTTATTCCGTTAATGATATCTTCTCTAAATACTCTTAAATACATATAGATTTCTCCTTGTATTTATATATAAGTGCATTAAGTTCCTAACTAGGATAATATGTTGGATTATCATAGTTTTTTATGATTTAATTATGAACATTAAATTTTGGTAACCCACGGCATATTTTCAGGATTAAATATTTGAGGACTTTTCGACCTTTTGGAACAATTCAGTGACCATAATGTCTATTTCTTTGTTAACCTTCTTCAATTTTTCTATTTTTTTTACACTGTAGATAACAGTGCTGTGATTTCTTCCACCAAACCTGAATCCGATTTCAGGGTAAGACCAGTTTAATTTCTTTTTACATATATACATACATATCTGTCTGGCCAGGGAGACCTTTTTTCCTCTTCTTGTATTCAGCAGGTCGCTTTCTGAAATTTCAAAGAATTCCGACACAATCTCCAGGATGCTTTTAAAGTCTACCTGGGTGTTTTTACCGCTTTCCTCAAATAACCTGTTTAACTGAGAAGGTGTGACAGATCTTAAATCTTTATGCAGTAAAGCCAGTTTGAGAAGTACGCCCTTAATCGATCGAATGTTATCACTATTGGTGGAAATTGTAAAAATATATTCTCCGGGCAAATTTAATTTATTCTCGGAACAGAATCTTTTGGCAAAGTTGATTTTGGTATTCAGATCTGGTTTTTTCAGCTTCAAGGTCAGTCCGGAGATGATCCGATCCTGAAGGCCTTGAGAAAAAAGCGGATAGTTTATCTTATTTCCCTGGCAGGTAAGGATGATTTGCTTATTGTTTTCATAGTAGTGGTCAATAATTTTTTCCATCAGGATATTTGCCGGTTTATTATTCTGTATTTCATTAATATTTTCCAAAGCTGCAAAATCATATTTTATAATTTCATTGTACACCTTTGAAATATTATATTCTCCTAGATGACTGCTTATTGGGAATAAATCTGCTGTATATATTTTTTCATATTTTAATTCGTTGATTATTGAATTTATTAAATGAGTTTTACCTGTAGAACTTTCACCGTATAGTAAAACAGGATTAAATATGATTTGTTCTTTATTAGATATTTTTTTGCATATATCTATAATAATTTTATTATTTTTTCCCGTGATAAAATTGTCAAATCTGTATTCTGGATTTTTGTAATGATTATTTGATGATTTTATATTATGTGTACTAAGAGAATTATTGATGTTATATTGTATATTTTTTGAAAAATTACTTTCTATAATGTTTTTAAATTCATTTTTATAAAATTCATATAAAAATTTATGGGGAAAATTTATATGTATTTCATTTTTTTTATTTGAAAATGTAATCTGATTAAGAATATTTTCAAATTTTGAAATATTCAGGCCTTTTATTTTCAAGACAGAGGCAAGAGTGACGGAATTCTGGTCGCTGTTATCCATTTAACCTGGTCATTGACTAGTTCAATTTAGTCTTCTAGAATTTATTTTTTTGGAAATAATTTTGTAATTAGCAAATTTTGAGTTTGGGGGAACAGATGTCAGATAAATATGCTGTTAATAAGACTATTGCTCAGATAAATGAAAAAATAAGGGCTAAAAAGGCCGTGGTTATCAATGCCCGGGATATGAGCAGTTTAGTGAGAAGCCAGGGTAAGGTCAAGGCCGCCGCCAAGGTGGATGTAGTTACAACCGGGACTTTTTCGCCCATGTGTTCTTCCTCTGTCATTTTTAATATAGGACAGCAGCCTCCATTGATTAAAACCCACAAACTCTGGCTTAACGGGGTATTCTGTTATTCAGGCCTGGCTGCGGTTGACGCTATAATAGGCGCTACAGAACCTTCAGAAGACGATCCCCTGAACAAGGTTTATCCTGGACAATTCAAGTATGGTGGAGGACATGTTATTGAGGATCTGGTCCGGGGCCGGTCGGTCCGGCTTAAGGCCCAGGCTTATGGAACAGACTGTTATCCCAGAACCTCCCTGGAAAAGGATGTTACTCTGGCGGAACTGCGCAATGCGTGGCTGTTTAACCCCAGAAATTCCTATCAGAATTATAATTGCGCAGTTAATCTGACCAATAAGATTAAATACACATATATGGGGCCTTTGCGGGCAAATATGGGCAATATCAATTTTGCCACTGCCGGTGAGCTCAGTCCTTTATTTAATGATCCGTATTTCTTGACCATAGGTCTGGGAACGAAGATATTTCTTGGGGGTGGTACAGGCTATGTACTAGGGTCAGGAACCCAGCATAATCCAGCCCCGCCCCGCAATGAAAGGGGGATCCCCAAGCAGCCCTCAGGCACCTTGATGGTCAAGGGTGATCTTAAGCAAATGGATCCAAGATATCTCAGAGGAATCAGTTACGCCGGTTATGGATGCTCCTTATCCGTAGGCCTTGGTATTCCCATACCGGTTCTAAATGAAGAAATTGCCTGGTATGCAGGAGTTGCAGACACAGATATTGACCTGCCGGTTGTAGACTATGGCCATGATTACGGAGCTGGTAAGGCCAAGGTTTTAAAATATCTAAATTACAGTCAACTAAAATCAGGAGAAGTGGAATTGAACGACAAGCGCATCCCAACCGTTCCTTTGACCAGTTATTCCATGTCTCTGGAAATTGCCGATAAACTCAAGGAATGGATAGAACAGGGTGAATTCCTTCTTACTGAGGCCCAGGAAAAGATTGAATCTCATTGACCCTCTTTATTCCTATCTGAAGACCAATGCTCCTGTAGCAGTAGCTCTTTCCGGGGGAATTGACAGTTCAGCCCTGATTTTTTTCTGTCATCAGCATAATATTGAGTACATAAGTTTTACCCTGATCGGACCGCATATTACAGATTATGAAATCAGGAGAATAGTAAGTTACAGATCGCGGTTTAACCTGAATCATTTTTTTTTCTTTTATGACTACTCCAGAAATTATTGTCTGTTGAAAAATACCAGGCAGCGCTGTTTTTATTGTAAATCAGATCTTTTATCCGGGCCTGTAAATTTTTTCAATCAGACCCACACCCTGGTTGATGGAACAAATCTTACAGATACCCAATCCTTCAGGCCCGGAATCCAGGCCTTAAAAGATCTTGGAATAAGATCACCTTTTGCTGATCTGGAAATGACCAAACCTCAGGTTATCCAGCTTGCAAGGCTCCTTGGACTCAAAGTAAGCAAGGCTGATTCCAGATCATGCATTCTGGCCAGATTTGCATATGGAATTCCCCTGGAAGTTGAAACTGTGAAAAAGGTGAGGCAGGCGGAAAATTACCTCCTGGAACATGGTTTGACCGGGTTCAGGTTCAGGGTATTATCAGAAAGGGACTTTTTGCTGCAGGTAGAAGCAACTCAGGAGTTTCTTTTTGGAAAGATAAAAGCCCGTTTTGACCTGTTGTGCAGACAAATGAATTTATTTCCTTACAAGCTGCATTTTTCGGATTTCGATGACATCAGCGGCTGTATGGATAATGAGCATCTTATATAGTTTCCGCCTCAGTCCCTCAGACAGTTTGCGGTCGTATTGTCAAACTTCTTTTTTTTGCAGGAGAATAGTATGCATGAAGTTAGTTTAAACCAGACTATTATTGATTATTTGTCTGGAGATGAGATTGAATCCACCACCTATGAAGATCTGAGACAAAGTCTGGCCAGGATTCTGGTGGAGGAAAAAAATTATCCCCCTGAGAACATTAAACCCAGATTTACAATTGATATCACCCTGGATGATAAAAAATATTCCATTGTTATCGATTTTGTAATTTATAATGAAGATAAACCGGTTCTTATACTTGGCTTCTGTCCAGGGGCGGTTTCCACTTATATTACGCAGTATTTGTGCCTGGCCAGGATTTTTCCGGATTCACCTGTTCCCTACTTAATCGTTACCGATACCAATGATGCTTCTTTGATGGACGTAGCTCGGAAAAAAGAAATCTGCAGGGGTTTTCACTGTATTCCAGCATGGGAAGAACTACTTGAATTAGCGTCTGAAGCAGAACCCCCTGTTATTTCCCCTGAACGCCTGGAAAAAGAAAAGAGGATTGCTTATGCCATGTTTGCCTTGAGTGACACCTGTTGTACCGCAGCCTGTCCTGCAGACTCTGAATGATCCTCGACTTTTGTTTACAGGCGTCCGGCGCGTTAAATCATTTCCAGCGGTTTATTTCAGGAATCTTTATCTGTTTAACTGTATTTACCAATTCCTTGCGGGAAGCTGCCACAGTACCTACCTGTCCCACCACGATCCCAGCAGCAAAATTTGCCAGGATGCAGCCTGACTCCAGGTCAACATCACTTTCCAGGCAGGCTCCCAGGACACCTATTACAGTATCTCCGGCCCCGGTTACGTCAAATACTTTTCTGGCGCTGGTGGTGATGTGTATGATTTCTCCGCTTTCCCTGAACAAAACCATACCCTCTGGTCCCATGGTTATGAGCAGGTTTTTTACTTTGTTTTCCCGTATTATCTTCTGGCCGGCTTGAACCAGATCGTTTCTTGATTCAATTATCTTTCCGCTGCCCTCCACGGCTTCTTTTTTATTGGGAGTCATTATGAAAATATTTTTATATCTGCTGAAATTTTTATTCTTGGGGTCAACAATAATCTTCCGGTCCTGGACCATTTCCAGGGTCTGATCATTGACCATTCCCTTGCCGTAGTCAGAGACTATGAGGAATTGGCTTTGCGGAGCCCGGGAGTATATATTTTCCAGTTCTTTAAATTCTGTTTCTGTAAGTGAATCAAGGCTTTCAATATCTACTCTTACAATTTGCTGTGTGTTGCCCATGACCCTTGTCTTGAGCGTTGTTTTCCTTTCCGCTGAAGTGTACAGTCCGCATTCTATTCCTTCTTCATTGAGCAGCCCTGTTATTTGTTCCCCGTATTTATCCCGGCCCACAACCCCGATAAGGTAAGGCTCCGCACCAAGGGCTTTAATGTTTCTGGCAACGTTTGCCGCTCCTCCCAGCCGGTAAGTTTCTTTTCCCACATACACCACCGGCACAGGGGCTTCTGGAGATATCCTGTTAACCTCTCCCCATTGGTAATGGTCCAGAATAATATCTCCCAAGATAACAATTTTTTGTTTATTGATTCTGTTGATTTTCTGTAAAATTTTATTTTGCATTTTGTTTTGATCTATTAACAGTTATTATTTTTCTAAAATTTTCAGGAAGTCTTCCAGCTGCTTCGGATTCTGATAGCTTATGACCAGCTGGCCCTTTTCCCTGGAACCCTTGAATTTTACCTTGAGATCCTTGTTAATCTTCTCTTTGACCTTATTGGTCATTTCCCGGGCCAGCTCCATGTCCTGCTTTACCAGGCTGCTGGTTTTTTTAGATGGTTTTAATATGGATTTTATAAGATTTTCCGTTGCCCTGACAGAGAGGTTTTTCCGGATAATTTCCTTTGATACTTTGAGCATATCATCATCTTTTTTCAGTCCCATAAGCGCCCGGGCGTGTCCTGCTGTAATCTTTCCTTCCTGGATCAGGTTCTGAATCTGCTCAGGCAGATTCATCAGCCTTAACGTGTTGGCCAGATGTGACCTGCTTTTCCCAATATTGTCAGCCAGTTCTTCCTGATTTATTTTCAGTTCATTTTTCAGTCTGTCCAAAGCTCTGGCCTGCTCCATGATATTCAGGTCTTCACGCTGCAGGTTTTCTATAAGGGCTATGGCCAGGGCTTCCGCGTCACTGTAATTTTTCACAATAGCCGGAATGGTTTTCAACCCGGCCATAATGCTTGCTCTCCACCTTCTTTCCCCGGCAATAATCTGGTAAAGGCCCTGATCAGTTTTTCTGACCAGAATGGGCTGAAGCACTCCCTGCATCTTGATTGAAGCACTCAGTTCCTCTATTCTTTCATCATCAAAGAGTGTCCTTGGCTGATTTTTGTTGGGTTCTATTTTGTTTACGCTAATGCTTGAAATGTCCGAAGCTTTTACGTTTTCTTCATAAAAGTCAGGTTTTATTAATGCGTCCAGGCCCTTGCCAAGTCCTTTATTCTCAACTTTCATGTACTAGTCCTTTTTGCGAATGACAGTTATATTTTTTGACATTTCCGGGTATGCCATTAATAATCACAAAGAAAAGGTTTACAGCATTCTGTAACCCCTGCAGGGCAGACAGCTGGCTGTGACGCATATCAGGCATGTATTCTGATTTTACAGCCAGCGAGCCTTCCGCTTGAGGCAGGAAATAAACCGGTTAACAATTTTTCAAATTTACTCGGGGCACAGAAATATCTGTTAATTTTACTTCAGGGAGAATTAAATGATTTTTAGTAAGCAAGTACAACCTTTATATAACGAAACAGGCAAGCTCATGGGCGTCTGTATTGCCGCTGACAAGTGGTACGAGAATGAGAAAGAGCTGGAGTCAATTCTTTTTCCAGGCCGACTTTCTCAGGGTTCGACAGAAACCAGGCCTGAACCGATAAAAGACTGGGAAGTTTTTTTCTCATACTGGGATTTCAACTATCCTGAAGAAAAAACCGTTAAATGCGATAATTGCGGATCTTATACAGAAGACTGGTCAGAGGATAATCCCAGAAAGTTTGTATTAAAAGCTGCCAATATCGGAGGCATGGTTTCCTTTCAGTGTCAGCAATGCAATTTCAGAGTCACCAAGAAACATTTTAAGGATCATATCTGTTATGAGTGCACTCCTTATACCTGTAAAGCCGGGTAACTGAAAAACATGATGCTGGATAACTTCTTGATTTTTTCTATTCATCAGCCGCAAAGTTTTACAACCTCCCTGGCAAGTTCAAGGTAAGCATGGGAACCGGTTGATCTTATATCATAAGATATTACTGGTTTGCCATGGCTTGGAGCTTCGGAAAGCCTGACGTTTCTAGGGACAATTGTTTTCAATACTTTCTGTCCGAAATGATTTTTGACTTCCCTGGCAACCTGGTGAGATAATTTGTTTCTTTTATCAAACATGGTAAGCGCAACACCTAAAAGCTCAAGCTCGGTATTCAGTCTTTTCCGGACCAGTTCATAAGTTTTATATAAATGAGCGATTCCTTCCAGGGCGTAGTATTCACATTGCAGAGGAATTAATAGTTTCTGTGCTGCGCAAAGGGCGTTGATGGTGACAATTCCCAGGGAAGGAGGGCAATCCAGAATAACATATTCATAGTTGTTAAGGTTATTTTTAAGCAGGTTGTATAGATAATACTCCCTGTCTTTTTTTTCTATTAATTCGATTTCAGCGCCTACCAGATCCTGGGTGGACGGAATGATGTCAAGATATTTCAGGTCAGTGTTGTGGACAATATCTTTAAAGCCGCTTTCATTGCACAGTCCCTGATATAGCCCTTTGCTTACTTCATCTTTATTGAGTCCCAGGCCGCTGGTCGCGTTAGCCTGGGCATCGCAATCAACCAGCAGTACTTTTTTTTCCATAACAGCAATTGAAGCTGCCAGGTTGATAGCTGTGGTGGTTTTTCCTACTCCGCCTTTTTGATTAGCTATGACAATGACGTTTTTCAATCCCCCTCCTTTGTCTTGCAGGAATGTTTCACGTGAAACATTAAGTTTTGTTTATGTGAAAAAAATAAAAAAAACAAGTACTGGGCTGGTACTTAGAAAGAATGCCGGACCAGGCAAGCACGCGGTCTCAGGTGAAAAGCGAAAAAAAGATTTTATGTTTCCATGAAGGACTTTTGAATACAATAAAGAACTCCGGGATAAACCAGCTTGATAAAAAGATATCTTCGGGATAAGCAGAGGCAGGGCAAAGGCTGATGAATATACCGCATAGCCGGAGGCCGGCATCTGAAACAAGAACCCCGGGCAGGCGGGTGAGTATTATGAATATTTAAAAAAATGAATAAGCTGAAAAATTTATCTATACCCTATCATCCTGAATACTTAAAAAGTAAAAACCTGGTCTGCGCAGGGCATCCGCAACTCATCCCGGCCCTGGAGCGGATTTTCAGCGTTTCAGGCAACGTCCCTGGAAAAGGCGCCCTTGTTTACAAGGAGAGGCCGAATCTGATCGTAGAAACCAATCTCTTGCCTGGCCATGAATTTCCCTGGCCCAGCCAGGTGGTTAAGTGTTTCAGGTGGAGGGGGGTGCAGCGTCTTTTCAGCCCATTCAAGCCATCCAAGGCTATGAAGTCATACCGGGCGGCGCGGCATCTGCTTGAACATGGCCTGCTGACTCCGGTTCCTCTGGGAGTTGCTGAACACAGGAAATTTGGCTTTGTTATTCAAAATGTTTACGTAACAGAGGTAATCAGCGGGCGAATGGATTTAAAGAAATACAGGTCCAGTCTCCCTCAAGGACCACTGGCAATGGAGGAAATGCTCAATGATCTGGCAGCCTATGTCAGAGATATGCATGACAGCGGACTGTGGCACAGGGACCTGAATCTCAGCAATTTTCTGCTGGCAGAGCACTGCGGTGAACACAGACTTTACCTTATTGATCTGAACCGGTCACGAATAAAAACAAATCTTACCCTTTATGAAAGAGCAATAGATCTGGCCAGGCTGGATCTTGGCCAGTGGCAGGAACCTTTTTTCGGTTTATACTGCGCTGACAGGTTTAATAAGAAAAAAATGCTCAGGATTGCCAATGCGGCGCGGGCCAGGCGAAGGATGTGGAGAAAGATGGTCGTGTGGACCAATCCCTTGCGCAGAAAGCTTGGCCTGAAATGAAATTCAATGCATGACTCAGGAAACTGTGCAGCAAAGCAGAAAATAAATGATATATAATTACCAAGGTTATATTCAGAGCAGGTTGCCGGATAATTTTCGCGCAGTCCGGGATGCCTTCTTTTTATTACCTTTGGGGAAAGTTTACGGGTTTGCTTCACGACTGTGTCTAAAGTTAAGAAAGCGCAGGTCAGCCCGGTTGCCTGTTCCGGTTGTGTCCGTGGGCAATATTTCCATGGGTGGAACCGGCAAGACTCCGGTATGCGCTTTTCTGGCGGAAAATTTTGCTGAAAAAGGCAGAAAACCGGTTATTCTGACCAGGGGATATAAATCCGGAGTAAAAAAATATCCGCATCTGGTGAGCACGGATGATGATCCTGGTGTGTGCGGGGATGAACCTTTGCTTCTGGCAAGGACTCTGGCTGGTAAAGCGGATGTTGTTGTTGATCCGGCACGGGTTCGCGGGGCCTCATGGGCATTGCAAAAGCTAAAACCGGATATATTTATCCTGGATGACGGGTTTCAGCATGTACAGATAAACCGAAACCTGGACCTTGTGCTGCTGACGCCTTATGACCTGCAAGAAGGCTGGAATAAGGTGTTTCCCCAAGGATTATGGCGTGAAGATAAGAGAGCCCTGGGACGAGCTGACATTTGCCTTGTAAATTTATGGGGACGCAGTATCGGTGAGATTAAGGATCTGGTTGCTGAAAAAGCGGAATTAAAAAAGTGTCCGGTGTTTTACCTGGACATGCAGGTTCAGGGTGTCAAAAACCTTGATACCGGTCAGATTGCTGCTGATATAGCCCAAAGACCATATCTGCTGGTGACCGGAGTAGCCAATCCACAAAAAATAGTTTTATCGGCCCGGGATTTTCTGGGTTACGCTCCCTCCAGTCACATGGCCTTGTCGGATCATCATAAATTCGGACCCGAGACATTGAAGGAGATGACAGTTCTGGCAGAAAAACTGGGAGTCAAAGATATAATCTGCACATCCAAGGACGCGGTAAAAATAACCTCGCCTGCTTTGCTGCGTGTCTGGGAGATTATTATCAGGCCAGCAATCGCTGATATGCAGGAAAATGAATTTATGAAAACCATTGACAGCAACAAACAGCCTGGAAAAAGATAATAGAGTTGTATCTGTGTCCCCAATTTTTAATCCTGGAGCCAATCCCGGTTTTTTATGCTGCAAAGCTTTCCGCCGTGGTTCGCAGCACTTGGAACATCACCGCGCAGCTGGCTGATGCCTGTAAGCAGTAAACAAAATTAGACAGATACCAAACAAAAAGAGAAACAAAATGAGTAAAATGAATCAGAAAACAATACTGAATTTTTTTAAAGAAATGAATAAGCCCCTAAGCCAGAGGGAAATCAGAGACGGCCTGGACCTCAGCAAGAAAGAAAACGGACGCCTCAGACATATCCTGAAGTCCCTTGCTGATAAGGGCAGGATATTTAAGACCAGAAAGACCTGGTGTCTGGTGGATGAACTGCCGGTACAAAAGGCAGTTCTGGAAGTGCAGAGATCCGGGGTGGGTTTTGCCATTCCCTTTGATAAAAGACGAAGAGATATCTTTATTCATCCCAGGAATTTTCAGGACGCCTGGCATGGAGACACCATACTTGTGGCTACCCTGCCAGGAAAGAAAGGTAAAAATCCTGAAGGCAGAGTAGTCAGCATCATAGAGCGGGGCACCAAGCAAATACCGGTCAAGGTGATCAAGCCCATGGGCACCGGATATTATCTGACCAGGCCGGCTGATCCGCATTTGAATTTTTCCCTGGTTCTGGATGCAGGTCAGGAAGAGCTGGACAAGGATACAATGGTCATTGCCGAGCCTCTGGAACAGATGGAAACCAGTCTCTGGGCCGGCAGGGCGGTCAGGGTCATGGGGAATGAACATGACCTGAGCGTCCAGGAGGAGATAGTCAAGCTTAATCACCGGGTACCCACAACCTTTCCTGCCGGTGTGCTGAAAGAGGCTGCCAATCTGCCTGGAGAACCTGGAAAGGATGATTTTAAAGGCAGGAAGGACCTGCGTTCCAAGATGTTCGTAACCATTGACGGCGCACAGGCCAAAGACTTTGATGACGCCATCTGTATCGAGCCTGATGGTGAAGGTTTTATCCTGTATGTGGCCATAGCTGACGTGTCTCACTACGTCCGCCCGGGTTCCAGGCTGGATCAGGAGGCTCTGACACGCGGAAATTCATACTATTTTCCCCTTTCAGTCGAGCCCATGTTTCCAGAAAATCTGTCCAACGGCCTGTGCAGCCTGAATCCGGATACGCCCAGACTGGTCATGGTCGCCCAGATGCATTTTGATGCCAGCGGCAAAAAAAAGAAATCAAAGTTTTATCCGGGCATAATCAGGAGTCAGCAAAGACTGACCTATAATCAGGTTAACCAGGCGCTTTATCTTGATCGCCAGGAAGTGATTCAGGAAATTAAGATGGTTATGCCGATGCTGAAAAAGGCTGACTTTCTGGCCCGCCAGTTCTTGGAGATTCGCCGCAGACGCGGAAGTATTGATTTTGATCTTCCTGAACCGGAAGTATTGCTTAATCTCAGGGATGGAGGTCTGGAGATACAGGCCAGGACAAGGAATTTTGCTCATCAGATAATAGAGGAGTTTATGCTTGCAGCCAATGAGGCAGTAGCGGAATATCTACAGGAAAAGGAAGCCCTGTTTCTGTACAGAGTTCATCCCCCGGCGGATAAAGACAAGCTTGATTCCCTGTTTGAGCTTCTGTCCAATACTGACCTTGGCTCAAAACTTCCCAAAGAGCGTGATCCGGGAAATCTGCAAAAACTTATTGATGTAGCCAGAGAGTATGACCTGGAGTTTCTGGTCAGCCGTCTGGTGCTCAGGTCCATGATGCAGGCTAAATATTCGCCGGACAATGAAGGTCATTTCGGCCTGGCTTCAGAGTCATACTGCCATTTTACCTCACCTATCCGGCGCTATGCCGACCTTGTGGTTCACCGATCCCTTAAGGGGGCCCTTGGTTATGGAAACGAAACCAAATTAAAGCACAAAAGCATGAAAAGTATTGCCGAGTCTTTAAGCTCTCTGGAAAGAGTGGCCATGAAGGCTGAACGCGAAATACTCAAAAGGGCCACCATAATATTTATTAAGGACAAGATCGGTCAAAAATATACAGGAGTCATATCTTCTCTGGCAGATTTCGGGTTCTGGGTGGAACTTGAAGACGTGCTGGCCGAAGGAATGGTCAGGCTGTCAACTATTAATGATGATTATTATCTTTTTCGCCCGGAAAAACAGGATCTGATAGGCAAGCGCACAGGCAGAAGGTTTTATCTGGGGCAAAAGGTCCGGGTACAGTTAAGAGAAGTCAACCTGGACCGTCTGGAAGTGGATTTTACGCTGGAATAAAAGGTCGCGGCAGCGCGCACAAGCGGCCTGTCCAGAATCCGTGAAAACCGGATGAAGTGTCTGACTGCAAAAAATAAAGACTTGGATGCCGGGTTATTTATCTTTTTTCCATTGATCAAGCCTGCCTGATATAAAGTTTATAACTTCCTGATGTTCATACCTGCCCCTGCCCTCAATTTTCATGGGACGGTCAAAGGAGAAGTGAATATTGCGGCTGGGCCTGATACGCCCAAAATCCTTAATGGGCCAGCCAATATCCCAGGCGTCTGTTTTCAGGGCCACAGGGACAAGCGGCACGCCTGCCTTTCTGGCCAGCTTTACACCTATGGAATTGAATCTGGAAGGATCAATTGTGGGCGTGCGAACCGATTGAGGAAAAATGACAATTGAGGTCCCCTGGTCAAGAGTCCTCATTCCCTGCTCAATAACTGTTTTGAAGTCCTGCCTGGGATTTTTCCGGGAAATTACGATGGGGGATACAGACATCAATACCCTGCCGAAGAGCGGATAGCGCACCAGACTGTCCTTGACCACAAAAGTAACCGCACGGTGGGGCCTGATAATAGAGGCCAGGGCAAAAGTTTCCAGAGTACTCATGTGGTTGCCTGCAAAAACACAGGGACTGTCAAGATCGATAAAATTCTTTTTGCCTTCCACAAAAAAACGACAGCCAGCGTTTTCAAGAAAAGCAATTATCTCCAGGCTGCTCTTAATCCATTCTTCAGAGGTATATATGCCCTTGCCCGCCTTGCGCGCGGCCCTGTAAACAGTTCCAAGCATCCGGAAATAGAAATAAAGGCTTGGAACCTTGCGGACCAGGCCGGGGGAATCTGTCTCCGGGGTTACATAGGTATCAACCGGATTTGTAATGGCTGAAGTCATTTACGCTCCTTAGATGATGGCTTGGGTTTCAATCCTGTATCTTTCAAAGATGTACAAAAACTAAAAGTGAACTGGCTGATATTTGCTGCGTGAGATCCTTATCTGTTCTGACAGTTGAGATCTTTTCCGTGGGCAAGCCCAGGTCCTGCATGAGAAATATTGACCAGCCTGAAGGTTTGTGCTGCAGTACCGGCTGCAGCCACTGCAGACTGTCTCCCAGAAGAATTACGCACGGACTGGTTTCAAAAAGAGTGTTTGCGGCTGGAGTAGCCTTGCGTCCATGCACGCTCAACACCCTGGCATTGGACCATGCCAGCCCGATTCTGGCAAGCCCCAGCTGGACCGAGCTTATGCCGGGTATTACCCGGCAGTTATCTGCGCCGAAGCGTTCAATGATCAATTTACTCAAGCTGAAACATCCGGGATCGCCGCTAACCAAAACTGCAATATTGCTGTCTGCTGAATACCTGGCAATATGGTCCAAAATAAGATTGATATCTTTGTTAACCGGCAAAATAAGCCCGGATATGGAATCAAACAAATCTATGAACTTCTGAGGACCCACAACCACTTCTGCGTTATTTGCAACTTCACAGGCCATGAGGGTAAGGTATTCTCTGGAACCGGGACCGCAGCCCACCAGGTATATTTTTTTTTCTTCTTTAATCACCAGTAGCCTCTGTGGTTGGATTAATTGCTGTGTTCCCGGGCAGAAAACAGCCATGCCAAACAATACGCTCTATGATCCGGCATTGACCGGGCTGGTCGGAAAGTATTGTAAACTGCTGCAGTCTGTCCTGGCAAATTCAATCATAATCTAAATGAATTCAGGTAGATGCTGGTAAGTCAAAGCAATATTCCAAACATTAAACCGCCTGGATTTATATTGCCAAAACAAACTCCAAACTGTAACTTTATAATTAAAATGAAACAAGAGATGAAAATCAGGCCTGCTGGAAAAGCAGGGAGGCAGCGGAGGATATATGTCTGAACAGGCAGCTCAATTATTCATGGAGAAGGCCATTGCCCTTTCAGAGAAAAATCTGGAAATGCTTCATGGAGGGCCGTTCGGCGCGGTGGTGGTGAAGGACAACCAGGTTATCGGACAGGGATATAATCAGGTTATCCTGACCAATGATCCAACTGCTCACGCTGAGATTGTCGCCATTCGGCAGGCCTGTGCACAACTTGGATCATACAGCCTGCAAGGCTGCTCTGTGTATTCCAGTTGCGAGCCTTGTCCCATGTGCCTGGGAGCCATATACTGGGCAAGACCCGCAAACCTGTATTACGCCTGCACCAGACACGATGCTGGACTAATCGGTTTTGACGATTATCTTTTTTATCAGGAGATGGAGAAGCCCGGGGACCAAAGGATTATCAAGACATCCCAGATAATGCGTGATCAGGCTTACGAGATATTTAAAAGATGGCAAAAACTGGCCTGGAAGCCGGCTTACTGATATTTTGAACCAACCTTCCAACCTGCAAGGAGAGTCGCGGATGAACGGAAAAGAAAAAGATTATTATCACTCCCTCTATGAGGTGGCAAAGGTAATTAACTCCAGCCTGGACCCTGCTGAGGTGCTCAGGGTGATCGCCCGCCAGGTAACAGAGGCCATGAATCTCAAGGCTGCTTCCATCAGGCTGCTGGACAGGGAAGGCAAAAGGCTTCTGCTTGGTTCTTCTTATGGTCTTAGCAAGGGGTATGTACGCAAGGGAGCGGTTGAAGTGGAAAAAAGCGGACTGGACCGTGAAGCCCTGACCGGTAAAAATGTAACCATTCAAGATGCCTGCTCAGACCCCAGGTTTCAATATCCTGAAAAGGCCAGGGAAGAAGGCATTGCCTCTGTGGTGGTTGTTCCTCTCAAGGTTGAGCAAAAGGCAATTGGTGCACTTCGGGGATATTCAGATACCTGCCGCGATTTTTCAGACGATGAGATTGAATTTATGACCATTGTTGCCAATTTGAGCGCCATAGCCATAGAAAACGCCACACTGCACCAGAAGCTGAAAATGGACTTTGAACTGCAGGAGGCTTTTGAATACAGACTTTTTGAAGATTAAGCCATGTTCATGAAGCAATCTGCTTTCTAAAGAGCTATGTTCTGAAAGATTCCGGTAATCTGGATCATCCTGATCAAGCAGCGATACAACGGAGGTAATAATGGAAAAAATAAGAGTTGGAATAAACGGATTTGGCCGGGTGGGCAGGCAGGTGCTCAAGGCCATCCTGGAAACGCATAAGGATCGCCTGGAAGTAGCAGCCATCAATGATCTCTTCGACATTGAAACCAATGCTCATCTTTTGAAATATGATACCAATTATCGCAGATTTCCCCATAAGGTCCAGGTCCAAGGTGATAAAATCATGGTGGAGGACTGGGAGATTGCCAGTTTTGCTGAACGGGACCCTACCCAGATTCCCTGGCGTGATACCGGAGTGGATATCGTTCTGGAATCTACTGGAATTTTCCGCACAGGGCCCAAGGCCCGGCAGCATCTGCAGGCCGGAGCCAAAAAAGTTATAATTTCCGCCCCGGCCAAGGAGGAAGATATCACCGTGGTCCTGGGAGTAAATGAAAAAGACTATGATCCAGAAAAGCATCATATTATTTCCAATGCTTCCTGCACCACCAACTGTCTGGCTCCGGCAGCCAAGGTTGTTCAGGATAACTTTGGAATCGACCACGGAACCATGACTACAGTACATGCCTATACCAATGACCAGCGCATACTGGACCTGCCCCACAAGGATCTGCGCCGGGCCAGGGCGGCAGCCTGCAATATCATTCCCACCAGCACCGGGGCGGCCAAGGCAGTAGCCCTGGTAATACCTGAACTTGAAGGCAGGATTGACGGTTTTTCTCTAAGGGTGCCCACCCCGACAGTATCTGTTGTGGACTGCACTCTTATGCTGGAAAAAAGCGTTTCTACCAGGGATTACAGAAAGGCCTTTGAAGAAGCTGCCAATGGCAGTTTAAAGGGCATTCTGGCCTATACCAGGGAGCCCATGGTATCCTCGGACTTTATTGCGGAAGCAAACTCCTGCGTTATTGACGAGGAGTTTACCTTGATTATGAGTGGAAAGGGAAAAACTGCCAAGATGCTGGCCTGGTACGACAACGAATGGGGGTATTCCTGCCGTCTTGCGGATATGGCTGCTTATGTGGCCAGGCTTGGAGTGTGACAGGCAGGGGTTACTTAGTTTTCATCCGGAAGGAAAGACTTTCCGGATGAAAACTACTTAAAGACTTGGTTTTTGCTGCTTCTGCGCCTGCAAATATATTTTTCAGGCGCATTTTTTAGCTCAGGCCTTATAAACTTTACCCGGCATCTCCGGCCAGAGCCCTCTGGTATCCAGAACCGGAGATTTCAGCCTGCCGGGCTCGATGTCCTTATATTCATTATGGGCTGTACATAAGATAATCAGGTCATAATCTCCGCTTACCGGGCTGGATTTCCTGCCGGCATACTGAGAATATTCCCTGGAAGGTCTGATCTCAGGCACAAAAGGATCATTATATGAAACCCGGGCGCCCTGCTTTTCCAGCAGTTCCATTATGCGGTAGGTAGGAGATTCGCGGTCGTCATCCACTTCAGCCTTATAGGCCAGTCCCAGAAGCAGGATTCTGGAGTCCTTCAGGGGTTTTCCATGCTGGTTTAGAGTTTCCGAAGCCCGCTGGACCACAAAAGACGGCATGGAAGTGTTGATTTCTCCGGCCAGTTCTATGAAACGGGTGGCCACATCGTATTCCCGGGCCTTCCAGGTCAGGTAGAAAGGATCAATGGGTATGCAGTGTCCTCCCAGGCCTGGTCCGGGATAAAAGGGCATATAGCCGAAAGGTTTTGTAGAGGCCGCCCTGATCACTTCAAAGATATCAATATCCATCTTCATGAACGCTGTTTTAAGTTCGTTGACCAAAGCAATGTTCACGCTTCTGAAGATGTTTTCCATGAGCTTGACCGCCTCTGCCGCCCTGGTTGACGAGACCGGGATAACCTGGTCAATTATCTGGCCGTAAAGGGCCAGCCCTGCTTCCATGCAGTGCGGTGTAACCCCTCCGCAGATCTTGGGAGTGGTTTTGGTGTTGAAATTCTGATTGCCTGGATCCTCGCGCTCAGGAGAATAGACAATAAAAATATCCCGGCCTGCTTTAAAGCCCTTGCGCTCAATCCTGGTGAGCAGCTCTTCTTCGGTGGTTCCGGGATAAGTGGTGGACTCCAGAGAAATAACCTGCCCCGGACGCAGATAGTCCAGAACTTCCTCCAGAGACGAGATTACATAGCTCAGATCAGGCTCGCGGTGGCTGTTTAAGGGAGTAGGTACGCAGAGGATCAGCGCGTCAGCCCGGGCTGATCTGGAAAAGTCAGTAGTGGCCTCAAGTTTGCCTGACTGTCTGGCTTTGGCTATTGGCTCCGCCGGGATATGTTTTATGTAGCTCTTACCGGACATGATCATATCTGTCTTGTTCTGGTCAATATCCATGCCCAGGACCTGATATCCCGCTTCAAGATAACGAAGGGCCAGAGGAAGCCCGACGTAACCCAGGCCGATTATACCGATCTTTGCCTGGCGCGAGTTCAATCTGTTCAGCAATTCGTTTTTCATGTGACTCCCGATTTTCTCTGGTTAGCTGTTTTCTGCCAGGCGAGTTCTGCTTGCTGATGGAAAACCCGCCGGCTAAAACCCTGGTCAATAAATGGCCTTTAGTCAAAAATTACTGCCAGTTCAACAATATTTTTGCGGCAGGGCTGAATAGTCTTTGCCGGTCTTCACCCGTGGGGGTGTTTCTGCAAAAAAAAAAGGGTTACGAAATATTTCGTAACCCTTGAAATTTTATGGTCGGGATGAGAGGATTTGAACCTCCGACCCCCTGAACCCCATTCAGGT